>NZ_SAUN01000001.1:3113235-3424558 GCF_004011505.1 Nonomuraea polychroma
GCGCGGGGCCTGGCCTGGCTGGTGTCCGTCGAACGTGCCAGGCTTGCCCGATGGTTCGGCCACGAGACGGCGGGGGAGGCCGGCTACGGCTTCCTCGCCGCCCGCGCCGCGCTGGGGGTGCTCGGCGGCTACGTCTGCGCTTCGGCCCTGTTCATCACCGGCCTGCTCCTGCTCGGCGGGTCGTGGGACGTGGCCTTGGGCCGGTCCGAGCAGGTGCCCGTGAACCTGCCGGGAGTGAAGCTGGTCACCAGCAGCGGCGTGCTCGGCCTGACCAGCGGGATGGCGCTGCTGGTCCTGACCGCCCTCATGATCCTGGCCGTCGGATCCCTCGAACGGCGGCTGGCCGGCCGCTTCCTCGGCCCCGACCGCCACGAGCAGATGAGCAGACGCATCGCCGAGCTGACCGCGACCCGCTCCGGCATCGTCAAGGCCGTGGACGACGAACGCCGCAGAATCGAACGCGACCTGCACGACGGAGTGCAGCAACGCGGCGTGGCCCTCGCCATGCTCCTCGGCCGCGCCCGGCACAGCGGCGACCACGACAGGACCGGCGAGCTGGTCGCCCAGGCCTACGCCGAGTCGCGGCACCTCCTCGACGAGCTGAGGAGCGTGGCCTGGCGCATTTACCCCACCGCACTCGACGAGCTGGGCTTGCGTGCCGCGCTCGCCGGCGTGGCCGAGCGGTCCAGCGTGCCGGTGACCGTGCACCACGGACTGGCCGAGCGGCCGGTCTCCGAGATCGAGACCGCCCTCTACTTCGTGGCCCGCGAGGCCATCACGAACGCGGTCAAACACGCCGGGGCACGTGACATCCTGGTCGTGTTGAGCGAGGACGAGCGGACGGTGCGGGTGGCGATCTCGGACGACGGCAAGGGCGGCGCCGACCCGTCGGGCGGCGGGCTGTCCGGGCTGGCCAGGCGGGTCCTGGCGCTGGACGGCGAGTTCGCCGTGGAGAGCCCGCCCGGCGGCCCCACGAAGATCGTCGCGACGTTGCCGAAGGCCGAGCCGTGCGGGTGATTCTGGCCGACGACTCCGTCCTGTTGCGCGAGGGCCTGACGCGGCTGCTCGACGACGCCGGCCACGAGGTCGTCGCCGCCGTCGGCGACGCGCCCGCGCTGCTCGACGCCGTCGAACACCACCGCCCGGACGTGGCCGTGATCGACGTCCGCATGCCGCCGGCCCACAAGGACGAAGGGCTGCGGGCCGCGCTGGAGATCCGCGATCGCCGGCCGGAGGTCGGCGTGCTCGTCCTTTCCCAGTACGTCGAGCCGCATTACGCGGCCAGGTTGCTGGCCGGGCGCACCGAAGGGCTCGGCTACCTGCTCAAGGACCGGGTCTCGGAGGTGGCCGACTTCCTGGAGTCGCTGGAGCGGGTCCGTACGGGCGGCACCGTGTTCGACCCCGAGGTCGTGCGCCAGCTCCTCGCCCGCACCACCCACGCCGACCCGCTGAGGACGTTGAGCCCACGCGAGGGCGAGGTGCTGCGGCACCTCGCCCAAGGGCTGACGAACGCCGCCGTCGCCGAGCGCCTGCACGTCTCGCTCAGCACGGTCGAGAAGCACGTCAACGCCATCATGGACAAGCTCGACCTGCCCCGCGACCCCGGCTACAGCCGCCGCGTGCTGGCCATCCTGCGCTACCTCGACAGCTGAGATCGGTCCCGTCGGACCAGCTCAGCCGCGTCAGAACGCCATCCGGGCCAGCCAGTGATCCATCAGGGCGCGGTCCCCGGCGACCTCCACCCGGCCGTCGTCGAGAGGCAGGCGGCGCGAGCACACCAGCATGAGATCCGCCGCCGTGCCCGACACCACCACGTCGACATCGGCCGGGACCGGCCCGCGCTGCCACCGCAGGCCCTCGGGCGCCCTGGTGAGCACCCAGCCGTCGCCCGAGACGGGCCGCAGCCCCAGCCGCTCGCCCCGGCCGCGCAGCTCGGCCAGCTCGGGCTTGAGCTGCTCGGCGCCCGGCGCGGTCAGCATCTCGAACCCCTCGCTGACCACGTCGGCCGCCAGGTCGTCGGCGAGGACGAACGCCGCGCCCGTCGTGACGGCAGCGTCGTAATGGTGGACGGCCGTGTCCGCGAGCATCCGGCGCAGCCAGAAGACGGCGGGCCGCGGCCCCAGGAACGTCCACATCTCCTTGCCGGCGCCGGTCTCCTCGATCGCGTCGATCAGGTCGTCGGCACCCGCGCGCAGCCACTCCTCCCAGCGGTCCGGCGTGCCAGGCTCGGCCTGCCACGGGTCCGGCGCGACCGCCGGTTCGCCCTTGCGCACGACCTGGGCCGCGTACCGGTGCGCCTGCCCGATGTGCCCCACGAGCACCCGCAACGGCCAGTCCGGGCAGGTCGGCACGGTGGCCTGCGGATCCCCTCCGGCGGCCGCGCGGGCGAACCCCGCGGTCTGCTCCCGCAGCCCCTCCTCCAGCCGCTCGACATCCAGCATGGCGAAACTCCCCTCAACTCGGTGAACGGGTACGCCGGTACCGTAGGAACTCCAGTCCAGTGGAGGTTCAAGTGCCTGAGATGAATTCGCAGCGAAGCGAGGACATTGATCTCAGGACACCGAGCGGAGCTCGGCCAAGGGCGCTGCGCGATGACACGCTTGGAATCGGCGACCTGGCCCGGCTGACCGGCGTGCCGGTGCGGACGATCCGCTTCTACTGCGACGAGGGCATCATCGACACGGTGCGGAGCACGGGCGGGCACCGCCGGTTCGACCAGGCCGCCGTGGACCGCCTCGGCCTCGTCAGGAGGCTGCGCGGGCTCGGGCTCGGACTGGTCTCCATCAGGCGCGTGCTGGACGGGGAACGTTCCGTGGGCGAGGTCGTGGCGGCCGAGCGGGCCGTGATCGACGTCCAGCTCGCGGACCTCGCCTGGCGGCGGGCCTCGCTACGGGCGGTCGAGGAGGCGGGGCCGGCCGAGCGGGCCGCCCGGCTGGAGCTGCTGGCCGCGGTGGAGCGCGGGCCGGCCGCCCGCGACGCGGTGATCCGCTTCTGGCGGCGCGCGATGCTGGCCCCGATCTCCGAGGGCATGTTCACGGCGTTCGTGACCATGGCCGTGCCCCAGCCGCCGGTCGACCCGACCCCGGCCCAGGTGGTCGCGTACGCCGAGCTCGTCGCCCTGGCCAGTGACCGATCACTGACGCGCGCCCTGCTGGAGCGCGCCCGCGTCAACATCGAGCTGATCTCCGACGAGGAGGCGCTGATGTTCGGGGTCGGCGAGGCGTGCGCGCTGGCCGAGCCCTTGGTCGTGGCGGGCAAGGCTCCCCGCGAGGGCCCCGAGCTGGAGCGATTCGTGGCGGCGCACGCCTCGGTGCGCCGCAGCGGCGACACCCCGGAGTTCCGGAGCCGGCTGCTGACCGACCTCTCCCACGAACGCGAGCCGCGGATGCGCCGCTACTGGCGGCTGGTGACCGAGGTCAGCGGCGAGGTGGCCACGCTCGGATCCACCCACCTATGGCTGACCGACTCCCTCGAACGCTCCGTCCGCTTGTAACATTCGACGCCATTGCCGGAAACATACTTTTCCTATAAATCGGTCATGGCGGACATCTTTGATACGTATGTCATGGCCGGAGCGTGGGATGAGATGTTCGAGCGGCCGGGCGTCCCCCGCGGCCAGTACCAGGCGCTGTTCGCCGCACTCCAGCCGCTCGGCGCCCGCGAGCTGCGGACCAGGGCCGATCAGCTCGCCAGGATGTTCACCGATCGCGGGGTCACCTTCGACTACGCGGGCGTCGAGCGGCCCTTCCCGCTCGACCTGATCCCCCGCGTCATCGACGCCGCCGAGTGGGACCTCGTGACGCGCGGCGTGCGGCAGCGGATCCGCGCCCTGGAGGCGTTCCTCGACGACGCGTACGGCGCCCGCCAGGTCTTCCACGACGGCGTGGTCCCCTGGCGACTGCTGCACTCCAGTCCCCACTACCATCGCGTCGCCCACGGCTGGCGCCCGCCCAACGGCGTGCGCGTCCACGTCGGCGGCACGGACCTGATCCGCGACGAGCAAGGCGTCCTGCACGTGCTGGAGGACAACGTCCGCACCCCCAGCGGGGTCAGCTACGTGCTGGAGAACCGGCTCGCCATGACCCGCACGCTGCCCACCCTCTTCTCCGAGCAGTTCGTGCGTCCGGTCGAGGAGTATCCCGCCAGGCTCCTGGCCGCGTTGCGCGGCGCCGCGCCCCCGGGGGTCGCAGACCCGACCGTGGTGCTGCTCACGCCCGGCGTCTACAACGCCGCCTACTTCGAGCACGCGCTGCTGGCCCGCCTCATGGGCATCGAGCTGGTCGAGGGCCGCGATCTCGTCTGCGAGAACAACCGCCTCTACATGATCACCACGTACGGCCGCCGCCTCGTCCACGTCGTCTACCGCCGCGTCGACGACGACTTCCTGGACCCGCTGCACTTCCGGGGCGACTCCGTGCTCGGCTGCCCCGGGCTGGTGAACGCCGCCCGCGCCGGCAACGTCACCATCGCCAACGGCGTGGGCAACGGGATCGCCGACGACAAGCTCGTCTACACGTACGTGCCCGACCTGATCGCCTACTACCTGGGGGAGACGCCGCTGTTGCCCAACGTGGAGACCTACCGGCTCGACGAGCCCGACGTGCTCGACCACGTCCTGGCCGAGGCCGATCAGCTGGTGCTGAAACCCGTGGACGGCGCGGGCGGCAAGGGCATCGTGATCGGGCCCGTCGCCACGCCGGAGGAGCTCGCGGCCGTGCGGGAGGCCGTACGCGAGGATCCGCGCGGCTGGATCGCCCAGCAGCCGGTGCTCCTGTCCACCTCGCCCACCCTGGTCGGCGAGCGCCCTGCGCCGCGCCACATCGACCTGCGGCCGTTCGCCGTCAACGACGGCGACGACGTGTGGCTGCTGCCCGGCGGGCTGACCCGCGTCGCGCTGCCGGAGGGCGAGCTGGTGGTCAACTCCAGCAGAGGAGGCGGCTCCAAGGACACCTGGGTGCTCGGCGAGGCCTGCGCGCCCGCCGCGTCCGCCGCGATGGCGGCGCCCAGCGCCGCGCAGTGGAGCCCCAGCAGGACCGCGGCGTGGGAAGGGGAACAACAATGACGCGCCCGCTGCTCAGCCGCATCGCCGAGACGCTCTATTGGATCGGCAGGTACGTCGAGCGCGCCGACGACACCGCCCGGCTCCTCGACGTGTCCGTGCACCGCATGCTCGACGAGCCCGAGACCAGCAGCTCCCTCTACGCGGTGCTCGGCCTGACCGCCGCCCCCGCCAGCCCCCAGGCGATGATCCGGCGCCTGGCCTACGACCTGGACGAGCCCGCCTCGATCGCCTCCTCGGTCAGCTCCGCCAGGGACAGTGCGAGAGGCGTGCGCGAGGTGCTGTCCAGCGAGGTCTGGGAGTGCCTCAACGTCACCTGGCACCACCTGTCCAAGCTGGAGACGCTGCCCCCGCACGCGTACCTGGCCTTCGTCCGCGAGCGGGCCGCCCTGTTCTTCGGCCTCGCCGACGCCACCATGAGCAGGGACGACTGCTGGCGCTTCATCGTGCTCGGCCGCAGCCTCGAACGCGTCGACATGACCACCAGGCTCCTGGCCGTGCACCTGGCCAGCGACTGGCGGCTGCTGCTGCAGGCCAGCGGCGCCGACGAGTCGTTCACCAGGACGCACGGCGCCAGGGACGGCGCGGTGCTGGAGTTCCTGCTGCTCGACCGGCTCTTCCCGCGTTCGGTCGTCTACTCGCTGCTGACCGCGGAGAAGTGCCTGCGGGCGCTCGCCCCCGAAACGGCCAGGGCCGGGGTGGCCGACTCCGCGCAGGCCGCCATCGGGCGGGTGCGCGCCGGGCTCGAGTACAGCGACCTGGACGAGCTCAGCGACCGGCTGCCCGAGCTGCTCGGCACCCTCCAGGAGGCGTGCGCGGCCGCGGGCGAGGCGATCACGAAGAGGTTCTTCCAGCGCAGGGAGGCGATGGCATGGGTTGGCGCGTGAAGGTCTCCCACGTGACGCACGTGGAGTACGACGGTGAGGCGCACTCCTCCTACAACGAGCTCCGGATGACGCCCGCGCACGGCGTGTTGTCCAGCCGCGTCAAAGTGACGCCGGCCGTGCCGACCTACACGTACGAGGACTACTGGGGCACCACGGTGACGGCGTTCGACGTGCCCGAGCCGCACCGGTCGCTGACCATAGAGGCCGTCAGCAGGGTGGAGACCAGCGGGCCGCGCCGCCCCCAGGGTTCCGCCACGGCGCCCGAGCCGTCGATGGAGGAGCTGCTGCGGCGTACCCCGATGACCGCCGTGAACGCCGAGCTGGACGAGCTGGCCAAGACGCAGGCGCTGGGCCGCGACCCGCACGAGACGGCCGAGGCGATCTGCGAGCTGGTCGCGGCCCGAGTGGAGTACATGCCCGGCTCGACCGGCGTCCAGACCTCCGCACAGGAAGCATGGGACCTGGGCAAGGGCGTCTGCCAGGACATGGCGCACCTCACCGCGGGGCTGCTGCGGGCCGTCGGGCTGCCGGCCCGGTACGTCTCCGGCTACCTGCATCCGCGGCCGACCGCCGGGATCGGCGAGCCCGTCGACGGGCAGAGCCACGCGTGGGTGGAGTACTGGGCGGGGGAGTGGCTGCCGCTCGATCCGACCAACCGGACGTACGTGGGGGAGGCGCACGTGGTGGTGGCCCGGGGGCGGGACTATTCGGACGTGCCGCCGCTCAAGGGCATCTACCAGGGGCCCCCGGGGAGCCGCCAGGAGATCACGGTGACCGTCACCCGGCTGGGTCCCGCCTAGCTCTCAGCAGGACGGCCAGGGTGGCCAGCAGCAGCCAGGCCGAGGTCAGGGCGATCAGCCAGGACCAGCCCGCGTGGCCGTACACGATGGTGCCCGCCGTGCCGCCCGCGCCGCTGCCCAGGTAGAAGCAGAGGGTGTAGAGACCGGCGGCCCGGCCGCGGGCCTGCGGGGACGCCTGGGCGGCGACCCAGGCGTTGGCGATGGCGTGCGCCGCGAAGAAGCCCGCGGTCAGCAGGGCGAAGCCGAGCGACATCGCCGGCAACGACGGGTGGAGGGTCAGCGCCGACCCGGCCACCGTCACGATCAGGGACGTGACCAGGGCCGTCGTACGCCCCAGGCGGGCCGCGAGCCGCCCGGCGGCGGCCGAGGAGGCGGTGCCCATGGCGTAGGAGAGGAAGACCAGGGAGGCGACGGCCGGGCTGAGCGAGAGGGGCTCCCCGGCCAGGCGGAAGCCGGCGGCGTTGTAGAGCGCGACGAACGCGCCCGTGGCGAGCGCGCCGACCATGCACGGAACGAGCACTCCGACACCGGCACCTCTTCGCCCGGCCCGCGTGCTGTCCGTTCTCGGGCGGCCGGCCCACGTCGCGTCGGGCCGGACGTGCGCGGCACGCGAGTGGGCCCGCCGGCCCCGCTCGACGTGCGCCCCGTCGGCCGGTTCGCCGGAGGACGCGGGGTCATGGGCGGGGACGGGGACGGGGGCGCGGCCGGGCGCAGAGCCGCGGGCAGGCACGCGGGCGGCGCCGGGCGCGGGGGCGTGGGCGGGTGAGGGGGCGTGCTGGGGGCTCGGGGTGCGGGGCAGCGTCAGAGCCGCGAACAGCGCGCACGCCAGGGCGACCCCGGCCACCACGGCCAGGGCGCCGTGCCAGCCCAGCGGACCGGCGGCGAACCCCGTGCCGAGCCGCCCCGTCATCCCGCCGACCGAGTTCCCCGCGATCATCGCACCCACCGCGCCGGCCAGCCGGCCGGGCCCGACCTGATCGGCCAGGTAGGCCGCCGCGACCCCCGCGAACCCGGCGATCGCCACCCCCTGCACCGCCCGCATGACCAGCAGCACAGGAAAGGACGGCGCCAGCGGCAGCAGCAGCCCGAGAACCGCCGACACCACCACCGACCAGACGATCATCCGCCGCCGCCCCACGGTCTCGGCCAGCGCGGCCACCGGCAGCACCGCCACCGCCAGCGCGCCGGTGGCCACGCCGATGGCGAGCGACGCGCTGCCCGGATCGAGCCGGAACGCGGCGGCCAGCTGCGGCAACACCGGCTGCGGCGCGTACAGCAGCGCGAACGACGACAGCCCCGCCGCCGCGACGGCCGCGCCGACCCGCCGGGTGTCCACCTGCGCAGGAGCGCTCTGAGCTTGGATGACCACCCGCACAACGCTAAGCAAGGCTAATAAATACGTCCAATGCTCAAATAGGCGATAATTCATACCGTGATGGATGAATCCGATGAACAGCTGGCCGCCCACCTCGCGCCCGCCCTCGCCCTCCTGGCCGCGGTCGGCGAGACCGGTCACGTGACGCGCGCAGCCGAACTCCTCGGCATCCCCCAGCCCACTGCCAGCCGCCGCCTCGCCGCCCTGTCCGACCTGGTCGGCGCCCCGCTGGTGTTGCCGGCCGGCCGCGGCATCCGCCTGACCAGGGCGGGCCGCACGCTGGCCGCCGCCTCCGCCCGCGCGCTGAGCACCGTCACCGGCGCCGCCCGCGAGGTACGCGAGGAAATCGATCCGGACAGCGGCCGCATCGTGCTCGGCTTCCTGCACCTGCTCGGCCGCACACTCGTCCCGTCGCTCATCCGCGGCTTCCGCGAGCGCCACCCGCGCGCCCGCTTCAGCCTGGCGCAGGGCTCGCGCCAGGACATGCTGCGGAACCTGCACGAGGGCGAGAGCGACCTGGTGTTCGTCGCCCCGATGCCGCTGGACGACCCGGACCTGGACAGCCGGCCGCTCGCCGATCAGGAGCTGGTCCTGTCCGTGCCGGCGGCACATCGGCTCGCCAGGCGCGAGCGGGTGCGGGCCGCGGAGCTGGCGGGGGAGGCACAGGTCGCCCTGGAGCACGGGTACGGCCTGCGGCAGATCATCGACGACCTGTGCGCGGCGGCGGGATTCGAGCCGCTGATCGCCTTCGAGTGCCAGGAGTCGGAGACCATGCGCGGGCTGGTGGCGGCGGGCCTCGGCGTGGCGATCCTGCCGCGTTCCCAGCCAGGACCCCGTCCGGCCACGCCCGGCTCCGGCGTCGTGGAGATCCCCCTGTCGCCGCCCGTGTTCCGGACGATCGGGGTGAGTTGGCCCGCGGGGGATCGGCTGACGCCGGCGGCGCGGGCGTTCCGCGACCACGTGTGCTCCGGAGTCACCGACCTGGGCCCCGGTTTCCGGCCCGCCGCCTCGTGAGCTGCGTGTCCAGGCCACACTGGAGGCCATGACGCATGACGGGGACGCGGGCGTGCCGGGCTCGCTGGCGAGGGTGCTCGCCGAGGTGGCGGCCGAGCGGGCGGCCCAGGATAAGAGGTGGGGCATGCAGGAGCTGCCCGACGGCACCGGAGGCGGGCGTACGACGGCCGCGTCCGACCGGGCCAGGCAGGAGACGGAGACGGCGGCCCGCGACGGCGCGCTGACCTGGCGGCACGTTCTGGCCGAGGAGGTGCTGGAGGCGTTCGCGGAAGCCGACCCTGACCGGCTGCGCGCCGAGCTGATCCAGGTGGCCGCCGTGGCGGTGAAGTGGACCCAAGCCCTGGACCGCCGCCACGGCCCCACGGTCGCCCCTGCGCCGGGCCGGTTCCGGGCCATCGTCGACGTGCACGTCGTGCTCCTGCGCGGCGACACGATCCTGCTCGCCCGCCGCTCCGGCACCGGCTACGGCGACGGGCTCTGGCACCTGCCCTCGGGACACCTGGAGGAGGGCGAACCGGCGACCCATGGCGCCGCACGGGAGGCGGCCGAGGAGCTCGGAGTCACCATCGACCCGGCCGACCTGACGTTCGCCCACGTCATGCACCGGGCACCCGACCGGGTCGGCCTCTTCTTCACCACCGGGACGTGGACCGGCGAGCCGTACAACGCCGAGCCCCGCAAGTGCTCGGAGATCGCCTGGTGGCCCGTCCACGCCCTGCCGGCCGACATGATCGACTATCCGGCCGCGGCCATCGCGAACATCCTCGGCCGGATCCCGTTCGCCCAGCACCATTGGTCTACATCCCCTTGACGCGGTTACATGACGATGTTGCGCTTGAGAGGTGTCCATCGACTACAGCGAGCGCATTCCGAACAACGTCGACCTCGCGGAGGACCGCCGGCTGCGGCGGGCGCTGGAGTCGTGGCAGCCGCGCTTCCTGCAGTGGTGGGCGGAGATGGGCCCGGCGCTGCCGACCAGGGACGTCTACCTCCGCACGGCCGTCTCGGTCGGCCGCGAGGGCTGGGCGCACTTCGATCACGTGCCGCTGCCCGACTACCGCTGGGGCATCTTCCTGGCCGAGCGGAAGGACGACCGCCGCATCGCGTTCGGCGAGCACAAGGGCCGGCCGGTCTGGCAGCGGGTGCCCGGCGAGCACCGCGCCGACCTGCAGCGGCTCATCGTCATCCAGGGCGACACCGAGCCGGCCAGCGTCGAGCAGCAGCGCCGGCTCGGGCTGACCGCCCCCTCCCTGTACGACCTGCGCAACCTCTTCCAGGTGAACGTGGAGGAAGGCCGGCACCTGTGGGCCATGGTCTACCTGCTGCACGCCTACTTCGGCAGGGAAGGCCGTGAGGAGGCCGAGCAACTGCTCAAGCGCAACTCGGGCAGCGAGGACTCGCCGCGCATCCTGGGCGCCTTCAACGAGGAGACGCCGGACTGGCTGTCGTTCTACATGTTCACGTACTTCACCGATCGGGATGGGAAGTATCAGCTCGGCACGCTCAAGGAGTCGGCGTTCGATCCGCTGAGCCGTACCTGCGAGTTCATGCTCAAGGAGGAGGCCCACCACATGTTCGTGGGCACCACGGGCGTGGACCGGGTGGTGGAGCGTACCGCGCAGCTGATGCGCGAGCACGACACCGACGACATCGGGCCGTACGGCGGGATCCCGCTGGACGTCGTCCAGAAGTACATCAACTTCCACTACAGCGTCAGCCTCGACCTGTTCGGCGGCGAGACGTCCACCAATGTGGCCAACTACTTCACCGCCGGGCTCAAGGGCCGCTGGCAGGAGGAGCGGCGCGCCGACGACCACCGGCTCACCGACGCCTTCGCCGTCGTGCCGCGGGTCGAGCGGGGCCGGCTGGTGGACGTGCGGCTGCCCGCGCTCACGGCGCTCAACGCGGACCTGCGCGGCGAGTACATCGCCGACTGCGCCACCGGCGTGAACCGGTGGAACCGCATCCTCGCCGGCCACGGCCTCGACGCGACGCTCTACCTGCCGCACGTGGGATTCAACCGCCGGGTCGGCGTGTTCGCCGGGCACCACATCTCCCCGGACGGGCGCGTCCTCGACGAGGGGTCATGGGAGGCCGCCAGGGGCCGGTGGTTGCCGACGGCCGCGGACAAGGAGCACGTGCGGGCGCTGATGCGGCCGGTGTACGAGCCGGGGAAGATCGCCGCCTGGGTGGCGCCGCCGCGCAACGGGATCAACGGGCGGCCGTTCGACTACGAGTACGTGCATCTGTGATGCTACAGGCGGTTGACGGCTTATCCGATCTCTGTAGAGGATGCGCCTACGAATGTCCGCCTGCGGATGGGGACGGCCATGATGCCGGAGTCGTTCAACGCCAGCGTTTTCCTCGTGGACCGGCAGGTCGAAGCCGGCCGAGGTGATCACGTCGCGGTGACGGGGCCCGCGGGCGCCCCGAGCTCCCTCACGTACGCGCAGCTCGCCGCCCGCGTCGCCGAGCTGGCCGCCGGGCTGCGGGAGCTGGGCGTCCGGCCGGAGGAACGCGTGCTGCTCGTCATGTCGGACCGCCCCGAGACGGTGGTCACCATCCTGGCGGTCATGCGGATGGGGGCGGTCGCCGTACCGGTCTCCACCATGTACAACGGCGCCGAGCTGGCCGCCCTGTTCCGGGACGCGCGCGGGCGGGTCGTGGTGGCCACCTCCGAGTTCGCGCCGGCCGTGCGGGAGGCTTTGCGGACCGCCCCCGACGTGACGACACTCGTCATGACCGACTCGGCCGAGGCGGACCCGGCAGGACCGGACCCCGGGGTGCGGGTCCGGCGCTGGGCGGAGGTGCTGGAGGCCGGCCGCGGCGCGGTGGCGGCGCACGGCCCGGGCGCGGCGGCCGCGTACGACAGCTGGCGCGATTCCCCCGCCCTCTGGCTCTACACCTCGGGCACCACCGGAGCACCGAAGGCCGCCATGCACCGGCACGGCGCGATCCGCGACGTCTGCGAGACCTACGGTGATCAGGTCCTCGGCATCCGCCCCGGCGACCGGTGTTTCTCCGTCGCCCGGCTGTTCTTCGCGTACGGCCTCGGCAACTCCCTGTTCTTCCCCCTCGCCGCGGGCGCGACCGCGATACTCGATCCGGCCAGGCCCACCCCGGCCGGGGTGATCGCGCGGGTGGCGGTGGACCGGCCGACGTTGTTCTTCGCCGGCCCCACGTTCTATGCGGCCCTGCTCGCGCTCGGCGCCCCGGACGACGCCTTCCGATCGGTACGGCTGGCCGTCTCGGCCGGCGAGGCGCTGCCCGCCGAGATCTACCGGCGCTTCACCGAGCGGTTCGGCGTGGACATCATCGACGGCCTCGGCTCCACCGAGGCCCTGCACATCTTCATCTCCAACCGGCCCGGCCAGGTACGCCAGGGCAGTTCGGGCACGGTCGTGCCCGGCTACGAGGCCAGGCTGCTCGACGACCTCGGCGCCCCGGTCCCCGACGGCCAGCCGGGTCACCTGTACGTGCGGGGCGACTCCATCGCCACCGGCTACTGGTGCCGCACCGCCGCCACCCGCCAGGTGTTCCAGGGGGAGTGGCTGCGGACCGGAGACACCTACACCCGCGACCCGGACGGCTTCTACCGCTGCCTCGGACGCTCCAACGACCTGATCAAGGCGGGCGGCATCTGGGTGTCGCCGATGGAGGTGGAGGCCAGGCTGCTGGAGCACACGTCGGTGGGGGAGTGCGCGGTGGTGGCCTACATCGACCCCGACGGGCTGGAGAAGCCGGTGGCCTGCGTGGTGCCGGCGGCGGGCAGCGCGGTGGACGCCGCGGAGCTGGTCGCGTTCTGCCGTGACGGCCTGGCCTCGTTCAAGCGCCCGCGCGAGGTGCTGATCGTGGATGAGCTGCCGAAGACGGCCACCGGCAAGATCCAGCGCGTGGTGGTCCGGCAGCTCGCCGCCGACCTGCTGGGCAAGCGTCAGGCCTCGGCCTGAGGGGTGCCGTAGATCGAGATGGCGAACGGCCGGTACGTTGCCGTGTAGACCTCCTTCGCGAGCCGGGGCAGCGACGCATCCAGGTAGTGGTGCAGCCGGGCGGCCTCCGGCCACGGGTGGACCGCCACCAGGACGCCGCCGGGCGCGAGCAGGTCGCCGAGCCGCGCGGAGGCCCGGCGCAGGCGTTCGGCACGGCCCAGGTAGTAGAGGGTCTCCGAGCAGAACACCAGGTCGAAGCGCTCGGCCGGTCGGTGGGTGACGATGTCCGCCCGGACGAACCGCACCCGCGCGTTGCCCCGCACCCGCTCGCGCGCCCGCGCCAGCGCCCGCTCGGACACGTCCACGCCGGTGATCTCGGCGTCCGGGAACGCCGCCGCGAGCGCGTGCGTGAACACCCCCTCGGCACAGCCCACCTCGATGATCCGCCGGTACGGCCTGGGCGGCAGATGCTGCAGCGTGGCCAGGTATTTCTGCTGCTCGTAGCTGTCGGTCGCCAGCTTCCACGGGTCCGGGCTGCGGTGCCACCAGTCGAAGTAGCGGCGCAGGAGCACGCCCTGCGCCGCCGGCGAGAGCAGGGACAACGTCCGGAAGAACGTGCGATGCATGATCTCGGGGAAGCTCGGCATTCGGTCAGCGGCCTCTCTCGGCGGGGACGGAGGATGTCCCTGAGGTGAAGTCGTCGCCGGAAGTGCATGCCCGCTCAGCCCGCCGCCCGAAACCGCGCGGATTCAATCCAGCGGATCTCCCGCGATCGCGTCGTAGAAGCCGATCACGCGCGCCATCAGCTCGCCGTCCTGCCGCAACTCGACGTCGCCCACCCGGCTCACCGGCACCACGCCGCGCGAGTTGCACAGGAAGACCTGATCGAGCTCCGGCAGGGCGGCGACCTTCAGCGGGCGGCGCTCCTGCGGCACGTCCATCCGCTGCAGCAGCCCCATCGTGATCCCGCGCAACATCGGGGCGTCCGGCCAGATCAGCCGGCCGCCCGCGAAACCGCCCAGGTTGGTGATCGCGCCCTCGCTGATCACGCCGTCCTCGGTCGTCAGGAGCGCCTCGTCGAAGCCGTCGCGGGCGACCTGGCGGATGAGGTGCGCCTGCGGGAAGCCGGCCGCCTGCTTGATGTGCGGCAGATACCGCTGGTAGACGACCGGCTTGACGCTCTGGGGGCGGCCGGACAGGTGGAAGGGCGGCGCGGCGGTGGCCATGACGAGCGGCCGGCCGCCGGACTCCACGACGTAGACCCGCACGCTGGCGTCCCGTACGTCGTCGCCGAGCACGGCCCTGATCGAGCCGAGCACCGCCGCCCGGTCGAGCGCCACCCCGAACAGCTCGAGGTTGGCGCTCTCCAGCCGCTCGAGGTGCAGATCGAGCCCGCGGGTGCGGCGGTCTCTGACCTGCATGGCGGTGAAGTGCCCGTAGCGGGCCTCCAGCGCGACGTAGGCGTCCGAGCCCACCGGCTTGCCCTCGATCGCGGCGCGTCTCGTCATGTGATCTACCTTACGTACACGGCCACCGACCAGCGGACCGGGCGGTTGGTGGAGTCGCCCCACATGCCCACCCTGCCGGTGATCGTCACCCGCTTGCCCTTGGGCACGGTGAACTCGGTCGCCGCCATGGGGAACGGGCCCTGCTTCCAGACCACGCAGGTCGGGCCCGTGCCGGTGTCCATGCCGTCGACCTTGTAGGTGAACCACACCCTCGAAGCCAGGTCGCCCGAGCAGAGCTGCTCCAAGGCGATCTTCCCGCTCGGGCTTTTGACCACGATCTCGAAGGAACGATCCCGGTCCCACACGCCGGACGTCTGGCCGGCCAGCTTGAGGCGGCCCAGCTTGCCGGGGAACGCCTTGAGCGGAGCGGGCTCGACCGGCTGGACGGGCGGCGTCCACTCGTAGACCCCGAGTCGCCAGTCCGTGCGGTCGGGCTTGGACGGCACGCACTGACCGCCCTTCTTGTCGAGGACACAGCCGTTGACCGTCTTGTCGAAGCCGATGGTCACCTCCGTGGCGCCCGTCGGCATCGTGACCGGCCGCAGCTCCATGGCGTTCCGCTTGAAGCACAGCCCGATGTGCGAGCCTGCCTGCGGCCTGCCGTTCACCAAGATCCTCGGGCCGAGGCCGCCGAGCTCGCCGTCGCAGATCCCGGCCACTTCGAGTGGCCGCCCGGAGACCGGCACCGTGACCGACGACTTCTTCGGGCCGCTCCCCTTCATCGTGAGCGTGGTCAGGCGGCGGTATTCGGTGCCGTCGTCCGCGGTGAACCGCTCCGGCAGCTCGGGCACGGGCCGGGCGGCCGCTGTCGTCTCGCGCGGCTGCTCGGCCGCACCCGGCAGCAGGGAAACCCCGACCACGACCGCCGCCGCCACCGCGGCACCCGCCGTGACCCGGCGGCGCAGGCGCGTCCTGCGGACGCGGGCGGCGACCTGGTCGTGGCGGCGCGGGTTCGTCGGCGACGGCGCCTCGGCCCGCTCCCGCAGGACGTCACGCAGGTCTTGCACGGTCATCGGTGCAGCTCCTTCACGATCGACTCGTCCACTCGCAGCTTGGCCAGCGCCTTGGCGGTCTGGCTCTTGACCGTGCCCTCCTGGCAGCCGAGCAGCTCCGCCACCTCGGCCACCGGCAAGTCCTCGTAGAAGCGCAGCACGATCACCGCGCGCTGCCTCGCCGGCAGCCGGCCCACCGCCTTCCACAGCTCCTCGCGCGGTCCTGCCGGGTCGTACGAGGGCGCGTCCGGCAGGTCGGCGCTGGGCAGCTCCCTGCGCCACCGGCGCCGCCACCAGGACGTGTACGTGGTCACCAGCACCTTGCGCACGTACGCCTCGGGCTCGTCGATGCCCGGCCAGGCGAACCACGCCTTGGCCAGCGACTCCTGCAGCAGGTCCTCGGCCACCCCCCAGTCGCGGGTCAGCAGGTACGCGGTCCGTAACAGCCGATCGGACCTCGCCACCACGAAGTCCTGAAATATGGCTCTATCAGCCAACGTGTACGCCTCCCGTCAGAGCTCGCTGACGGTAGTGACGCATCGAGCGCGATCCCAGGTTGCCCCGGCCGTCAAGGGGCTCCCGACCGCATGACGGTGAAGGGCGCCATCTCGCCCAGCCCGCGTACCGACAGCTTGTCGACAGGCCGCAGCCGGAAGGCCCGGTCGCCTTCCAGTTCCTCGGCCGTCGCCGGGTCGGCGAGGATCGTGCCCGGCAACGACAGCGCCGTGAGCCTGCTCGCCAGGTTGACGGTGGTGCCGAACACGTCGCCCATCCGCCAGATCACCGGCCCGGACGCCAGGCCCACCCGCAGCTCCGGCAGGCCCCTGACGCGCGCGTGCGTCTCGACCAGGCGCAGCGCGATCTCGGCCGCCACGTGCGCCTTGTCGGCCACGAACAACACCGAGTCGCCCAGCGTCTTGATCACCCGGCCGCCGGTGGAGGTGACGATGTCGGCGGATCCCCCCTCGAACCTGTCGATCAGCCGGGCCAGCTCGCTGCTGGTGATCTGCCTGCTCAGCCGGGTGAAGGCGACCAGGTCCGCGAAGCCGACGGCCAGCCGTACCGCGCTCATGTCCTGGTCGGCCATGCGGCCCGCGGCGGCGGCGAGCTGGCGTTGCCAGGCGTAGACCAGCAGCTTCGCCAGGTCGGGCACGACCCGCTCGGCCCGCCGGCGCCAGGCCCGCGGCCGGTCGGCCAGCGGCACGCCCGCCTGGTCCAGGGCCTCGACGCCCAGCTCGGCCTGCGACTCGGCCAGCCTCGCAGTGGCCCCGCCGAGCGAGCGGGCCATCAGCAGCACGTGCTCCTCGTCGTAGACGCCGGAGCTGACCATGCCGAGCAGTGTCTTGAGCGCCTCGACGTCGGAGTCGGTGAACTCGACGGCGTCGTCCGCCACGTTGGCGAACCCCAGGGCACGCCAGAAGCGCCGCGCGCGGTAGACCGGCACCCCCGCCATGTCGGCGACCTGGTGGCTGGTGTAGCGGCGCGGCTCACGCAGGAAGGCCTCTGTCAGCCCGTTCTCATCCCCGCGGCCCACGCGTGCAAGATAGCACTGTGTGGGGCAAATCACTCCAGAAGGGCTTGCATGGCGATTCGCTCGTCCTCGGGAACGTAGCCGGCGTAGTAGTCGTACATCGATCGGCGTGACAGCCGGGCGGCCAGCGGGCCGTCGCCGGCGCGCACGGCGGCCAGGACCTCCTCGTGGTGAGCGATGCTCCGGCGCATCAGCGCCTCCTGGTCGGGAGCGGCGGCGATCCTGCCGGCGATGAGATCGACCACGACCGAGCGCACCACGTCGGTGCAGATCTGGATCAGCTTGTTGCCGCTGGCCCGCGCCACCACGTCGTGGAAGGCGACGTCCGCGGCGCTGAAGGCGTCGCTGTCCGCCTCCTTCATGCGCTCGACGGCCGCGGCCATCTCTTCCAGCTCCTCCTCGGTGCGCAGCCGCGCCGCCAGCAGGATGGCCGCCGCGTCCAGCACCATCCTGAACTGCACCAGCTCGCCCAGCGACAGCTCCGCCACCCGCGCCAGCGTGGTCATCGACTTGTGCAACGCGACGGGCGAGAACGGCAGCACCTCGGCGCCGTTCGGGTCACCGGGCCGCGAGCGCACCAGGCCGCGCGCCTGCAGCACGCGCAGCGCCTCCCGCACGGTGGACCGGCTCACCGAGAACTGCACCATGAGCTCGCGCTCGCTGGGCAGCCGCTCGCCCGGGCACAGGGTGCCGCCCTCGATCGCCCCCTCGATCTGCTCCACGACGCGCTCATAGGCGCGCACAGTACGCACCGGTTCGAATCGCGGACCACCCATGTACGCCCCCTTGACCCGAGCCGTCGTCGGCTGGCAATGTGCTTAGCCTACTGGTCCGACCAGTGCACTAGCCAGGAGGCTGCAAGACATGAGGCGCATCGGAATCTGGATCGCCGTAGGCGGTCTCCTGCTGAGCGCGGCCGCCTGTGGCGGCGACTCCGGCGGCGGCACTTCCACCCCCGCGGCCCAAACCTTGTCCGTCGGATTCGTGGCCGAGCCCGCGAACCTGGACTTCACCTCCACCGAAGGCGTCGCCATCCCCCAGGCGCTGCTCGTCAACGTCTACGAGGGACTGGTCAAGCTCGACCAGGACGGCAAGATCGTGCCGCTGCTGGCCGAGAAGTGGGACGTCTCGGACGACCGGAAGACCTACACGTTCACGCTCCGCAAGAACGTGACGTTCAGCAGCGGGGCGCCGTTCACGGCCGACGACGTGGTGTTCTCGCTCGACCGGGTCAAGAGCGACTGGAAGCTGAAGATCAAGTCGCAGCTCGACATGATCGACAAGGTGGAGAAGAAGGACGACTCCACCGCCGTCGTCACGCTCAAGCGGCCCAGCAACGGCTTCCTCTACTCGATGGCGACCAGGCTCGGCGCGATGTTCAGCCGCACCGGCGTCGCCGACCTGGCCAACAAGCCCGTCGGCACCGGCCCGTACGTGCTGGGCTCGTGGCGGCGCGGCGACTCCATCCAGCTCAACGCCAACCCCTCCTACTGGGGCACGAAGCCGCCGCTGTCGTCGGTCACGCTGAAGTACTTCAAGGACGCCACGGCGATGAACAACGCGCTGCTGACCGGCGGCATCGACGTCATCTCCAGTGTCCAGGCGCCGGAGTCGCTGCAGCAGTTCGCCGACCCCAACCGCTTCCAGACGGTCGAGGGCACGACGAACGGCGAGGTCGTGCTGTCGATGAACAACGCCCGCGCGCCGTTCAACGACAAGAAGGCCCGCCAGGCCGTGCGCCACGCGATCGACCACAAGGCGCTGCTGGACACCGCCTGGGCCGGGCGCGGCCAGCTGATCGGCTCGATGGTGCCGCCGACCGACCCGTGGTACGAGGACCGCACCGGGGACTACCCGTACGACCCGGCCAAGGCCAAGGAGCTGCTCGGCGGCAAGACGCTGACCGTCAAGATGCGCATCCCGAACCTGCCGTACGCGGTGGCGAGCGCCCAGGTCGTCAAGTCGCAGCTGGCCCAGGTGGGCATCACGGCCGACATCGAGCCCCTGGAGTTCCCGGCACGCTGGCTGGACGTGGTGTTCAAGCAGGGCGACTACGACCTGTCCATCATCAACCACGTCGAACCCCGCGACATGGGGATATTCGCTGACAAGTCGTACTACTTCCACTACGACAACCCCGAGTTCGGCAAGCTGCTCGCCTCCGCCGACGAAGGCACCGAGCAGCAGCAGACCGACGACCTCAAGAAGGCCGGCAAGCTGCTGTCCGACGACGCCGCGGCCGACTGGCTCTTCCTGTTCCCCAACCTGATCGTGGCGAAGAAGGGCGTCACCGGGCTGCCGAAGAACGCCATCGCGGAGTCCTTCGACTTCACCGCGCTCGCCAAACAGTGATCGTCTACCTGCTCAAACGGCTGGCGGTGCTGCTGGCGAGCACCGCCGTGGCCGCAGTGGTGGTGTTCGCGTTCATGGCGTTGCTGCCCGGGGACCCGGCCGAGATCGCGCTCGGCGTCAACGCCACCCCTGAGGCGGTGGCCGAGCTGCGCCGGCAGTTCGGCACCGACCGGCCGCCCGTCGTGCAGTTCTTCGACTGGGCCGGCGGGCTGGTGCAGGGCGACTTCGGCACCTCGTACGTGACCAATGCGGCCGTCGGCCCGCAGATCGGCGACCGGCTCGGCGTCACCGCGGTGCTCGTGCTCGGCGGCATGGTGATGGCGCTGGTCATCGCGGTGCCGCTCGGCACGTTCGCCGCCGTGCACCACCGCGACCCCCTGGGCGCCGTGATCAGCGCGTTCAGCCAGGTCGGCATCGCCGTCCCTGCCTTCCTGGCCGGCATCCTGCTGGTGTTCGTCTTCGCGGTGCAGGCACAGGCCCTGCCGTCCGGCGGCTACGTGCCGATCGCCGAGAGCCCGGGGGAGTGGCTGCGCAGCCTCCTGCTCCCGTGGCTCTCCCTCGGGCTCGTCCAGGGCGCGGTGCTCACCCGCTACGTGCGCAGCGCCGTGCTGGACGTGATGCGCGAGGACTACCTGCGCACCGCCCGAGCCAAGGGCAGGGGCAGCACCGGCGCGTTGTGGCGGCACGGGCTGCGCAACGCCTCGATCCCCGTCGTCACCGTGCTCGGCCTGCAACTGGCCACGCTGCTGATCGGCGCGGTCGTGGTCGAGCGGGTCTTCGTCATCCCGGGGCTCGGCGACCTGCTGCTCAACGGCGTGGCCGGGCGTGACCTGCTGCTCGTCCAAGGCGTGGTGATGGTGCTGGTCGCCGCCGTCCTGCTGATCAACTTCGTGGTGGACGTGACCTACCACCTGCTCGATCCGAGGCTGCGATGAGAGGCCGCATGAACGCCGCCCTGCTGGTCGGCGGCACGCTCGTCGCCCTGGTGGTGCTGGCCGCGCTGCTGTCGTTCTTCTGGACGCCGCACGACCCGACGCTCGTCGACGCCGCGCGCAAGCTCCGCGCGCCCGGCGACGGCAACCTCCTCGGCGCCGACAAGTTCGGCCGCGACACCTTCAGCCAGCTCATGGTCGGGGCCCGTACCACCCTCTACGTCGGCATCGTGGCCGTCGGCATCGCCGCCGTGCTCGGCGTGCCCCTGGGAATGATCGCCGGGATGTCGCCGTGGGGCTGGTTGTCCGAGCTCATCATGCGGGTCAACGACCTCGTGTTCGCCTTCCCCGCCTTGCTGCTCGCGGTCATGCTCGGCGCGGTCTACGGCGCCGGCACGCTCACCGCGATGATCGCGATCGGGGTGGCCACCGTGCCCGCCTTCGCCCGCGTGGCCCGCGCCGCCACACTCCAGGTCATGGTCACCGATTACATCCTCGCCGCCCGGGCCGCCGGACGCCGCCGCACCGCGATCGCGCTCCGGCACGTGCTGCCGAACATCGGCTCCGTGCTGATCGTGCAGGCGTCGGTGTCGTTCGCGATCGCGATCCTGGCCGAGGCGGCGCTGTCGTTCCTCGGCTTCGGCACCCGCCCGCCCACCCCGTCCTGGGGGCGCATGTTGCAGGAGTCCCAGGAGCTGCTGTTCTCCACCCCGCGCCTGGCGCTGTGGCCCGGCCTGGCGATCGCCCTCGCGGTGCTCGGCTTCAACCTCCTGGGAGACGGGCTGCGCGACTACCTCGACCCCAAGCTCAGGAGGATCCGGGAGCGAACCCGACGTAGCGAGCGTAGTGGAGGCCCGACGGAGGAGGGACTCCGCGGAGCGAGTGAGGAGCGGTGAGCGACCCATGGGCAGGGAGCGAACCCGACGTAGCGAGCGTAGTGGAGGCCCGACGGAGGAGGGACTCCGCGGAGCGAGTGAGGAGCGGTGAGCGACCCAGTGAGCACGCTGAAGGTTGAGGGACTCGCCGTCCGTGCGGATGCCGTCGAGCTCGTGCGCGACGTGTCGTTCGAGATCGGGCCCGGCGAGCGGGTCGGGCTCATTGGCGAGTCCGGGTCCGGCAAGTCGCTGACCGCGCTGTCGCTCATGGGGCTGCTCCCCGAGGGCGTCACCGCCTCGGGACGGGCCGCGCTCGACGGCCGCGACCTGGTCGGCGTGCCCGAGAAACGGCTCAAGCGGCTGCGCGGCCGCGACCTGTCCATGGTCTTCCAGGAGCCGATGACCGCGCTCAACCCGGTCATGCGGATCGGCGCCCAGGTCGCCGAGGTCATGACCCTGCACGGCGCCTCCCGCCCGCAGGCCTTCGCCCGGACGTACGACCTCCTCGAACGGGTCCGCCTGCCCCACCCCCGGCAGATCGCCCAGGCGTACCCGCACCAGCTGTCCGGCGGCCAGCGGCAGCGCGTCATGCTCGCCATCGCCCTGGCCAACGAGCCCCAGCTGCTCATCTGCGACGAGCCCACCACGGCCCTCGACGTCACCGTGCAGAAGCAGATGCTCGACCTGATCGCCGAGGTGGCGCCCGCGCTGCTGTTCATCACCCACGACCTCGCCGTCGTCGCCTCCGTCTGCGAGCGGGTCCTGGTCATGTACGGCGGCCGCGTCGTCGAGAGCGGCACCATCCGCGAGGTCTTCACCCGGCCCCGCCACCGCTACACCGAGGGCTTGCTGGCCGCCTCCAAGCTCACCCCGCGCGGCACCCGCCTGCCCACCATCCAGGGCAGCGTCCCGGCGGCCGGGCACTTCCCTCGCGGCTGCGTGTTCAGGAACCGCTGCCCGCACGCCACCCCCGACTGTGAGACGGCACCGGCGCTGACAGGAGACGGCCATGCCCACGCATGCTGGCACCCCGCTGATTGACGCCCGCAACCTGACCCGCGTCTACCGCCGCCCCCGCACCTCCCTCACCCAACCGGGCGCCCCCGTCCACGCGCTGAAGGACGTGTCGCTCACCATCGGCAGGGGCGAGCGGTACGGCATCGTCGGCGAGTCCGGCTCCGGCAAGTCCACCCTCCTGCGCCTGCTCTGCGCGCTCGACCAGCCCACCAGCGGCACCATCACGTTCGACGGCCGGCAGATCACCGGCCGGCCCGAGCGCGGCCTGCGTTTCCTGCGGGAGAACCTCCAGATCGTCTTCCAGGACCCGATGAGCTCACTCGACCCCCGCATGCGCGTGCGCGACCTCGTCGCCGAGCCGCTCGTCGCCCTCGGCCTGCCCGTCGGCAACCGGGTCGCCGAACTGCTCGACGAGGTCGGCCTGCCCGCGGCCGCCGCCGATCGTTACCCGCACCAGTTCTCCGGCGGGCAGCGGCAGCGCATCGCCATCGCCCGCGCGCTCGCGCCCCGCCCGAAGGTGCTCGTCGCCGACGAACCCGTCAGCGCCCTGGACGTCTCCGTGCGCGGGCAGATACTCAACCTGCTGGCCGACCTCGTCGACGAGCTCGGGCTCACGCTCGTGTTCGTCTCGCACGACCTGTCCGTGGTGCGGCACGTGTGCGAGACGGTCGCGGTCATGAGCGAAGGCGAGATCGTCGAGACCGGGCCCGTGGACGAGGTGTGGGCCGCGCCCGTCCACCCCTACACGCGTACGTTGCTGCAGGCCGTACCGACTCTGGAGGGATTGTTGTGATCGACGTCGATGCCGACGGAGTGGTCGCGTTCACGCAGGCGCTGGTGCGCATCCCCAGCACCAACGACCCCGGACGGCGCGAGCAGGCCGCCGCCGAGCTCGTGGCGGCCCGGATGCGGGAGTGGGGCTGGGCGCCCACCGTGTACGAGGTCGCGCCGGGCCGGCCCAACGTGGTGGCCGTCGTCGAGGGCGGCGGTGGCGACGGGCCGACGCTGATGTTCGAGGGGCACACCGACGTCGTCACCGAAGGCGACCTGTCCACGTGGACCGTGGACCCGTTCGGCGGGGAGATCCGCGACGGCAGGCTGTGGGGACGCGGCAGCGCCGACATGAAATCCGGCCTGGCCGCCACCCTGTACGCCACCCGCGCCCTGCAACTCGCCGGCCCCTTCCCCGGCCGCATCAAGGTGTGCGCGCTGGCCGACGAGGAAGGCCTCATGATCGGCGCCCACCACTTCGTCTCCGAAGGACTCGCGGCCGACGTGGACGGCGCGATCGTGGCCGAACCCGAGGCCGGTGAGATCTGCGCCGTCGCCAAGGGCGCGCTGCGGCTGCGCGTGGACCTCGCCGGCAAGATGGCGCACGGCGCGATGCCGCAACACGGCCGCAACCCCATCCAGGCGATCGGCCCGCTGCTGGTCGGGCTGCGGGCGCTGCAGGAGGAACTGCAGGGCCGGCATCCGGCGCACGAGCACCTCGGCGAGGTCTACGTGACGCCGACCGTGCTCCAGGCCGGCTCCGAGGAGCAGGTCAACGTCATTCCCGCCGCCGCGTCGGTGTTCGTGGACGTGCGGACGATCCCGGGCGTCGAGCACAAGGACATCGCCGACCGGGTGGCCGCGCTGGCCGCCTGCGACGGGATCGGGGCCGAGGTGTCGGTGCTGGTGGACCGGCCGGCCGTGGACGTGCCCGTGTCCGACCCGGTGGTGGCCGCGCTGGCCGCCGCCCATCGGGCGGTCACGGGGGAGGAGCCGGTGTACGGCGGGGTGCCCGGGTCGACCGACGGAACCGTGCTGACGCACTGGGGCGGGATCCCGTCCGTCGTGTACGGCCCCGGCGGGAAGTGGATCGCGCACCAGGCGGACGAGTACGTGGAGGTCGAGGAGATCGTCCGGTGCACCCGGGTGTTCGCCGAGGCGGCGCGGCGGTTCCTGAACGGCGACTTCTGATGCGGCGTGGTCCGACGAACTCGCTGATGGACGTGGCGGGACTGCGCGTCGGCCACGCCCACCGGGTGGGGGCGGGCCACCGCACCGGCACCACCGTCGTCCTGGCCCCCGCCGGAGGGGCTGTGGCCGGGGTGGACGTGCGCGGCGCCGCGCCGGGGACGCGGGAGACCGAGCTGCTCGACCCGCGCAACCTGGTCGAACGCGTGCACGCCGTGGTGCTGACGGGCGGGAGCGCGTACGGGCTGGCGGCGGCGTGCGGGGTGGTGGAACGGCTGGCGGACGCGGGCATCGGCTACCCGGTGAACGGTGGCGTGGTGCCGATCGTCCCGGCGGCCGTCATCTTCGACCTGGGCCGCGGCGGCGCCTTCCGCGCCGTCCCCGATGCCGCACTCGGCACCGCCGCCTACGACGCCGCCACCGGCGGCCCGCACGGCGTCGGCCCCGCGTCGGGCGGCGACCCCCACACCACCAGCCCCGAAGGGACCGCACCTCCGGTCGGCGGGAACGTCGCGGCGCGCCCCGGAGCCGTACCCGCCCTTGGGACCGCACCCCCGGCGGCGAGCGGGTCGATCGGGGCAGGGACCGGTGCGATGGCGGGCGGTCTGGCCGGAGGGGTCGGCACGGCCAGCGTCATACTCCCCGACGGCGGCACCGTCGCGGCCCTGGCCGTCGCCAACCCCGTCGGCTCCGTCCTGGACCCCGCCGACGGCACCCTGGCCGGCACCCGTTACGGCCTTCCGGGCGAGTTCGACCACCTCCGCTCCCCGTCCCCGCACGAGGTCCAAGCCTGGAACCCCCAGAAGGCGCCGTCCTTCAACACCACCATCGGCGTGGTCGCCACCGACCGCACCCTCACCAAGGCCCAGTGCGGCAAGCTCGCCGCCGTCGCCCACGACGGCCTGGCCAGGGCGATCCGACCGGCCCACACCATGACCGACGGCGACACGATCTTCGCCCTGTCCACGTGTGCCATCCCCGCCCCCGCCCACGACGAGTTCCAGGACATCCTTGCCGCCGCCGCGGACGTCTTCAGCCGCGCCATCGCGCACGCCGTTCTCGCCGCGACCGGCCGCGAGGGCGCGCCCACGTACCTCGACGTGTTCCCGAGCGCAGCCACCACCGCCACAGGGGAAATCTCATGACCATCGACACCACCTGGCCCAACGGCCTGCCCATCGGCGACGACTGGGTGGAAACCGGCCAGACCTCAGACGTGATCTTCCCGTACGACGGCTCCGTCGTGGCCACGGCCCCCCTCGGCACCCCCGCCCACGCCGCCCGAGCCGTCGACGAGGCCCTGGCCGTCGCCTCCGCCATGGCCGCGCTGCCCTCGCACGCCCGCCGCGCCGCCCTCATGAAGGCCCACGACGCCCTCGCCGCCGACCGTGACGCGTTCGAGCGCCTGCTCGTCATGGAGACCGGCAAACCATTGGTGGACTGCAAGGTCGAGGTGGCCAGGACGCTCGTCACGCTCGCCACCGCCGCCGAGGAGGTGGCAAGGCTGCACGGTGAGACCGTGCCGCTCGACCTCCTGCCGTCCGGAGAGGGCCTGATCGGCTTCTGGACACGCCGCCCCATCGGCGTCGTCGTCGGCATCACCGGCTTCAACTATCCGCTGCTCCTCGCCGCCCACAAGATCGCGCCCGCCGTGGCGGCCGGCTGCCCCGTGATCGTCAAGCCCGCCCCGGCCACTCCGCTGGCCACGCTCTGGCTGGTCCATCTCCTCCGCTCGACCGGCGCCCTGCCCGCCGCGGCCGTACAGCTCGTCACCGGCGACGTCGAGGTCGGCCGCAGGCTCGTCGAGGACCGGCGGATCGGCGCGGTCTCGTTCACCGGCTCGGCCGCCGCCGGACACGCCATCGCCCGCAACGCCGCCCCCACCAGAGTCCTGCTGGAGCTCGGCTCGAACGCCGCGCTCATCGTGGCGGCCGACGCCGACCTGGAGGCCGCCGCCGACGCGGTCGTACGCGGCGGCTACTACGCCTCCGGCCAGGCGTGCATCTCGGTGCAGCGGGTCCTGGTGGAGGAGCCGGTACGCGAGGAGTTCCTGTCCCTGCTGGCCGACCGCGTCAAGACGGTCGCGGTGGGCGACCCGCGGCTGCCCGAGACCCGGGTGGCGCCGCTCATCGACCAGGCCGCGACGGACCGCGTGCTGGAGTGGATCGCCGCCTCCGGGGCCGAGGCGATCACGGGCGGGCGCCGCGACGGCCGGGCCATCGCGCCGACCGTGCTCGCCGGCGTCCCCGACGGGGCCGCCGCCTGGGACGAGGAGATCTTCGGCCCCGTGGTGTGCGTGCGCGCGGTGCCCGATCTGGAGGCCGCGTTCGCGGCGGTCAACGCGTCGCGGTACGGCCTGCACGCGGCGGTCTTCACCAGGTCGCTGGCCACGGCGTTCGCGGCGATCGAGCGCATCGAGGCCGGGGGAGTGGTGGTCAACGACGTGCCGGGATTCCGGGCGGACAACATGCCGTACGGCGGCGTCAAGGACTCGGGCATCGGCCGCGAAGGCCCCCGCTTCGCCATCGAGGAGCTGACGGTCACCAGAATGGCGATCATCCGTCCCTGACAGGTGACGGCGTTCCCGTACGAGGCGTGCCGGACGCGGCAGCAGACCGCGGCGCAAGGCCCACCCCGGAGGTCTTGCGCCGCGGTCGTTCAGTGCCGGCGGATCGCTACTTCTTGAAGGCGTCCTTCGCCTTCTCCTTCGCTTGCCTCAGGTTGGCTTTGGCCTTCTCTGCCTTGCCCCTGGCCTGCAGAGACTCGTTGTCGGTGACGTCACCGACACGCTCCTTGGCCGTGCCTTTGACCTCTTCGGCCTTCCCCCGGGCCTTGTCCTTCCGAGCCATATCGGTCTACCCCCTTGTGGTGCATTGTCCGAGATCCGGCAATGGACGCATCCCCTCTGCCCGAAGACCTGGCGATTACGCGCCTCTCCTTCACGAGGTGCCGGCCGTCGGCAACGCCGCGGTGATGCGCTCGCCGCCCGGTGAGAGACGGCCGCGGACCCGGAGCCGACTGCCCTTTATCGGCACATATGTGTTTGTTTGCGCACTTGAGGGGGTAACCACAGGTGCTTACGGGGCTGGCGGTCATGGCGAGGCAGGAAGGCGAAACCCACCACCGCGACGTGCGTCCGGCGCGGCCGGTCCGCGCAGAGGCGCCGCCCTCGCGACCGCAGGCCGGTCATGACAGCACAGCCCGGCAGAAATCTGAAGGAAGAGGAAGAGGTATGACTGTCCAACCCGCGAGGGGAGGAGTGGCCGGAGGGCCGTCTCCGTCCGGTCTGGCGGACGTCATCGACACGATCCTGGACAAGGGGCTCGTCATCGACGCGTACGTCAGGGTCTCGCTCATCGGCATCGAGATCCTGACCGTCGATGCGCGCGTCGTCGTCGCCGGCGTGGACACCTACCTGCGCTTCGCCGAAGCCGTGAACCGGCTGGATCTGGCCGAGACGAAGGAGCCAGGGCTGCCCGAGATGGTGCAGAGCGCGAAGCAGGAGAAGGTCGCCGACAAGAGCAAGAACGTCGCTCATGGCGTGCTGGAGGCGGCCGGCGACAAACTGCGCGACGTCGCCGGCGGCGGGGGCACGGACAAACGCCAGAAGGCACGACGGCGAGAGGGAGAGGAGCGCTGACATGAGTGTCGCCACTGAACCAGGCATCGGCGTGTACGTCTACGGCATGGTCCCCAAGGACGCCGCGGTGACCGAGGACGCTCGCGGTGTGGGCGAGAAGCCGGGAGAGATCATGGTCATACAGCACGGCGAGATCGCCGCCCTGGTGAGCGAGATCCCCCTCGATCGCCCCCTCGGCACGCCCGACGACCTCCTCAGGCACCAGGGACTGCTGGACGCCACGGCGGCCGAGGCCCCCGTGCTGCCGCTCCGCTTCGGCGCGGTCGTGACGAGCGCGGAAGCGGTCGTGGAGGACCTGCTGGAACCTCATCACGACGAGCTCCACGCCGCGCTGAAGGAGCTGGAGGGACGGGCCCAGTACGTCGTCAAGGGCCGTTACGTCGAGCAGACGGTGCTGCGCGAGGTGATGGAGGAGCTTCCCGAGGTCGCGCGACTCCGCGACGAGATCCGCGCCCGCGGTGAGGAAGCGGCCCGCGACCTGCGGATCCGGCTCGGCGAACTGGTCGGCGACGCGATCGCGGCCAAGCGCGAGGCCGACACCCGCGCGCTGCTGGAGGCCGCCGCCCCGGTGAGCGTGCTGTCCGCCGAACGGGAGCCGTCGCACGAGCAGGACGCCGTCCACGTGGCGCTCCTCGTGGAGAAGGACCGGCAGGCCGAGCTCGAACAGACCGTGGCGGACTTCGCCGGGCGGTGGGCGGGACGGGTGGAGTTCCGCCTGCTGGGGCCCCTGGCGGCGTACGACTTCGTGGTGTCAGGGAAGGACGGTGCCCAGTGGGAGTGATCAGCCTCCTCTTCGGGTGGCCGCTCGCTCCCGTCAAGGGCGTGATCCGGCTGGGAGAGCTGATCCAGGAGCAGGTCGAGCGGGAGACACGAGATCCCGTCAGGATCCGGCACCGGCTGGAGGAGATCGAGCGGCTCAAAGCCGACGGCGCGATATCGGAGGAGGACGCGGCCCGCGAGATGGAACTCATCTCCCAGGAGATGACCGGCGGACCCGGTCCGGCGGCTGACGGACAGGAAAGGGGATGATCGCGTGCCTGCCAGGCGTGATGCGCCCAAGGACACAGAGCACGCCGACGGCGCGACCGGCAGGCGGCCTTCCCGCGCCCTGCCGGCGGCGGCCGCCGGAGAGGCCGGGCTGCGGCACATCACCGACCTCACCGCCAAGGAAGTGGAAGGCGCCACGCGCGTGCAGCCGGTCGAGGACGGCTGGGTGGTCGAAGTGGAGGTGGTGGAGGACCACCGCATCCCCTCATCCGGCGACATCCTGGCGCTCTACGAGGCGGAGCTGGACGGCGAGGGAAATCTGCTCTCCTACCAGAGAAAGCGGCGCTACAGGCGCGGCAACAGCACCAACCTGTAAGGCACAACATGACTGAATCGAGCCCGATGGTGCGCCAGCCCCATTCCCCCGCGGGCCGGGAGCCGGCGAACCTCGGCGACATTCTGGAACGGGTCCTCGACAGGGGGATCGTGATCGCGGGAGACATCCGCGTGAACCTCCTGGACATCGAATTGCTCACCATCAAACTGCGGTTGATCGTCGCGTCCGTCGACACGGCCAAGGAGATGGGCATCAACTGGTGGGAACGCGACCCATGGCTCACCGGAAAGAACCAGGAACTACTGGAGGAGAACCGCAGCCTCCGCAACCGGCTCGCCGTCGCGGAAAGATCGCGTCCGGCGCTGCCGGAGGAGGAGGGCACCAGGGAGCGGTCCCGCGAAGGGGAGGAGCCCGATGGATGACATGGGGACCTACCTCTACGCGGTCGCGCTCGAACAGGACTCCGCACCGCTGGAGGACATGACGGGGATCGTCGGCGGCCCCGTGCGGACCATCTCCCAGGCCGGTCTCACAGCGTATGTGAGCGCCGTTCCGTTGACGCAGTTCGGCGAGGAGCCGGTGCGGCAGTCGCTGGAAGACCTGGACTGGCTCGGCGAGACCGCCCGCGCTCACCACCGGGTGGTGGAGGCGGTGGCGGCGAAGGCGCCGACCGCGCCGGTGCGTCTGGTCACCGTCTATCGCGACGAAGCGCAGATCCGAGACCTCCTGGAGCAGCGGCATGACGCCTTCGTGGAGGTGCTGTCCCGGCTCGCCGGTCGCCGGGAATGGGGGGTGAAGGTGTACGCCGTCCCGCCCGTGGCGTCCCCGGCCGAGGAGCCGGCCGGGGACGCCGCCCCGAGCAGCCCGGGAACGGCGTACCTCAAAAAACGTCAGGCCAGTCTGCGCACCCGCGAGGAATCGTGGCGGCAGGCGGCCGCGCGGGCCGAGCGGATCCACGACGTGCTGGCTTCCGCCGCCGTGGCGAGCCACCGCCACCGAGCCCAGGACCCGCAGCTCTCGGGGCGCGACGAGAGGATGGTCCTCAACGGCGCGTATCTGGTCGACGAGGCACGCGCCCGGGAGTTCGGCCAGGTCGTCGAAGGGCTCCGCGGAGAGGGGATCGACGTGGAGCTGACCGGCCCCTGGGCGCCCTACTCCTTCACGACGCCCGTCGAGCCGGTGGAGAGCGAGGCGCGAGATGACACACCCTGAGCCGCGCGGCGCCGTGCCCGCGGGCGAAGGCGGCCTGCCGTCCGAGCGGGTGGCGCTCGTGGACCTCCTGGACCGGCTGCTCGCGGGCGGGGTGGTCGTCAGCGGGGACCTCGTGCTCTCGATCGCGGACATCGATCTCGTCCGCATCTCCTTGCGCGCGCTGATCACATCCGTGCGGGAGTCCGACACGATCGTAGGTGGGCGCCGCCATGACTGACCTCCAGCGCGCCGGCAACGCCCGCCCTGCGAAGGACCCGCCCTCCAGGCGTCTTCGTATCGAGGCCGACCGCGATGCGGTGGAGCGGGACCTGTCGCGCCTCGTCCTGACGCTGGTCGAGCTCATCCGGCAACTCGTGGAGCGCCAGAGCATCCGACGGATGGAGCAGGGTGACCTGTCGGACGAGCAGGTGGAGGTGCTGGGCCTGACGTTGATGCGCCTGGAGGAGGCCATGACGGAGCTGTGTGAGCGGTTCGACCTGACGCCGGACGACCTCAACATCGACCTGGGCCCCCTCGGCCCGCTCCTTCCCCGCTCCTGACCGCCGGTGGGGCCCAGCTTGGCGAGGTCATCTGGGCCGAACGGCGGCGGCCGCGACCCGTTCGGGCCGCGGCCGCCGGGGGATGCGCCGGTTATTGTTCGGCGCGGATCATTCGCAGGTGGTGCCGGATCACCGGCGCGCTGTCACGCGCCAGATCCTTCACCCACTCCGAATGACCCAGGCGAAGCTCCACCTGAGCCAGCCGGAGCGACCGGTAGTGGGCGTCGGCCTGCAGCCGCAGCCAGGCCCGGTCGAAGCGATGACCCGACCTGGCGGTCACTGCGCGCAGGGCGGCCCGCTGCTCGGCGCTCGGGGCGTCCGGGATGCGGACGTCCAGCCGGTCAGCGACCGAGCGCAGCCTCGCGTCCAGCCGGCGGTGATCACGGATCAGCCGCCAGGCGATCGCGCGCACGCCCCTGTCGCGGGACTCGCGCAACGCGGCCCGGCCGGCCGCGATCTCGGCGAGGTGACCCCTGTGCGCCTGCCTCAGATACGCCTTGTCCTGGGCAGAGGCATGCAGCACCCAACCGGCCTGATCGACCGCGCTGGGAGCGGCGGTCGCCGTGGTCTGGGCCTGCGCCGCCGGGGCGATGGTCAACGCCAGCACGGCCGCGAGGGTCGCGGGTGCTAATTTCCGTGCTGTACTCATCAGTCAGGTCCCTCCTTCCGTGGGACGGACCCGTGGCTGCTGCCCTATGGGGGCGGGGATATTCACCTCAATTCGGCGGATCGAAACGGCCGTCCACGGCGGTCCAGCCGCCGTCCACGTACAACACCGATCCTGTGACGAAGGTGGCGGCGTCGCTCGCCAGGTAGACGACCGCTCCGGCCATCTCCTCCGCCGACGCCCAGCGCCCGAGCGCGCTCTTGGCGGCGTACGCGGCGTACCAGTCGGGGTGGTCCTTGATCTGGCGGGTCAGCGGGGTCTCGACCACGCCGGGTGCGATGGCGTTCACCCGCACCCCGTGCGGCCCGAACTCGGCGGCGGCCGTCCGCAGCAACTGCACGAGGCCGGCCTTCGTGGCCGAGTAGACGCTCTGCCCCGGCTCGGTGACGCTCGCCCGGATCGACGCGAACCCGATGATCGACCCGCGTCCCCGTTCCACCATGCCCGCGCCGAACGCCCGTATCACGTCGAACGACGCCCGCAGGTTCAGCCCCACCACGCGGTCGAACTCCTCGCCGGAGTAGTCGAGCAGCCGCTTGCGGACGTTCGTGGCGGCGGTGAAGACCAGCACGTCGGCCGGCTCCTCTGCGGCGGCCCGGCCCACGGCCTCGGCGTCGAGCACGTCGAGCAGCCGTGCGGTGCCCCCGCACCCGGCGGCGGTCTCCTCCGCCGCGGCCAGGTCCCGGTCGGCGCACACCACGGAAGCTCCGTGGGCCGCCATGGCCAGCGCCGCCTCCCTGCCGATCCCGCTCCCAGACCCGATCACCACGGCTCGCCGCCCGTCCAGGCGGAACAGCGCGTCATATCCCATGACAGGCACCCTAGCGACTGGTCTGACCAGTGCACCAGGTGCCTGCCTCCGTGAAATGTCGGTGGCCGCCGCCACGATGGTCGCCATGCAGAGCATCGCCGCTTATTGGGACGCCGCCGCCGACTCCTTCGACGAGGAGGCCGACCACGGGTTGCGCGACCCCGGAGTCAGAGCGGCCTGGGCCGATCGACTCGCCGCCTGGCTGCCCGAGAGCCGGGCCGACGTGCTGGACCTGGGGTGCGGGACGGGGTCGTTGTCGTTGCTGCTGGCCGAGGGCGGGCGTCGCATCGTGGGGGTGGATCTGGCGCCCCGGATGGTGGCCCGGGCGCGGGCGAAGCTGGCGGGCACGGGCGCGGTCGTGCTGGTCGGGGATGCCGCGCGGCCACCCGTGGGGGAGCGGCGCTTCGACGTGGTGCTGGCCCGGCACCTGCTGTGGACCATCCCCGAGCCGGAGGCCGCGCTGACGCGCTGGGCGGCGCTGCTGCGACCCGGAGGACGGCTGGTCCTCGTGGAGGGACGCTGGAGCACCTCGAGCGGGAGTGGCGAGGGCTCGCGGCGGGACGCGGGCATGCCGTGGGACGGCGGGGTGAGTGCGGCCGAGCTGGTGGCGGCGGTGCGGCTGACCGTCGCGGACCTCTCGGACCTGCGCGTGGACGTGCTCGCCGACCCGGCGCTGTGGGGCAAGGAGATCGATGACGAACGTTACGCGGTGGTCGCGGTGACATAGCCCGCCCGGATCTCGGGCAAGGCCGAGGTCAAGGCCGGAGTGGGCTCAGGTGCGGTGCCGGGCCTCCCAGTCGGCCCGCAGCAGCTCGTATTCCACCTCGCCCTGCTCGGTGCCGTCGATGGCCTCGGGCCAGTCCAGGAAGAACGTGCGGACGTAGGTCAGCCCGCACTTCTCCATGACGCGCCGCGACCCCAGGTTCACCGTCATCGTCTGGGCCCACACGCGACGCGCGCCGGACTCGCCGAACGCCTTGTCGATCAGCGCCAGCGACCCCTCCGTCGCGTATCCCTTCCCCCAGGTCCACTTGTGCAGCCGGTAGCCGAGCTCCGGCTCGTCGGCAGGCCTGTCCTCGGGCGCCCGCATGTGGAACCAGCCGAGGAACGCCCCGGAAGGCTTCTCGATCGCCGCCCAGTACCCGGAGGCGATGAACCTGGGCAGCGTCTCCTCGACGATCATCGTGCGCGGCGTCGGCTTGCCGCCGTTGAGGTAGCGCATGACGTCGGGATCGTTGTGCAAGTGGAAGAGGTCGTCGACGTCGGACTCGGTGAAGCGGCGAAGAATCAGCCGGTCGGTCTCCAGGTAAACGTCCACCGGGAAACGCTATCCAGCGGGCGGATCCGAGGCGACGAATTTTCGGACCAGGAGTCAGCCGAGGCGGGGGTCGACGAGGATCTTCGGGGCGTCGCCCCAGCCGGGCTGCCGTTTTCCCGCGAGGACCGAGGCGGCCTCCTCCAACGGGACGGTGGCGGCGACCAGGGGACGCGGATCGACCTGACCGGAGGCGTACAGGTCGATGGTCCCCGCGAGGCCGCCGGAGGCGCTGAGCACGCCCACCGCCGTCACGTCCTTGAGCACCAGACGGCGCGTGTCGGCCAAGCTGGGCTCGGCGGACAGGCCGATGAAGACGACGGTGCGGCCCGGCTCCACGACGTCGAGCGCGAGCGCCGGTGAGCCGGGCCCCGTCGAGGCGTCGATCACGGCGTCGAATCCCACTTCCGGCGGCGTCGTCCAGGTGTGGGTGAAGCCGAGCGAGCGGGCGAACGCCAGCGACCGCCCGGTCACCCCGAGCAGGTGCACCTCGACCCCCTGCGCCGCCGCGATCATGGCGGCCAACAGCCCGATCGTGCCCGGCCCGATGACCAGCAGCCGCTCACCGTGGGCCACTGCGGCGGCGCGGACTGCCCTCAGCGCGTTCCCGCCCGGCTCCACCAGGGCGCCGAGCTCCGGATCGACCGGGCCGGGCAGCGGTTGGAGCGCCCGGACGGGCACGGGTAGCCGTTCGCGAGCGCGCCAGGCCAGCCGTTGCGGATGCCGATCTCGTGCCTTTCCGCGCACAGGTGCTGCCGGCCGGCCGCGCATCGTGCGCAGTCGCCGCATCCCAGCATGGTGTCGCCGGTCGCCCTCCGCCCGGCCCAGGCGGGATCCACGCCGTCGCCGGCCTCCCGCACGGTGCCGGCCCACTCGTGCCCGATCCGCACCGGGTAGCGGGCCTCGCCGGTCCGCAGGTACGCCATCGCGCCCGAGAAGAACTCCATGTCGGTGCCGCACACCCCGGCCCGCTCGACCTCGACCACCACCTCACCGGGACCCGGCGTGGGCGGCTCGACCTCCTGGACCTCCGCACGTCCTGGACCTGTGATGACGAAGGCGCGCATGCGGGCAGACGTTACCGCGGCCACCTCGCCTACCGGCCCTCAGGGGGCCGGATTGGACGCGCCTGCCCGCAGGGCGGCGGCTATCCCTGGGCGGCGATCTGGATGAGGTTGCCGCAGGTGTCGTCGAAGACGGCCGTGGTGACCGGGCCCATGGCGGTCGGCTCCTGCGTGAAGCGCACGCCGAGGCCCTTCAGCCGCTCGTACTCCTTATGCACGTCGGACACCGCGAACGAGGTCATCGGGATGCCGTCCGTCACCAGCGCCTCCTTGAAGGGCGGCACGGCGGGGTGGCTGGAGGGCTCGAGGACGAGCTCGGTGCCGTCCACGTCGTCCGGTGACACGACGGTCAGCCAGCGGTGCTCACCCATCGGAATGTCGTGCTTGACCGTGAAGCCCAGAACGTCGGTGTAGAACCGCAGGGCCTGTTCCTGATCGTCCACGAACACGCTGGACAGGTGGATCTTCATTCGGGCTCCTTCGAGGCGCGCCTGAGCCATCGGTCGACGATGGGTTCGAGCGGCGCTGTGTTGATGAAGTGGAATTTGTAGCGGCCTTCCCGGCGCGTCTCCACCAGGCCGGCGGCTTCCAGCACGTCGAGGTGCTGGGAGATGGCCTGCCGGGAGGAGGCGAGCTGGTATTTCATCGCCAGTCGCGCGCAGATCTCGAACAGAGTCTGCCCGTCCTTCTCGGTCAGCTCGTCGAGGATCTTGCGTCGCGTGGGGTCGACCAAGGCCTTGAACACGTCGGCCACGGACGCCACAATAGGCAAGTGGCGACTTGCATGTCAATGCGTGGGACGGTCCCCCTGCCGGCGGGGCGGGTGTCAGAAGGCGTTGACGAGGACGACGTAGACGGCGGTGCCGATGCCGATGCTGATCGCCGAGGTATGCAGCGTGCGCAGCACCGCGCACGGGACGGCACGCAGGGCGAAGGCCGTCATCGACCCCGCCGCCGTAAGGCGCTCCTTCGAGGTCCTGGTCGACCTCACCCTCGAGACGCGGGACGCGGAGACCGTCGAGCATTTCGAGCGGACCATGCATTTCACGATGAAAACCATCAAACCGGCCCCGTGACTCTTTAACGACAACGGACCTGGAGCAGACGCACCGATCACGCGATCTCGGCCGACCCCGGGTAGGTGACGGCGACACACATCACGACGGGGAGATTCTCATGCGAGCAACCTTGATCTACGGTGCCCGTGACGTGCGCGTGGAGGAGGTCCCCGACCCGGAGATCCGGCACCCCACGGACGCCGTGGTCCGCGTGCTGCGCTCCTGCATCTGCGGCAGCGACCTGTGGCCGTACGCCGCGAAACCGGCCGCCGAGCAGGGCGAACGCATCGGCCACGAGTTCCTCGGCGTGGTCGAGGACGTCGGCGCGGAGGTGTCCCGGCTGAAGCCCGGCGACGTGGTGGTGGCGCCGTTCGTGTGGGCCGACAACACCTGCGACTTCTGCCGCGAGGGCCTGCAGACATCCTGCCGGCACGGCGGATTCTGGGCCGCGGACGGCGTGGACGGCGGCCAGGGGGAGGCGGTACGGGTGCCGCAGGCGCAGGGCACGCTGGTCAAACTGCCCGTCGGCGAGGACTCCCCGCTGCTGCCGTCCCTGCTCACGCTGTCGGACGTGCTCCCTACCGGCCACCACTGCGCGGTGACGGCCGGGGTCGGGCCGCACACCTCGGTGACGGTGATCGGCGACGGCGCGGTCGGGCTGTGCGCGGTGCTCGCCGCCAGACGACTCGGCGCCGAACGCGTCGTGCTCATGGGCCGGCACAAGGGCCGCACCGCTCTGGGGCGCGAGTTCGGCGCCACCGACCTCGTCGCCGAGCGTGGCGAGGAGGGCGTCGAACGGGTACGCGAGCTGACCGGAGGCGACGGCACCCATGCGGTGCTGGAGTGCGTCGGCACCAAGGAGGCGATCGAGACGGCCTTCGCCGTGGCCCGCGCCGGCGGCACGGTGAGCCGGGTGGGTGTGCCGCAGTACGAGGAGGTGCCGATGGGCTTTGCGGAGTTCTTGCGCAACCTCACCCTCACCGGCGGGGTGGCCCCGGCCCGGGCCTACATCGAGGAACTGCTGCCCGAGGTGCTCGACGGGACGATCGACCCGGGCCGGGTCTTCGACCGCACGATCGGCCTGGAGGACGTGCCGGACGGGTATCGCGCGATGGCCGACCGCGAGGCGCTGAAGGTCCTCATCCGCCCCTGATCACCGCGGGTCCTTGCAGGTGAGGCGAGGCTCGGGGGCGTAGACGGTGTGGAATTTCTGCTTGCGCAGCACCTTGCCGTCGCGCTTGAAAATCCGCCACACGTCGATCGTGAAACCTTCCGCGCCCGGCATCGGGATGCACTTCGGGCCGGTCTCGCTGAGCGTGGGGAAGGGCTTGATGTCATAGCGCGGCGAGCTTTGGGACTCGATGTCGTAGCGCTTGGTGCTCCAGAAGTCGACGGTGATCGAGGTGGCGGTATAAGAGGTTTTGACCAGCACGCCGTACGGGGAGTCGTTGCGCCAGCGGAAGTCCGGCTGGGGATAGGAGACGGTCGATTCCCGCCCGGCCGGATAGCGGGTGATGTAGTACTGGTGGGCCATGTGCTGCACGTCCTGGAAACCACCGAAGAACACCGCGTTGAACATGGTGGTGGCGAATTGGGAGACGCCACCACCGACGTCGTTGACGAAGCGATTGTTCAAGATCATCGGCGCTTCCACGAACCCGCGCGCCTTGTCCCGCTTGCCCACGATGGTGTTGAGCGAGAACGTCTCGCCGGGCTGGACCACATAGCCGTCCAGGATGTCGGCGATGCGATGGATATTGGTGACGCGCGGCGCGCAGCAGGGATGCCGGGTGGTGAAAGAGCTGACCTTTTCCTTGATGCCGAACTTCTTGGCTTCGGCCGTGGTCACCCGCGGCTGCGTCTCGGTCAGCGGCGCGTCCACGCTGCGCTGACCGGCGGCGAGAGCACCGGAGACGGCCGTGCCGAGAGCCTTGGCGTCGATGCCGCGGCCCACCCGCGCGGGGATCACCTGCGGCCGGCCCTTCGCGATGGTGAACGAGGCGTCCCGTGGACGCTGCTTCGCGTCGACGAGCTGCTTCTCCACATCGGCCCGTACGTCGCGGGCGTCGAAGGAGGGCCGCAGCCCTCCCTGGCCGTCGGCGACGAAGCGCAGGCCGGCGGCGATCTGCGACGGGGAGAGCTGGACCTTCTTCGCGCCGCTGGTCAGCGTGAACGGGGCTGCGACCGCCGAACGGGCCACGGTGGTGGCGACACGGCGCACCTCCGCCGCGGAGACGCTCGGCTGCACGGCCCGGGTCGTCAGCGCGATGGAGGCGCGATTGCCGATGAAGGCGTCGCGCACGGCGCGTCCCGCCCCTTCCTGATCGAGCGCGCGGCCCGGCTTGGGGAGCACCGTCTGGGGTTCGACCCCCTGGTAACGGACGCCGCCCTGGCGCGGCCTGGTGTCGACGGCCTTGGCCAGCTTGCCCAGCTCACCGGCCAGAACGCGGTCATCGACCGTGACGCGGGGCTGGAGGTCGCGAGGGCCGCCGAACAGCGCACGGACGATGCCCGCCGGAGTGGAAGCGCCCTCCATGGCCGCCTCCACGGTGGCCGGGATGTCGAAGCCGAGCCCCAGCTTCGCGGGCGTCAGTCGTGCCGTCCTGCCTGCCGCGGTCAGCGTCACGGGACGTGTTTCACGCTTGCCGAGCTCGCGCTCCAGGCGTGCGCGGGCATCGGCCGCTGACAGGCCGCCGATGTCGATGCCGGCGACGCGCGTGCCCCGGGCCGTCTCACCTGCCAGGACGACCGCGGGCACGGCGTAGGCGAGGACCGGGACGGCGACGACCGCCGCCACGATGACCGCCAGCCGTCGATTCCGGCTGCCCGCTGCCGCCCGCCGGCCGTCCGCCGGCGCAGGTGGGTGCATGACGCGCCGGGTCATCCCACCCCCGCGTGAAGGGGGGATGCCGCGGCCCGGGCGACCGCGGTCCTCAGCCGTGGGTCCACGTCATGCATGGTGCGAGTCTAGCGGGAGCCTACTCATGGTAATCGTGGGGTTGTCCGGGGTGACTCAGGCCGCGGGGCGGCCCAGGTCACGCAGCTCGTCAGGGGTCAGCGCCGAGACGTTCTCGTCCACGGGGACGTCGGTGTACTGGTGGATGGTCCAGGACTTCCAGTCGGCGGGCGGGGCAAGCTGGCCCTTGGGCTTGCTGTAGTGGGCGACCCAGAGCGGATATTCGGCCAGGCCCTTGCCGTAGGTGTTGGCGAAGTTCCAGCCGCTGTAGAACATCGGGGTGACCCCGGTCTTGGCCTTCACGTGCGACAACCACGCCTTGGCCCAGGCGTTGACCTCGGCGACGGACTGGCCGTCGGTGGTCTCCAGGTCCAGGACGAGCAGGTCGCCGTGCTTGGCGGGCTGGGAGTTCACCACCGACAGGAAGTGCTCCGCCTCGGCGATGGGGTCGTTGGAGGGGTGGCCGTAGTGGTACGCCCCGCGCACGATCTGCTTCTTGTCCAGCTCCTGCCAGTGCCTGGCGAACGAGCGGTCGCGGAAGGTCGTGCCCTCGGTGGCCTTGATGATGCCGAACTGGGCCGAGCTCGCGGCCCAGTCGTACAGCGGCTCGTGGTTGGAGACGTCCAGGCCGAAGGCCAGCGGTCCGGATTCCGGCTGAGCCTCCTCCACGGGGCTGTGCCGCACGGGAGTCTGCTCGGAGGACGAAGCGAGCGCTGTGCCGACCACGCCGGTGACGGCGGTGGTTCCGGCCAGGATCACGCCACCGAGGGCGAGAGCGAGGCGCTTGGAGGGGAAGTCGAGACGGTTCTTGAGGGAATGGACGACTGCGGCAAGCTGGTGCTTGAGCATGGGGGCATTGACTCCTTGCTTCCATACCGCCTACCGGGTTAGCTGACGGGTTCGGGCGTGGAAGTGCCCTACGCACGCAGCCTGGGCTGGCGTGCGATTCACCCCAAAGGTTGGGTCCCCGGCTCCGCGAGGCGCGGATTAGGCGGCCGGACGCCATCCCAAGGGGTTCCTCGGAACAGCGCACGGTCCGGTCAACGGAACGGCAACGACACGACGAGAACCCGCCACGACGTATACCGCGGTTACGCAAAAGGTATATATCTACCCATAGATAGCGCAAGAGGGACAATCCTCATTCTCTGGAGTCGTGGACGAGCTGCCCTCGGAGGGGCACCTTGATCGCAGGGCCACTACGGCTCAGAGCGGGATGGATATGGCACGCGCCGGCGCTTTGGCAAACCCCGTTCCGGGTCCGTAGTAGGTAAAGAATTGCGCCCGCAATCCCCTACGTCGCAGGGGATTCTGTTGCCTTCGCCCGAGCCTGGCTTGCATCTTTCTATGCGGTCCGCTTACCTTTGAGGACTCAGGGCGTACGCCTGGCAGCACTACATGCCGCGGGACGCCCTATGTTTTGCCGAGACCGCGTCTCACCAGCACGACATTCAGATTCGTGACGATGACGCGGCCGCCGAATTCGCGATCACGCGAAACCGGGGACCCAATTTTCTGGGGTGAATCGACGCGCTTTCCTATGAGCGCGCCGTTGGGCACTTCCACGCCCGAATCCGTCAGCTAACCCGGTAGGCGGCATGGAAGCAAGGAGCAATCTCAGTATGGCCAAGAACGTCTTCACCCGTGCCCTGAAGCCCGCGAGCCTTTCCCTGTTCGCCGCCGGGATCAGCGTGGCGGCCGGCGCGGTCGCCACCGGCGCCCCGGCCTTCGCCGCCGACAACGAGTCCACGCCGCGTACCAGCGGGGCCTCGTACCAGGCCATCCCGCAGAAGGGCGCCGGCCAGGTGAGCGCCAACACGGTACTGAAGATCGCCGAGTCGCAGATCGGCGTGACGGAGAACGCCGCGGGCGGCGGGACGCCGTTCCACAGCTGGTACATGTCCTCCCCGCGGGCGGCCGAGACGATGGTCCGCGACGGCGGCAACCTGCAGGCCTACGCCAACGCCCCGTGGTGCGCCATGTTCGTCTCCTGGGTCGGCGAGAAGGCCGGCGCCCGGCCGACCGTCGGCTGGGACGCCTACACCGTCACCTTCGCCAAGTGGTTCCAGGCCAACAAGCACTGGGGCACCCAGGCCAAGCCCGGCGCCGTGGTCTTCTTCGACTGGCAGGGCGGGGGCACCAGTGGCATCGACCACGTCGGTCTGGTGAAGAAGGACAACGGCGACGGCACGATCACCACGATCGAGGGCAACACCGGCAACGGCAAGGTGGAGCAGCGCATCCGGCCCTACGCCCACGTCGTGGGCTACGGCTACCCCCAATACAAGACGGCCTGACCGCGAGGCGGGTCAGCAGACTCCTTGTCCAGTGCGATGGTCGAGGGAGCACGGGTGGTGCAGGACGACTCCTGCACCACCCGTTTGCTCTGCCCCGAGGGTCACCAGCCCAGCTCGTCGCATCCCTGATGGTCCGTGGGCTCGACCTGCAGGGTGGCGTGGGCGATGTGGTGGCGGCGCAGGAGCAGGTCGCGGGCCTGGTCGAGGACGGCGTGGTTGTCGTTCGGGTCGCTCGTGACCAGGTGGGCGGTGGCGACGTTCATGCCGGAGGTGAGCGTCCACAGGTGGAGGTCGTGCACGTCGCGGACGCCGTCGATGGCCGACAGGTCGGCGGCGACCGCCGTGGCGTCGATCCCCTCCGGCACGTGCTGGCCCAGCACGGCGAAGACTTGACGGCCGAGCGAGACGGCGCGGACGGCGACGAAGACGCCGATGGCCAGGGCGACGAGGGTGTCCCAGAAGGACTGACCGGTGGTGGCGACGAGCCAGCCGGCGACGATGACGCCGACCGAGCCCGCGGTGTCCGCCACGACCTCCAGATAGGCGCCCTTCACGTTGAGGCTCTCGGTGGCGCCCGAACGCAGCAGCAGCAGCGCCGCGACGTTGACGATCAGGCCGATGGCGCCGACGACGAGCATCGGCCCGGAGGAGACCTCGGCAGGGCCGCCGATGCGGCCGAGGGCCTCGATGACGACGTAGATGGAGACACCGAGCATCATGGCCACGGCCAGCAGCGAGGCGAACACCTCGGCCCGGTAGGAGCCGTAGCTGCGGCGCCCGGTGGTGTCGGGCCTGGTGGCGATACGTGTGGCGACGAGAGCGGCGCCCAGGGTGACCACGTCAGCGGCCATGTGACCGGCGTCCGACAACAGCGACAACGATCCGGACAGCAGCCCGAACGCCAGCTCGACGATGAAGAAGACGCCGATGAGCGCGAAGGCGGCGGCCAGCCGCCACCGGTGTCGGCCACCGGCATGGCCGTGTCCGTGTCCGTGCCCGGCGCTCATCCGGCGATCTCGCTGTCTCGCGTGCCCGGGCGAACGCCGCGGGAGAGGCCGAGCTGCACGCCGCCGGCCCGGCGGGGGACGATCGGGCTCGCACTCTCAACGCCTGAAGAGCTGTTCACATATGAACGATAGCGACACCCGTGACCGGCTTGTCAACAAGCAGCGACTGCCGCCACCTCCGTGTCCCGCAGGCGGCGCGGCCACGCGGTCGTGTCAGCGCTCGCCGCGTTCCGGATGGATGGCCTGCGTGTGCTCGGTGTGCGCCACCGCCAGATCCAGCAGCATCCGGACATGCGCGTCGTCAAGCCGGTAGTAGGCCATCCGGCCGGCCCGCCGCACCGACACCACGCGATGCGCGCGGAGCAGCCGCAACGCGTGTGACGTGGCCGATTCGCTCAACCCGCTCACCACGGCGAGATCACAGACGCACAGCTCCCCCTCCAGCAGTGCCAGCAACAGCCGCAACCGGCCGGGATCGGACAGCAACCCGAAGACATCCGCGGTGTCCGCCAGATCTCCGTCACCGGGCATGCGCGAGCGCACCACGGCGACCCGCTCGGCGTCCACCACCCGCGTGCTGCAGCTCTCGAGATCCGACACCTGGTTATTTGAAGAAGCCTTCATACGTCAACCTTAGGTCACGCGGTGGGCGTGCCGCGGCCCGGGCGCCTGCCTTCCCTCGGAAGAGTGGCTGATGCAAGGTGGGGGTGAACCTCAAAGTTGTCCTTGCCCCAGCTGAGAGGAGCGATCATGCACGCGAACGTCGGTGACATCTTGCTCGTGCACGGCCACGTCGTCGGCCAGAAGGACAGGAAGGGCCAGATCGTCGAGGTCCGGGGCCCGGGCGGCGCACCGCCCTTCCTCGTCCGCTACGACGACGGCCACGAGCAGCTCGTCTACCCCGGCCCGGACGCGGTGGTGATGCCGGCCGGCGACGAGTCCTGACGAGGCGGCGGGAGTCCTGCCCACAAGCGTTGACACTGGCGGGAACCGCTTCTTAAACTCATCATGTAGTGAATTCAATGGTGAGGAGCGATTCCATGCGCAGGACTCCCGCAGCCGTCGTCAGCGCAGTCTTCTTCGCCGTCGCGCCGGGCACCGTCGCCGTCCTGATCCCGTACTGGATCAGCGGATGGCGCCTGCGCGACCCCTTCCCTGACCTGGTCATGATCCCGTTCAAGGCGCTGGGCGCCGTGCTGGTGCTCGGCGGGCTGGCCGTGCTGGTCCATGCGTTCGTCAGGTTCGTGGTCGAGGGGCTGGGCACGCCGCTCCCGACCGCGCCGCCCGACCGGCTGGTCGTCGGCGGCCTCTACCGCCACGTCCGCAACCCCATGTACGTGGCGATCTTCGCCGCCGTCATCGGGCAGGCCATGATCTTCGGGGACCCGTGGCTGCTGGTCTACGTCGCCGTCATGGCGATCCCCGTCTACGCGTTCGTGCGCTGGTACGAGGAGCCGCACCTGCGCGCCAAGTTCGGCGCCGACTACGACGACTACCGCACCCACGTGCCGGGCTGGTGGCCGCGGCTGAGCTCGTACCACCCCTGACAAACCTCCGTCGCCCCGGATGTTGGAGTTCCCATTTGCGTGACGGTTTGACTACCGGTGAGGAATATGGTCGTCTCGTGACCATTGTTTCTGATGGGATGAATTAGACCGGTCCGGGGGAGAACCTTTCATGCCGCACGCCCTCCTGCGCGTGCTCGCCTCGACGGCCATCGCCAGCACTGTCCTGGTGGCCGTGCCGCCCGCCGCAGAGGCGGGCGTGCGCACGTCAGCGGGAACGGCCGTCACCGTCCGGCCGGTGCCCGCCGTCGAGGAGCCGCCGGCAGCCGTGGCGACCGTGCCCACACGGCCGTCGCTCGCCGTCCGGCCCGCGGTGAACGAGCCGGTGGGACCGGCCAAGCCCGAGGTGACCACGGCCGCGGGACCCGAGCTGATCGACCAGGTCACCGCCGACGCCGCCGCCGTCCTGCGGGAGCAGGGAGCCGGCGGTCGAACGCCGGACGTGCGGAAGATCCTGCCGGACACCGGGCAGGCCCAGACGTTGTCGCTGATCAAGCCGCTGGCCGCGGTCGCCAAGGTGTTCGACGGGCTCGGCAAGGCCGTGCCGGGGCTGACGTACCGGCTCTGCGTCCAGAGCGCGGAGGTGCCGGTGTCCTGCTCCATGCGGCAGCCCGTCGGCGTGCCCGCGGCCGCCGACGTCACCGGCGACGGCACCCCCGACCTCGCCGCCGACCTGATCCCGGCGGCCATGCCCGCCGACGGCGCGATCGGGCTGGGCTTCGCGGTCAAGCGGCTCGCGCGGGAGAACCTCAAAGCCCAGGTCTGGGCCGAGTACGACGGCAAGGTGTCGGTCGGATTCGACGGGCTGCGGGGCGGCTCGTCGCTGTCGGACTTCGACCAGGGCACGTTCACGGTGGACCTGACAGGCAAGCGGGTGAAGGCCGTGGTCAAGCGCACCAAGCCGGGCGCCTCCGCGGCCGTGATCGCGGGGCTGACCGGGCGCAGCGCGGTGAGCCTGCGCCAGACGCCGGCCACCGCCAAGCTCACCGTGAACGCCGCGCTCGACTCGCCCGCGCTCGACGTCACCGCCTCCGCGCCCGCCAAACTGGAGGCGCTGGCCGTGACCGGACGCCAGTTCACCGAGGCCGTGCTCGACCGGATGCCCACCCGCGCCGAGGTGCGCCTGTCGGGCGGCGAGATCCGCTTCGCCGGGCCGTCCCCCATGGCCCGCGCCCGGGTGCACCACTACACCTACCGCGACGGGCGGCTGGCCAGGGCGGTGAGCGCCGAACTGCGGAAGGTGCCGCCCACCCTCACCGCCAAGTACACCGCCGCGAACGGCCGCCAGACCCTGTCCGTCGACTCCGGGCGCCCTCGCGCCGGCGCCGCCGAGCTGCTCTTCTTCGACAGGAACGCCGACAAGACCGTCCTGCGCGCCGAGCTGAGCGACCTGCCCGCCAAGGTGCGCCTGGTCAACGACATGGCCGAGCACCGCGTCACGCACACGACGAGCTCGCCCATCGGCAGGTTCGCGGTGGTGCTGCAGCGCAACGAGGGCGCGATCTCCACCCCGCGCGGCGGCCACGTCACCATGATCAAGGACGGTGCCGCGGTCGGGGTGTCGGGGCTGCTGACGGGGCTGTCCGGATTCGACGTCACGTACGGGGCCGTGCCGCACGTCCATCTCAACGTGGCCTCCAGCGGCCGCTCGTTCGTGGGCGCGGCCAGCATCGACGGCGCCCACCTGGCCCGGCTGGAGATCTCCAACACGCCCGCCACCGTGGACGTCACGCTCGACCCGGCGGCCAGGAAGGCCGAATACCAGGCCAGCGGCATGATCGACAAGCTGCGGGCCGCGTACGCGAACGTCAAGTCGGGGCCCACGATCGACGGCACCGTGCTCGGCGTGCGCGACGACGTGAAGGCGTCGTGGCAGCTGGGCGAACGCACGGAGGTCTCGGTCGACTCGTCATCCAAGATTCGCCAAATACAGATTTATGCCAACAAAGCGCACGTCAGCTCCACCAGCGGTGACGGCGACGACGTGCGGGCCGCCGTCGAAGGGGTGCGCAAGCACGTCGAACTGGTCGCCGACACCAAGGCCCAGACGCTCGCCTGGACCGCGGACCGGCCGGTCGCCAAGGTGTCGGCGCTGGCCAGGGCCAAGCTCGGCGACCGCTACGCCAGGGCCGCCGCCGAGGTGACCGGCGTGCCGGCCCGCTTCGACGCCTCGTGGAACGCGGGCACGTACCGCTTCCGCGGCCTGTCGGGACCCGTCGGGTCGGCCGCGCTGGCGTTCACCAACCACGACGGGGCCACGGCGCCCACGGGCCCGCACCTGGCGGCCCACTACGACCAGGCCTCCGGCGACCTGGACGCCAGCGTGCTGGTCAAGGGGCTGTCGCAGGTCGAGTTCAGCCCGGCCGCGCAGGGGTTCACCGCGGACTTCCGCTCCGCCAGGCAGACCCTCGCCGTGGACGCCGACGTCACCCAGGGCGACGTGCGCTTCGGCATGGCCGGCAGCCTCGGTCCCGTGCCCGGCCGCCTCGTGGTGTCGGCCGCCGACGGCAAGATCACGTACTCCGGCTCGCGCCTGGACGTGCGCGCCCGTGCCTGGCTCGGGAAGGTGGGGGCGCTGCAGAAGATGCGGGCCGCGCCGGCCGTGCCGGGCGGGGTGTCGCTCGTGGACGGCGGCTGTGCGGCCGGCACGTCCGGCTGCGCGCCGGGGCCCTTCTGCACGCCCGGCCGCGGCTGCTTCGGGCTGCAGGGCTACCTCGACGTGACGGGGCTGCCCGATCAGGTGACGGTGGACCTGGCGGCCAAGACGTTCGCGTTCTCGGGCTTCAGCCCCCGTCGCCGGAGTCTCGGGCTGTATCTCGCCAGCAGCGTCCTGTCGCCTGTGCCGATCAAGGCCAGGGCCACGCTGACCGGCCTGCCTTCCCAGATCACCAGCATGTCGCTGGGGCCGTTCGGCGTCGGGCCGGGCAACGTGGTCCAGGCCGCGTACCGCATCGAGCCCGCCGCCACGCTGGGCGCGCTCGACGTGACGGCCGAGGCCGGGGACCTGCGCGGCCACGTGGCGATCGACCCGGTGCCCGCCGCCGTGTCCGTCCAGGGGACGTACGGCGCGCGGACCCGCATCCGCGTGCGGAACTCCGCCGCCGTCAAGCGCCTGGTCGCCAAGGTCACGCTGGCCGGAAAGGGCACCGGCGAGCTGCGGTTGGGTGACGTGCCCGCGACGTTCGGGTTCGACGCCGACGCCTCGGCGGCCGGGCTCGGCGTGCCGGCCGTCACGTACAAGGCGGAGGGCGGCGCCAGCACCCTCGACGGCTACCTCGGCGTGGAGGGCCGCCTGGTGGACCCGCAGAGCCGGTACGGCGACGTGTCGCTCTCGGTCCAGGATCTGGCCGCCGACACCACGATCAGGCTCAACCCCGACCAGACCCTCGACCTCGTCTCCAGACCGGTGCCCACGGGCCGCATCACGGTGCGCGGCGGGCTCAGGGTGGAGCCCGTCGCCCGGCAGGCCATCGCGGTGAGCAAGGAGATCCCGTACACCACCGGGTTCCTGACGTACCACCTCGGCGGGACCTTCGGGGTCGGGGCCAGCTCGGTCAAGGACCTCGGACTGTCGGTCCGGCGGGTGTCCTGGCTGCGCGTCCGGCCGGGCAAGATCCCCTTCGGGCTGAAGGCGCCGCCGGCGCTCGGGTATGTCGCCCCCGGCTTCGAGGGGAACTACGAGCGGCTCGACATCGCCGCCAGGGGCGTGGACCTGCGGCCTGACGTCGCGCTGGAGGTGAAGCTGAGCAGGGAGGTCGGCAACGACCTCTTCCGCGAGTCGATGCGGCTCGGGCCCACCACGTCGCTCGCGCTGCGCCGCTACGACCAGCGGATGCGGCGGATCGGGGCCAAGCAGGAGATCGAGGCGGCCGGGATCAGCCTGGCCTGCGTGACCGTCGACGCCAAGCCCGGCTTCGCGGCCGGGGGCACCGGCAACTCGATCACGTTGCGCGGCGCCGACGGGCCCCAGATGGTGTCCCTGCTCGATCCCGGCGGGCAGGCGCCCGACTACGCGGTGGACCTGCTGACGCACTTCATGAGCCCGTTCCCGGGGGCGGACTGGAAGGTGGCCTCCACCAAGGCCGGCTCCTGCCCCGCCGCCCGCCCGTCCCCCAACCCGCAGGCCCAATCCCGATGAACCGGCACGCACCACCTGTCCCGGGCCGCACCCGCGTCCGAGTGCGCCGGCGCGGCGCCGGAGGTGGCCAGGCCCTCTGAGGTGATGCGTGCCGCCGAGGGCCCGGCGCTCCCGCGTGCGAGCGCCTGCCGTTCACGGCCCGGCGCACTCGTGTGCGAGCGCGTGCCGGCGGGTGTGGGGTGCCCGGTCAGGTGAGTGCGTGCTCGAGGGGGGCGGCGTGGGTCGTGATGCGTGGATCACCCGACTCGCTCGCACAACTCCGGGTGGTACAGCGGCACCGGGTCGGCGGGGAGCGGCGCCGGGCGATCGTTGCACACACGGGCCGGCGTAGCCGGCGCGCCCGCTCAGGGGAGGGAGCGGCCCAGGCGGAGCCGGACGCGGTCGCCGTGCCGGGCGGTCTCGCGTACGGTCCACACACGCTCGTCGATGACCGTGCCGTGGGCCGTCATGTATCCGCCCATCCTGAGCACCGGCCGCCCCGTGTCGTCCCTCAGCAGTTGTGCCCGCGACTCCGAGTCGTCGCCGAAGAGCACCAGGAAGTCAGGGGCGTCCGCGGGGGCCTCCAGGATCAGGCCGGGATGCAGGTGGGAATAGGGGATCTGGACGACGTGTCTGGTCACGTGATCGCCACTACCCAGGAGCGGCGCTTTCACCGCTCTGACCGCGGAAGCAGGGGGCTGGGATAGCGCTTTCCGGCGCGATGAGATGAAATATCACCATCCTTCGATGGGATTGGAGAACCTGTGCCACTGTTCGACCTGCCGCTCCAGGAGCTTCGCGCCTACCTCCCCGACCGTGACGAGCCTGCCGATTTCGACGACTTCTGGTCCCGCACCCTTGCCGAGGCCAGGGAGTTCGACCTGGCCGCCGAGTACGTCCCGTACGACCTGCCCTTCGCCTCCGTGGACGTGTACGAGGTGTCGTTCGCCGGCTGGGGCGGGCACCGGATCAACGGCTGGTTCCTGCTGCCGCGCGGCGCGGACGGGCCGGTGCCGTGCGTGATGCACTACATCGGCTACAGCGGCGGCCGCGGGTTCCCCAAGGATCACCTGTTGTGGCCCGCGGCCGGGTACGCGGTGTTGGTGATGGAGACGCGCGGTCACGGCGGCGGCAACGTGGGCAGCCCGGGCGTCACCGGCGACCCGCACGGCAGCGCCAATCCGCAGGCGCCCGGCATGATGACCCGGGGCATCCTCGACCCGGAGGACTACTACTACCGGCGGGTCTTCACCGACGCCGTCCGGGCCGTGGACGCGGCGATCGAGCACCCGGCGGTCGACGGGAGCCGCATCGTGGTCTCGGGCGGTAGCCAGGGCGGCGGCATCGCCCAGGCCACGGCCGCGCTGCACCCGGCCGTCAAGGCGGCGCTCATCGACGTGCCGTTCCTGACCCACTTCCGGCGGGCGGTCGAGATCACCGGGCGCGACCCGTACCAGGAGCTGGTCAGGTTCCTGGCGACCCGCAGGGACAGCGCCGAGCAGGTGTTCCGCACGCTGGCGTACTTCGACGGCATCAACTTCGCCGCCCGCGGCCGGGTGCCCGCGTTGTACTCCGTCGCGCTGATGGACGACGTGTGCCCGCCGTCGACGGTGTTCGCCGCGTACAACCACTGGCAGGGCCCCAAGGAGATCACCGTCTGGCCCTGGAACAACCACGAAGGCGGCGGCGGCTTCCAGTCCGAGGAGCAGCTGCGTTACTTGCACAAGCTGCTCTCCGGCAGCTGAGCGGGGCCTCCGCCGCGGCCTGGCCGGCCGCGGCGGGGGCGCCCGTGTCGTCTCAGGCCGTCTGGTCGGTGACCAGGAATGACACGCTTCCCTGGTCATCGGCTCCGGCGTCGAGAGCTTTGTCCTCCAGTACGGTTGCGGCAACGGGGTCCAGGTAGACCCGCGCTCCCTCGGCTTCCACGATCGCATCGGCCGGCTCGGGCGCGGTGGCCAGCGAAAGAGTGAGCGAACTCGCGCCCTCGCCCTGCGACGAGATGCGAATTCCGCTCTGGGCCGCATCCGGGGCGGACGCGGTCAAATCGCGAATCGCCTGGGCTGCGTTGGCTGTCAGGGTGAGCACTACGGCTCCTCCTCACGGTCGACGTTCAGGAGTTGGCTGCCCTGCCCGCTTATTCAGCGCCCAACCCTTTTCGGCTCGTTCTTTACCAACAATTCTTACGCGATCTTGCGCGGGTAGGGCCCTGTCCGGCGCATGTGGACAATGGGGACATGGACTTCGCGACGCAGAGGGAAGCCATGGTGGCGTTGCTGCGGGAGCGTCAGGACGTCAGCGAGCCCGTGGCCGCGGCCATGCGTGACGTGCCGCGCCATCTCTTCGTGCCCGGCGTCGGCCCGGAGGACGCCTATCTCGACAAGCCCATCGTGACCAAGCGCGACCCCGAGGGCCGGCCGATCAGCTCCTCGTCGCAGCCCGCCATCATGGCCACCATGCTCGACCAGCTCGCCGTGGCGCCCGGGCACCGGGTGCTGGAGATCGGCGCGGGCACCGGCTACAACGCCGCGCTGCTGGCCCGCCTCGCCGGTCCCGAGGGGCGGGTCGTGAGCGTCGACATCGACGAGGACCTCGTCGGCGCCGCCAGGGAGCACCTGGCGGCCGCGGGGGAGACCCGGGTGGAGGTGGTGTGCGCGGGCGGGGCCGCGGGCCATCCCGAGCTGGCCCCGTACGATCGGTTGATCGCCACGGTCGGCGTCTGGGACCTGGCTCCTGCCTGGCTGGCGCAGCTGCGGCCGGACGGGCGGCTGGTGGTGCCGCTCGACCTGCGCGGCGTCCAGGTGTCTGTGGCCATGGAACGCGACGACGGGCACTGGGTCAGCCGGTCGGTGGCGCCGTGCGGGTTCATGCGGATGCGCGGGCCGTTCGCCGGACCCGAGGTGATCATCATGCTGCGGCAGGACCCCGAGCTGATGTTGATGCTTCCCGGGCCGCGCCATCTCGGCGACGTGGGAGCCGCGCTCGACGCCGTGCCCACGGAGATCACCACCAAGGTGGAGGAGCCCGCTCCTGTGCCCGTGATCGGCATGGGCATGTCCTTGTGGCTGGCCCTGCACGAGCCGCGCTGGTGCGCGCTGAGCGGCCAGACGGCCGCAGGGTGGACGATGAGCGCCGGCATCGTCGAGGGCGACAGCATCGCCGTGCTGGCGGCCGAGGACTTCTTGGTCGCCCGCGGTCACGGCGCCGCCGGCGCCAGGCTGGCGGCCGAGCTTGCCGGACAGGTCGCGGCCTGGGACGCGGCGGGCCGCCCGGATGCGGGCGACCTGCGGGTGAAGGCCTACCCGGGGCAGGTGGAAGCCGAGGGGATCGTCATCCGCAAGCAGCACACCACCCTGGAGCTGAGCTTCGGCTGACCGCCGACGCCGAGATCGCGGCCGCCGGCCTCGCATGCGTCCTCGGCAGGCGCAGGTGAACGCGCCCGGGTCATCGGAATGCCCGGGCCGCCATCGAGCCAGAGCTACTCTGTGTAGTGGATCAATAGCATCACGTCATAGGAACACCCATGCGTACACGCCTGACCCTGTTGCTGGCCGCCGTCGTGCTGGCCGGATGCGCCGAGGTCCCGACCAACACCGCGGCCGTGGCGCCGAAGACCGACGCGCAGCCGTCCGAGCAGGACATGGCCTGGATGCGGACCATCCACCAGGGCAACATCGCCGAGATCCAGGCGGGCCGGCTGGCGCAGGGCAAGGGCAGCACGAAGCGGATCAAGTCGATCGGCAAGATGCTCGTCAAGGACCACACCGACTTCGACGTCAAGGTCGCCCAGGTGGCCACGCAACTCGGCATCCAGCTGCCCAAGTCGATCTCCGCCGATCAGCGGGACGAGATCCTCCAGTTGCGGGACGCGATCGGCAGGGACTTCGATCAGGAGTTCCTCGCGACCATGACCAACGAGCACATGGCCGCGATCGCGGCCACCAAGACGGAGATCTCCCGAGGGTCGTCCCAAGCGGTCGTCGCCCTGGCCAAGGCCGCGGCGCCCAAGCTCGAGCAACACTTGTCCGTGCTGCGCGGCGCCCATGGCGAGTGAGTGTGCAGGTAGGCGATATGGGGTATTTGTCGCGGTTGGGGCCAGGGTCAATGCTTCGGGGGGATCATCGTGACCGTGCACACCGAGATTCGCAACCTGCTCGAATGCCATGTCGTCGGCCCTGACGGGGAGCCGATCGGGGAAGTCGGCCAGGTCTACCTCAATGAGCGCACCGAGGAGCCCGAGTGGGTGACCGTGCGTACGGGGTTCCTCGGGATGAGGCAGCCCTTCGTGCCACTGGCCGGCAGCCGTCGCACGGGTCACGAGATCCAGGTCCCCTTCGATCGGCAGACGATTCGCGGAGCCCCGCACATCGACGTCGACGGGCGCCTGACCGCGGCTGAGGAGATGGAGCTCTACCGCTACTACGGAATGGGGCTGAGCGTTCCGGAGCAGCGCACCGGAGGCCACGACACCACGCTTTAGGCCGTCGGCCCGGGCGGCGGGGTGTCGATTGGTAGGAATCCGGTCTAGTGACGAATCACTATCGATCAGGTAAGCCGCGGCCGCCGGCAGTGCTCCCGTAGCAGGTGAGGGCCGCCTCCGGCCTGTGCAGCGCCAGCCGGCGCCGGCTGGTATTGAGCCGCATGGCCCCGACCGCATCGCCGCAGCTTGCTCGTCACCTGTCCTCCACGCCGCCCGAACCGTACGGACTCCAGGGCATTCGCGGCCGTAGCACCGGATCGACCTGCGGGAAGCCGCACGTTCACCCGCAACCTGTCTCCGTGGCGAGGGATCCATACCGTATCTGTTAAGTGGCAGTTGACAGAAAACCGCCCGCTGCCCACGATCAGAGCGGCACCATTAAGTGTGAATTTACGGAGATCCAAACGGCCCTCGGGTCAGGAGGTGGCTCAGATGAGCATCGAGCCAAGGGCGAAAGTGGCCCCAGAGCGAGTGCTGCCTGTCTGGGAAGGCTCGGTGCCCGTGGCTCCGGCGCATACAGGCGTGGTCCGGCGGATCTGCGCCAGAGTCGCGCCTGACGGCATGGACATCGGCGTCGGCGAGCTGCCCCCGGGCGGCCTGCAGGTGTGGATCGACACCCCGGCGCCGCCCGCCCAGCAGGAGGCCTGGGTGCTCTACCACCGCATGGCCCGAGAGGTCTCCCTGGTCGGCTGGCACTGCGAGGCCGACCAGGACCGGCTGCTGGTGCTCGGCTGGAGCGCGGCCTGCCTGCACAACCGCGTGCGCCTGCTGCAGAGCGGCCTGCGCCGCCTGTCCGACTTCGAGCACACCGCCCAGCGGGCCGTGCAGCTCGAGGGACAGAGCCCGGACGACCAGCCCGCCGCCCAGGTCGTGGCCGCCACGTGCGCCTCGATCGAGCGGCGGCTGCGCTGGCCCGAGCGGCTGGCCGAGCTCGAGGGCTTCGAGCGCAGCTCGGGACTGCCCCACCTGCAGCTGCTCCTGGCCCAGGTCATCGGCCTGGAGGCCAAAGTGGCGAAGGCCTGCGAAGAGCACCTCGTCATGGCACGGGTGCTGGCCAGGTCCGTCTGCGAGCAGTACGCGCGGCACTCCGACCTGCGCCGCGCGCAACGAGACGTGCTGGCCGAGTCCCGCCGCTGGGTGCACGCCAGCTCCATGATCCGTGGCTCGGCCGCACGGCCGAACTCCACCGGCGGCGGCCGCCCCCACATGGGGCTGGCGGAGCGCCGGATCGCCGCGAGCGTCATCAACCACGGCGTGCCGGAGCTCGCGCGGGCCACCCCCGCGGCCGTCACTCCAAGGGCCGGACACCCCGGCCACGAGGAGGACGCACGCTGACCCAGACGCCGCTCAACGGCGAGCGGCCGCCCGGAAACCCATATCTCATCCGGTAGGAGACCTCCCGCCATGCGAACCCCCCCGCACCTGCCCGGCCGCACCAGGCACGAGTCCCGCGACACCGACACCATCCGCCCGCGGCGTCACCCCTACGCGCTGCACGAGGTCCCCGTACAGTCCCCGCCGCGCGCGAGCTCCGCGAGCTCCGGCACCCGCGACATCCCCGACGCCGACCCCGCCACCGACGTGTACGTCGAGCAGCGGCTGCGCGGCATCAGGGAGATGTCCAACCAGGCCATCGGCTCCATTGACGACCTGCTCCAGCACACCGCCTAGCCCGTGGAAAGCCTGAGGAGAGACATGCAGGAGCTAACGCGAGTGGAGCTGGTGCCGCGTGACGTCGGAGGCCACCAGCCTCGCTCCCTAGCGGGCACCGAGGCGCCGCGCACCCTCGACGAGGTACGCGCCCTCGTACGCAAGGCCATGACGACCAGGCACCGTCTCTACCCGATCAGCACCGGCAGGAACTGGGGGATGGGCTCGGCCATGCCGGTCACCGACGACAACGTCGTCGTCGACCTGAGCGGCATGAACCGGATCCGCAGCCTCGACCTGGAGGCCGGATTCGCCGTCATCGAGCCCGGCGTCACGCAGGCGCAGCTCGCCGCGGTGCTGCGCGACACCCCGTGGATGCTCAACGTCACCAACTCCTGTGCCGACACCTCCGTCGTCGGCAACGCGCTCGACCGCGGCGACGGCACCTTCCGCTCCCGCGTCCACGACGTGGCCGGGCTGGAGGCCGTGCTGGCCGACGGCAGCGTGGTCACCACCGGCGGCCTCGACCCGTCCGGCCGCTACCACGGCCGGGTCGCCGGCCCCGACCTGACGGCCGCGTTCGTCCAGCACAACCTGGGCATCGTCACCGCCATGGCGGTCGCGCTGGTGCCGCGCCCCCAGACCGTCGGCCTGGTGCACGGCCGCATCCCCCGAGACCAGGTCGGCGTCGCGCTCGACGCGATCGCCGGCTTCCTGCGCCGCGGCAACCCCGCGGACGGGATGTTGCGCGTGCGCGAGCTGGCACTCGTCCCGAGCCACGGCGACTGGATGTTGCCCAAAGGCGCCGACCCCGGCCTGTTCAGCATCATGGGGCCGCTGTTCGGCAGCGACGCCGCAGTAGAGCTGGCCGAGGAGCTGCTGCGCAAGGCGCTGGTCGAGGTCGAGGGCGCGGAGGCGCTGCGGGTCCTCGACGCCGCCGAGGTGCGGCCCGGCGACCCGCTGTACGCCAGGTCGCTCATGGCGCAGGGCATCCCCACGTGCCTGGGCGTACGCAACGCGCTCGGCGTCAGCTCCTGCGACCAGATCGACGAAGGCCGGATGGGCTTTCTGGCGCTGATGCCGCTGATGCCGACGCACGCGCGCAAGACCGAGCAGATCGTGGCCGCCCTGCAGACGGCCGTGGACGCGCACACCACCGCCCTCATGGTCGAGTGGAACCTCGTCAGCAAGCACATGGCCAACGGCGTCATCCAGATCTTCTTCGACCGCGGCGCGCCGGAGGCCCCCTACCGGGCGCACCAGCTCCGCAACGACGGCAACTGCCTGCTGCGCGGGCACGGCTGCGCGATCTACCGCTCCGACATCGACCACGCCGCGGCCGACGTCTGGTCCGAGACCAGCACCGCCAGCCTCGGCATGCTCCACCGGCTCAAGACGGCGCTCGACCCGGACGGCCTGCTCTCACCCGGCCGTTACGGCGCCTGACCCCGTCGGGCCTGAAAACGACTCGGGCCTGAAAACGACATGTCCATCCCCGTCGGTCGCACAGCCGGAGTGTGCCGGCCGGCGGAGACCACTCATGGCTTGGAGGTGACCACGTGCGTTCGTCACCGGCACGGGGGACGAGCACGACCGGCGTGAGCCGCCGCCACGCGGTGATGCTGCGGCTGGTCGGCGCGGGTGTCATGTTCACGGTGATGGCCGACACCACGGCCACCACCCTGGCGGTCGGGGTGTTGCGGTACACGCCGGCAGGCGCCGGCATGCCCCTCGGCGACCTGGTCTGGCTGACCAGTGCGGCGTTCATCCCGATCGCGGCGCTGCTGGCCACGGCCGGCCGCTGGGCCGACCTGTGCGGCCGCCGCCGAGTGCTGGCCGTCGGGCTGGTGGTGTTCGTGCTGGGCGGCATCGCCGCCGTCACCGTGGAGTCCTGGTCGCTCGTGCTGGCCGCGCGGGCCGTGCAGGGCGCGGGCGCCGCGGCCATGATCCCGGCCAGCCTCGGGCTGCTGCTCGGGGAGCTGCCGGAGTCGCAGCGGCGCGGCGCGATCGCGCTGTGGAGCTCCGCCTCGGGGCTCGGCTGCCTGCTCATGCAGGCGGGCGGCGGCTGGCTGGCCGCCACCGTGGGCTGGCGGTCCCTGTTCGTGCCGGACGTCGTGATCGGCGTCGTCCTCCTGATCGCCTGCTTCGGCATTCCGTCGGGCCGGCGCCCCGGCGCCCGGGGACTGCCGGACGTGCTCGGCGCGTGGTTGCTCGCGGCCGGGATCGCGGTCGTCGTGCTGGCCATCTCCAAGGCCATGGCCTGGGGGATGGACGTGGTGTGGCTGGCGCTCGCCGCCCTCCTCCTGCTCGGCGGGGCGCTCGCGCAGGCCAGGCATCACCGCCTGCCGGCCATCGACCTGGTGTTGTGGCGGCGTCCCAAGTTCGTCTGGGGCTGGCTGGCCACCTGGGGGTTCGGCGCGCTGTCGTACGGGCTGCTGACCGTCCAGCCGCTGTACCTGCTCCACCTCGGCTACCCGATGCTCGAGGTGGCCATGTGGCTGACGCCCACGTCGGTGGCCGTCGTCGTGACGAGCTTCCTGGCCGGAAAGGTCGTCAAGCGGATCGGCGCGTACGGCCTCATCTACGCCGGCTCCCTGCTCTGCGGCGGCGCGTGCGTGCTGGTGCTCACGCAGGTCGGGCCCACCGTCTGGGGACTGGTCGCCAGTGTCGTGCTGGGCATGGGCGTCGGCGCGCTGGCGCCGGGCACCTCCATGGCCACCACCCTGGCCGCCCGCCCCCAGCAGTACGCCTCCGCCGTCGGCGCGGCCACCATGGCCCGCATGGTCGGCGGGGCCGTCGGCATCGCCGTCGTATCGGTCGTCATCGACCACCCCTTCGCGGCCGGACCCTTCGCGGGCCCCTTCGCCGGCCTGGCCGGCGCGCTGGCGATCTGCGTGGCGATCTCGGTCCTGATGGGCGCGCTGGCCCTCACGAAGATCACCCGGCTCCGCCCGGACCCCGGCGACGTCATGATCAAGGTGCCGCGCCGGATGCTGCTGGAGTTGCGGATGACCCTCGCCACCGTCGCGGCGGAGGCGGACGCGTTGCTGCCTGTCGAGACCCGCACACCCCCCATGGACCACATCCCGCGGCCGCGGGCGGCCGAGGCCGGACCGCTCGCCGGCACCCGCGGGAATCCGAACTAGTTCGAACCACCGAAAGGGCTCTCGTCATGGCAACCACATCGTGCGACGTAGCCATCGTCGGCGCCGGGCTCGGCGGCTGCTTCCTGGCCTTACTCCTGGGCCGGCGCGGCCGGCGCGTCGTCGTCATCGAGCAGGGACCCTCCATCCCCAGCGCCGGCGCCGACTTCCTCAAACCCCCGGGCCTGCGGGTGCTCGCCCGCCACGGGCTGGCGAACCTCGTCGAACGCCATGGCCTCCGACGCGACATCATCCGCTACTACCACGACGGCGAACCGATCAAGGAGTGCCGCTTCCCCGACGGCGGCTTCCTCATCCGCCCCTACAAGGAGCTGGTCGAGCTCATCTACGCGAGCTGCGCGATGGAGGGCGTCGAGTTCTGGTTCGACGCCGACATCGACGACATCGCGGTCGGCGACGACCGGGTCGAGGAGCTCACCCTCTCCGACGGGCGGCGGCTGCGGGCCGACGTCGTCATCGGCGCCGACGGCACGAAGTCCGCCGTGCGCCAGGCGCTCGGCATCGAGCAGGTCACCATGCCGTACGAGCGGCTGCTGATGCGGGTGGCCACCGTGCCGCTGACCGCCAGCGTCGCCCAGCTCAACCGGCTGTACTTCAGCTCCGACGGCTGGCTGGCCTACCTCTACCCGCTCAACAGGGACCAGGCCAGGGTGTTCGTCGGCCTGCCCCCCGAGGACGACAAGGAGATCTTCCAGGACGGCATCCCCGCTCTGATCGACGAGCTCAAGAAGTTCGTCACCGACAGCTCCGACGCCTTCAACGCGCTCCAGCCCGCCAAGTGGCAGCTGATCAAGGTCTCGTCGCTGCGGGTGTCGGCGTACCACAAGGGCAACGCCGTCCTGCTCGGCTCGGCCGCGTTCGCCTGCCACCCGATGACGGGCATGGGCATGAGCTACACGCTGCACGACGCGGAGATCCTCGCCGACGTCATCAGCGCGGCAGGAGGCGACGCCGAGCTGCTGGACCGGCTGCTGTACGCCCGGTACGAGCCGCGCAGGCACGCGCACCGGCAGCTGATCGACTACGGCGACGCCCTGGCCGCGACCTTCCGCGACCGGGACGCGTACCTGGCCGCCTTCCGTCCGGACCTGCACGTCTACGGGGTGGCGGCCGCGCCGGCCGAGCTGCCGGTCCTGCAGCTCACCTGAGCCGGCGCCCCCGCCGCCCGCCATTCCCGAACCCGGTGAGGTCGTCCAGTGCCACGCTGAGTGCGGTGGGCAGCCCGATCCCCAGGCGGCGGGGGCGCCGTTTCACGCCCATGGTAGGGAACGCCCTACCACAGAGACGGGTGACTGCCGGGCTTCGCATAGACTCCGGCCCAGCGATGCTGATGGGTATTCGCACGCGACTCACCAGCATCGGAGAGCAATGTGACTGTAGTGGACACCTCCCGCGTCAGGGCACCGGGGGAGCGGGGGAGCGACTTCGCGAAGCTGTCGCGCCGCATCGCTCAGGCAGGGCTGCTCGACAAGCGTCCCGGCTACTACACGGCCAGGATCGGCCTCGTGGCGGGCCTGTTCGCCGGGAGTTGGGCGTTGTTCGCCGCAATCGGGGACTCCTGGTGGCAGGTGCCGGTCGCGGTGCTGCTGGCTGTCGCGTTCGCCCAGGTGACGCTGCTGGCCCACGACCTGGCGCACGGGCAGATCTCCCGGTCGCGGCGCACGTCCAGGATGGCCGGGCTCCTGGTGGGCAATCTGGCCGTCGGGCTCAGCTACGGCTGGTGGATGGACAAGCACACGCGACACCACGCCAACCCGAACCACGAGGACCACGACCCGGACGTCTCGCCCGAGGTGCTGGTCTGGTCGGAGAATCAGGCCGCGGGCGCGGGCAGGGTGGCCAAGATCATCGGCCGTTGGCAGGCGTTCCTGTTCTTCCCCCTGCTCACGCTGGAAGGGCTGAACCTGAAGGTCGCCAGCTTCCGCGCGCTGCGCCGCGAGTCGCTCAAGAACCGGAGGGTCGAAGGGCTGCTGCTGGTCGCGCACAACCTGGCCTACCTCGGCGCGGTGTTCCTGGTGCTCTCGCCCGGCAAGGCGCTGGTGTTCCTCGCCGTGCATCTGGCGGGCTACGGCGTCTACCTGGGGTGCACGTTCGCGCCCAACCACAAGGGGATGCCCGTGCTCACCGCCGAGGACGAGCTGGACTTCCTCCGCCGCCAGGTCCTGACCTCCAGGAACGTGCGCGGCGGCCGGCTGGTCACCACCGCGCTCGGCGGCCTGAACTACCAGATCGAGCACCACCTGTTCCCCAGCATGCCCACGGCGAACCTGCGCAAGGCGCAGCCCATCGTCAGCGACTACTGCCGGTCGATCGGCGTGGACTATGCCGAATGCGGCCTGTTCGCGTCCTGGGGGCAGGCCCTGCGCCACCTGCACGAGGTGGGCCGGCCGCTGCGAGCGGGAAGTCGCCGATCACAGGATTGGTAGGGTTACCGGAAAACAGGCTTAATAGGGCATGGGTGGGTCAGGTGGAGGTCGAGCAAACAGCATTGCCGGGCATCGGGCTGCGTCACGACTTCACCACCCGGGCCGGTCGGCGGGTAGGCGTCGTGTCTCACCGCACCGGCCGCCGGGACCTGGTGATCTACGACGAGGACGATCCCGACCGCGCCTGCCAGACGGTCACGCTGAACGACGAGGAGGCCGACGCCCTGGCCGAGCTGCTCGGCGCCCCGCGCATCGTGCAGCGGCTCAACGAGCTGCACCAGCAGGTCGAGGGCCTGGTCAGCGTGCAGCTGCCGATCCCAGCAGACTCCCCGTACGCGGGACGCCCCATGGGAGAGGCCCGCGTGCGCACCCGCACCGGCGCCTCCATCGTGGCCGTCGTGCGCGCTGGCCGGGTGGTCGCCAGCCCCGGGCCCGATTTCGTGTTCCAGGCAGGCGACGTCGTGGTCGTCGTGGGCAGCCAGGACAGCACCGCCGAGGTGGCCGACATCCTGGCGCGAGGGTAGGGCCGCGGATTGCACGAAACCGCGGTCCTTTTCCTCGAATTCGGTGCTGTCCTTCTCGGCCTGGGTGTGCTCGGCGCCCTGGCCCTGCGCATCGGCATCTCTCCCATCCCGCTCTATCTGATCGCCGGCCTGGCGTTCGGCACCGGCGGCGTGCTGCCGCTGGCGACCAGCGAGGAGTTCATCTCCGTCGGCGCCGAGCTCGGCGTGGTGTTGCTGCTGCTGACGCTGGGCCTGGAGTACAACGCCGACGAGCTGGTGACCAGCCTGACCGGCAATGCCCGCGCGGGCATCGTCGACCTGGTGCTCAACGCCGCGCCCGGCGCGATCTGCGCGCTGCTGCTGGGCTGGGGACCGGTCGCGGCCGTGGCCATGGCGGGCGTCACCTACGCCACCTCCTCCGGCATCGCCGCCAAGGTGCTGACCGACCTGGGATGGATCGGCAACAGGGAGACGCCGACGGTGCTGTCACTGCTGGTGTTCGAGGACCTGACGATGGCGATCTACCTGCCGGTGCTGACGACCGTGCTGGCCGGGCTGAGCCTGGTGAGCGGGGCGATCTCCGTCGGCATCGCGCTGGCCACCGTGACCGTGGTGCTGGTCGTGGCGCTGCGGTTCGGGCGGTTCATCGAGGCGTTCGTGTCCAGCCCGAGCTCCGAGGTGCTGCTGCTCAAGGTGGTCGGGCTCGCCCTGCTGGTGGCGGGGCTGGCGCAGCAACTGCAGGTGTCGGCGGCGGTGGGCGCGTTCCTGGTGGGGATCGCGCTGTCCGGGGAGCTGGCCGAGGGCGCGCAGGCGCTGCTGGCGCCGCTGCGGGACCTGTTCGCGGCGGTGTTCTTCGTGTTCTTCGGGCTCCAGACCGATCCGGCGAAGATCCTGCCGGTGGCGGGCCTGGCGGCGCTGCTGGCGCTGGTGAGCATGGTGACCAAGCTCCTCACCGGCGTGTACGCGGCCCGGCGGGCCGGCATCGCCAAGGCCGGGCAGGCGCGGGCGGGCATCGCGCTCATCCCGCGCGGCGAGTTCAACATCGTGATCGCCGGTCTGGCGGTGGGCGCGGGCGCTCATCCCGACCTGGGGGCGCTGGCGGCGGCGTACGTGCTCATCCTGGCGGCGTTCGGCCCGCTCGCCGCCAAGCTCGTGCAACCATTCATCACGGCCATCGCCAAGCGGGCCTGAACCGACAGCTTGTTCGCATGGCCGACAGGAGACCTGTCTTCCCCATCGAGCGCACGATCGGCGCCGCCGACTGGGACGATCCCCTGGAGCTCACCGGCGAGAGCTACCGGCGGGTCCTGTTCCAGGACGTGTACGTCATTCGCTCTCCGGCCTGAGAGGCCGGGGCCTGTCCCACAGAGCCGGGGCAGGCCGGAGTGACCAGACCCAGCCACCACCGAAAGGGGGGTGACCTTGGTGGCTGCCCGACATGGTCGAGGGGAGACCCCCGTGCGGGCGATCCACGTGGAGACCGTACGGTTCGACCCCGTCCAGCCCCGCTCTCGCGGCGGCTCCGATCGGATCAGCAATCTGACCGTGGCGTGCGTGCCGTGCACCCAGGCCAAGAACAGCACGCCGGTCACCGACTTCCTGGCCAGCCAACCCGCGGTTCTGACTCGGGTGCCGGCCCAGTCCAAAGCACCACTGCGGGACGCCGCCGCCGTCAACGCCACCCGCTGGGCACTCTACGAGGCGTTGACAGCGATCGGCCTGCCCGTCCGCTGCGGCAGCGGCAGCCGTACGAAAGGGAACCGCCACCGCACTGGGGCCCCCAAGTCCCACACTCTGGACGCGCTCCACGTGGGCGAGCCGACGGCTACGCCTACACGATCAAGCAGGAAGAACGTCGGCGAGTATCCTGATGGAGGCTCACCCAGCGGCAAACCGCGTGTCCCTCTCCCCCTACGTGGAAGTTTGTTTCCTGGCCGGCCTGAAGGCCGGGGTATCCGCGGAGAGGTCCGACGGCGGAACTAGTGTCGAGGTCCGTGCGGCGGTGCCGCGGCTGGCCAGGGCGGGTGCGGTGGTGGCAGGAGGGCCGGTGGTCAGCGGCCGTCGAGCAAGTGGACGGCGTCGCCGTAGATGCCGGGGCTACGGTCGACCTCCTCCACGAAGTCTCGCGGGAAGCCCAGCTCGAACTCCACCGCCGACTCCAGCTGCCGCACCGCCTCCTCGGGCAGCGCGAGCCCCGCCGCCCCCAGGTTGTCCTTGAGCTGCTCGGCACTGCTGGCCCCCACGATCGGGTGCACGCCCCGCCGCAGCACCCACGCCAGCGCGACCTGCGACGCCGTGACACCCAGCTCCCCGGCGACCTCCACCACCGCCCGCGCCGCGGCCAGCTCGCGCTCGCCGAGCGAGGCGGGCGACACCCGCGAGGCCGGCGCCCCGGGGTCGTTGTACCGGCCGGACAACACGCCCCGCTCGAGCGTCCCCCAGGCCGCCACGCTCATCCCGAACGCCTCCGCCATCGGCAGCAGCTCGCGCTCCACGTCCCGCCGCAGCAGGCTGTAGGGCACCTGCAGCCCCGCGAACGGTGTCCACCCCCGGAACTCGGCGACCGTGTTGGCTCGGCTGACCAGCCACGCCGGGGCATCCGATATGCCGACATAGAGCACTTTGCCCGAGCGGACCACGTCGTCCAGCGCCCGCATCGTCTCCTCGACCGGGGTGTGCCGGTCCCACACGTGCACCCAGTAGAGGTCGATGTAGTCGGTGCGCAGCCGCCGCAGGCTCTGCTCCAGCGTCAGCACCAGGTTCTTGCGGTGGTTGCCTGCCGCGTTGAGATCGGTGCGGTCACGGGTGCCGGTGTACTTGCTGGCCAGCACGTAACGATCGCGCCGCCCCTGCAGCAGCTCGCCGACGATGCTCTCGCTGTCTCCGTACATCGAGGCCGTGTCGACCATGTTGCCACCCGCGTCGGCGTACGCGTCGAGAATGCGCCGGACCTCCGGCGACGCCGAGCGGAAGGTCATCGCGCCGAGGAACAGCTCCGAGACCCGCAGCCCGGTACGGCCGAGCAGCCGGTAACGCATCACGTCAACTCCTCCAGAGGGTCAGGCCCGGTACGGCGTGGCCAGGCGGGCTTCGTGCAGCACCGTGCTCCACCAGCCGAGCTGGTCCAGCATGGCCTTGGCCGCGCCGTCCGGCCCTTCAGGATCCATGAGCCGGCCCTCGGCGTCGAACCGGGTCCAGTGCTGGTCGAGGCTGATCCAGTTGCGGATGGTGACGGCGTGCATCTCGCAGAAGATCTGCCGCAGGTGCTCGGCCGCGCGCACGCCGCCGCCGTAGCCGCCGTAGGACACCAGCGCGACCGGCTTGGCCTGCCACTGGACGGGGTGCCAGTCGATGAGGTGCTTGAGCGAGGCGGGGAGGCTGTGGTTGTACTCCGGCGTCACCACCACGTACGCGTCCGCCTGTTCCAGCCGCGCGGCCAGCCGCCTGAGGTCCCCGGGACGGCCGCGCACGTCCACGAGTTGCTCTAGGGTGCCGGGCAGCTCCAGCGGCAGCGGCGTGTCCGCCAGGTCGACGACGTCGACGTCGAACAGGCCGTGCTGTCGCGCGTGTTCGGTGAACCACCTCGTGATCGTGGGGCCGAAACGGCCTTCGCGAACGCTGCCGGTGATCACCGCGAGTTTCATGTTCGTCATGGGTCCAACCTGCTGCGGTTCGCGCCGCTGAGGAAGGCCGGGTGGAGACTGGCCCTGGCAGGGCCACGATAGGGCGCGGCGGCCCTCGTACACTCGGGGCGTGAGTGACAACGAGCTGGGTGCCTTTCTGCGGGCCCGACGCGAGGCATGCAAGCCCGCCGACGTCGGGCTGCCCGACGGCGCCCGCCGACGCACGCCGGGGCTGCGCAGGTCGGAGCTGGCCACCGTGGCGGGGCTGAGCGTCGAATACCTGACCAGGCTGGAGCAGGGCCGCGACCGCAACCCGTCCATGCAGGTGCTCACCGCCCTCGCCGACGCCCTTCGCATGACGCCGGAGGAGCGGATCCATCTCCGCTCTCTGAACAAGGTCGCCAGCGGCGCCATCGGACTGTGCCCCTCGGTCTACGAGGGCCCGGCACGCACGGTGCGGTCCACCGTGCGTGCCGTGCTCGACCGGCTGGAGCCCGCGCCCGCCGCCGTGGTCAACCTGCTGAGCGAGGTGGTGGCCCGCACGAGCGGCTACGAGCGGCTCTTCGGCCCCGTCGGCCTGCTGGACGGCGACCCGCCCAGCATGATCAAGTACGTGTTCGCCGACACGCGCGCCAGGACCGCCTTCCCGGACTGGGATCGGGTGGCCGACGAGTACGCCGCCGCCCTGCGCCTGGAGGTCGCCCAGGGCGACGAGTACGCCGCCGAGCTCGTCTCCGAGCTGTCGTTCGCGGCGGGCGAGCCCTTCGCAGAGCGGCTGTCGGGGCCGCCCGAGCCGCCGCGCATGGCCGCCGTGGAGCGGCTCGCGCACCCGCAGGCCGGGCAGCTGCGGCTGGCCCGCGAGGTGCTCGACCTCGACGGCGGCGAGCAGCGGCTGCTCGTCTACCTGCCGGCCGACGCGGCCACCTCGGCCGCCCTCGACCGCCTCACCGGCCGCCACCCGGGCGCACTGAAAGCCGTCACCGCCTAGCTATTCGCGGACGACCAGCCCCAGCGCCGCCGCCACGACCGTGGCCTGGAACGGGTCGATGATCGCGTTCTTGAGCGTGACCTCGTGCGGGTCCAGCGTGCTCAGGTCGCTGCCGCGCAGATCGCACTTGGTCAGGTCAGCCCCGCGCAGCCACGCCCCCGTCAGGTCGGCCCGCCGCAGCTCGGCGCCCTCGAGCCGGACTCCGTTGAGTTCAGCCTCGCGTAGCCGGACACCGTGGAGGGAGCTGCCGCGCAAGTCCGCGCCGGGCATGGCGACGTACGACCAGTCGCCGCCCTCGACCTTCAGCAGCCCGTATGAGCAGTCCTCGAAGACGCTGCCGGTCAGCTTGCAGCCCCTGAACGTGGCGTCGAAGAGCGAGCAGCGGATGAACGTGCAGTTGAGGAACTGGGCGTCGTCGTGCTCCGACACGTTGAACCGCACGTTGCCGAACGTGCACTCCTCGAACGTCGAGCCGCGATCGACCAGCTCCGTCAGGTCGACATCTTGGAACAGGACCCGCCGGTAGCTCTTGCCTTCGAGCTCCAGGGGATCGTCCCAGTCGGCGGCGCCGATCGTCCGCTCGGTGGGGAAGGTGGGTCTCCTGTTGACCATGCGAACACACTATCGGACATGCATCCCCGGCGTCAGAAGTACTTGCGGTCAGCAGAGGGACAGGGCGGTTTCCCACAGGCCTGGGAGGGCGGACAGGACGCGGTCGCCCCGGCGGCGGCGGTCGGCGGCCGTCGCCGCGCCCAGGTCGCCCAGCAGCTCCATGAACCCGTCCTCGTACCCGGAGAGCCCGGCGGTCGCTCGCTTGGCCAGGCACCGCGCATACGTCGCCACCACCCAGAAGACGGCCTCCCGATGCAGCCCGCGCCGGATGAGCTCCCGGCTCCCGTCGATGGCGGGCGGCCGGCCCGCCTCGCTGATGTCCGAGGCGAACCGGTAGGAGGGCGCCCGCACGGCCACGGCCGCGTCGAACGCCCTCTCCAGCGCCGCCAGGTGCCGCTCCACCCGCTCCGGGCTCAGCTCCGCGCACCCCAGCAGGTCCAGCAGCACCTCGTGGTAGTCGAGCCGCCCGTGCTCGGCCAGCAGATCCCGGACGGCCGCGTACCGCGTGCGCACGGTCGGGTTACGCAACCCCGCCACCAGCAGCACGTGCGTGGTCACCCCGGTGCCGAACAGCCACGAGGCGACCTGGTCGTGCAGCGGCGCGGAGGCGTCCATGCCGGTGATCCACGCGCGTACCCGGTCCATGGCGTTGCCGCACCGGGCGAGGATCCAGGGCCGCGCGGCGAAGTCGCGGGCCACGGCCCGCTGCAGCTCGGTGAGCCGCCCCTCGGGGTCGGCCAGCACGCACGGGAGGTGGAAGCTGCCGGCCAGGTGGTAGTCGCCGAGCACGTCCTGCGCGGACCCGAGCCCGGCACTGCAGGAGACCTCCAGCAGCACGCCTTCGTACCGGAACTTCCCGGTCCGGGCGGTGGACGGGTCGGCGATCACCATCACGTCCACGTCGGAGGTCGGGGGCAGCTCCGCGTCCGGGTCCGCCCACAGCGCGGACCCGGTCAGGAACGCGCCGCCGAACCCGGGCAGCCCGGCGCCTTCCTCGGCGACCCAGCGCCGCGCGATCTGTCTGGCCTGGTCAATCCGCATTCGCGTCCTCCCGCTCGGGCCCACGGCGGGCGCCCCTCAGCACAACGAACGCTCCCAGCACGACGAGCCCGGCCGCCCCGCCCCAGATCCACCCGGGAACGCCGGCCGATGGCCCCGCAGATGACGCCCCGGCCTCCGACGGCTCCGCCTCCTGAGCGGGCGACGTGGACGGAGCGTTCTGCGTCGCTCCCGCGCCGGCGGCCGGCGTGGGGGAGGACGATCCTTTCACGCGGAACGGGATCTCACCCTCGATGGGGTGGCCGTCCGACGAGACGACCCGCCACGCGATGACGTACGCGCCGGCCGCGAGCGGCCCCTTGACATCGGCCACCACCTTCGGCCCCGCGAGCCGCGGCTTGCCGAGCGGCACCTCCGTGCCCTTGGCGTCGTGCAGCACGACGAACGGGAACTTGACGCTCGCGGTGTACTCGAGCTCGATCTCCTCCAGCGAGCTCGCGGAGACCTGCGCGTTCTTCGCGGGCGAACTGCTTTTGAGTGCGTCGTGGGCGAACGCCGGCGAGGGGGTGGTGGCGAGGAAGGTGGCACAGGCCAGCCCGACCGCAGCGGCCGCGCGGACGTGACGGTGCAGGGACAAGGTCATGGTTCGATCTCCAGAGATCGTCGCCCGGACCTCGGGGTCCGGGGTGCGGGCAAGGACACGCGCCGAAGAGCCGACGCGCCGGGACGTGCTTCAGCTGAAGCGCCCGGGCGGGCCTCGCCTGCTGACCGCGCGGGAAACGGTTCTCCCCGCACACGTGGGGATCTCTGGAGTGCTCACCGGCCGCCCCGCCGGCATGGGGCAGGCGGCCGGGACGGTGACGAGCAGCCGGATGAGCGGGAGCGGCGTTCCATACAGGCGGATCATGAGCCACAGGGCGCGCTCGCCCCGATGCAGCCACCACGCCGTCAACGCCGCGACGGTGAGGTGGACCAGCGTCATGCCGGGCGCCGGATGCCCGTGCGGGGCCTCGCCACCCGCGACGGGGGCGAGCCGCTCGAACAACTGGTGCAGCACCGTCTGCGCGCCTACGGTCGCGGCCAGCACGGCCGCCGGCCCGCGCTCGTGGCCATTGATCAGGTACGCCGACGCGAGCACCGCCAGCACGCCGGCCAGGTAGACCTCGAACGGCACCAGCCCGCCGCCCGCCAGCGCGTGCCCGCCGGCCGACACGGCGCCGCAGACCGTCGCGAACACGACGGCCCTCGACAACCGCAGCGCCGATGACGCGGAGGACACGGCCCCCATCTTCCCACGGTCGCCCTCCGCTCAGGGCGATCCGGCGATGAGGGAGAGGGCCTGGCGGGCGATCTCCCATTCCTCGTCGGTCGGGACGACCAGCACGGGCACCTCCGCCCCCGCCGGCGAGACGGCCCGTTCGCCGTCCGCATCGGCCTGGTTGAGCGCCGGGTCCACGGTGATGCCGAGCCGGGCGAGCCCCGCCAGGGACGCGGCACGCGTGGCGGCGTCGTGCTCGCCCACCCCGCCGGTGAACACGATCGCGTCCACCCTGCCGAGCAGCGCGTAGTAGGCGCCGACGTACTTGCGGATCCGCCGGGTGTAGATCTCCAGCGCCAGCCTGGCCGCCTCGTCGTCCCGGCCGCGTACCTCGCGCATGTCGCCGGTCCCGGTCAGCGCGAGCAGGCCGCCGTGGCGGCTGAGCGCCTGCTCGATCTGCTGGGCGTCGAGCCCGTCCACCCGGGCCAGGTAGCCGGCGAGCGCCGGGTCGACGTCGCCGGAGCGGGTGCCCATGACCAGCCCCTCCAGCGGCGTCATGCCCATGGAGGTGTCGACGCTGCGACCGCCGGAGATGGCGGTGGCGCTCGCGCCGTTGCCCAGGTGCAGCACGATCAGGTCGAGTTCCGCCAGGTCACGGCCGAGGATGGCGGCGGCGCGGCGGGAGACGTACGCGCAGGAGGTGCCGTGGAAGCCGAAGCGCCGCACCCCCCACTCGCGCGGCACGGCATACGTGTACGCCTCCGGCGGCAGCGTGCGGTGGAACGCCGTGTCGAACACGGCCACCTGCGGCACCCCGGGGAACGCCTTGCGCGCGACCCTGATCCCGGTGAGGTTGACCGGATTGTGCAGGGGCGCGAGCGGGGCCAGCTCCTCGATCGCCGCGATCACCCCGTCGTCGATCAGCACGGCCTCGGTGAACCGGGTCCCGCCGTGCACGACACGGTGCCCGACCGCGACGGGCGCCAGTTCGGGCCCCGCCGCGGCGAACGCCTCCATCATGGCGTCCAGCCCCTCGCCGTGCCCGGGAAACGGCCGCTCACGCACGTACGGCGGCCCGTCACCGGCCCGGTGCGTGAGCCGCCCCGGGCCGGCCTCGCCGATGCGTTCCACCAGCCCTCTGGCCGGCCGGTCCCGGGTGCGGACGTCCACCAGCTCGTACTTGATCGACGAGGAGCCGGTGTTCAGGACGAGAATGCGGCCGGCCATGTCCACGAGCTGATCTCCACGGGGTCCTCGCCCAACTCACGGGTGTACGCGCGGGCGCGCAGCCGGGCGTCGCTCATCCGCTGCCGCAGATGCGCGGCCTTGGAGCCGAGGCCGGGGACGCGGTCGATGACGTCCATGACCAGGTGGTAACGATCGATGTCGTTGAGCATGGCCATGTCGAACGGCGTCGTCGTGGTGCCCTCCTCCTTGTATCCGCGCACGTGCAGATGGCCGTGCCCGTGCCGGCGGTAGGCGAGCTGGTGGATGAGTGACGGATAGCCGTGGAAGTTGAAGATGATCGGCTTGTCCGTCGTGAACAGCGTGTCGAACTCGGCGTCCGGCATGCCGTGCGGATGCTCCGACTGCGGCTGCAGCCGCATCAGGTCGACCACGTTGATGACCCGGACCTTCAGCTCGGGCAGGTGCTCGCGGATGAGCGCGGCGGCGGCCAGCGTCTCCATGGTGGGCACGTCGCCCGCGCAGGCCAGCACCACGTCCGGCTCCACGCCCTCGTCGGTGGAGGCCCAGGGCAGGATGCCGAGGCCGCGCGTGTTGTGCGCGACGGCCTCCTCCATCGTGAACAGGTCCAGCACCGGCTGCTTGCCCGCCACGATCACGTTGACGTAGTCGCGGGAGCGCAGGCAGTGGTCGCTCACCGACAGCAGCGTGTTGGCGTCCGGCGGCAGGTAGACCCGGACCACGGACGCCTTCTTGTTCACGACAACGTCCAGGAACCCCGGGTCCTGGTGGCTGAAGCCGTTGTGGTCCTGCCGCCACACGTGCGACGACAGCAGGTACGTCAGCGACGCCACCGGCCGCCGCCACGAGATCTTCTGCGACGACTCCAGCCACTTGGCGTGCTGGTTGAACATGGCGTCCACGATGTGGATGAACGCCTCGTAGCAGTTGAACAGCCCGTGCCTGCCGGTCAGCAGGTAACCCTCCAGCCAGCCCTGGCACAGGTGCTCGGACAGCACCTCCATCACGCGGCCGCCCGAGCCGAGGTTCTCGTCGGTCGGCAGCAGTTCGGCGTTCCACGCCCGGTCCGTCGTCTCGAACACGGCCTGCAGCCGGTTGGAGGCCGTCTCGTCGGGACCCATCAGCCGGAACGTGCGCGGGTTGGCCGCGATCACGTCGCGCAGGAACTCGCCGAGCACGCGGGTCGGCTCGCTCGACTGCGTGGCGGGCGACTTGACCTCGATCGCGTACCTGTGGAAGTCCGGCAGCCGCAGCGGCTCCAGCAGCTCGCCGCCGTTGGCGTGCGGGTTCGCGCTCATCCTGTGCGTGCCCCGCGGCACCGTGCCGAGAATGCCCTGGTTCGGCCGGCCACCGCTGTCGAACAGCTCCTCGGGGCGGTACGAGCGCATCCACTCCTCGAGCATGGCCAGGTGGGCCGGGTTCTCGCGGACCTTGGCCAGCGGCACCTGGTGCGCGCGCCACGTTCCCTCGACGGGCTTGCCGTCCACCTCGCGCGGCCCCGTCCAGCCCTTCGGCGTGCGCAGGACGATCATCGGCAGCCGGTCGTCGTCGCCGCTCTTGTAGGCGGCCATCTGGTCGAACGCGGCGTCCAAGGTGCCGGCCATCTCCTGATGGTCGGGGCCGACCAGGTGAGGGCGGTAGCCGTACCCCTCCATGAGCTTGAGGAGGTCCTGCTCGGGGATGCGGGCGAGCACGGTCGGATTGGCGATCTTGTAGCCGTTGAGGTGCAGGATCGGCAGCACGATGCCGTCGCGGCGGCGGTCCACGAACTTGTTGGAGTGCCAGCTCGCGGCCAGCGGGCCGGTCTCGGCCTCGCCGTCCCCGATGATGCACGCCACCACCAGGTCCGGGTTGTCGAACGCGGCGCCGTAGGCGTGGGCGAGCGAGTAACCCAGCTCGCCGCCCTCGTGGATCGAGCCCGGAGTCTCCGGCGCGACGTGGCTCGGCACGCCCCCGGGGAAGGAGAACTGCCGGAACAACCGCCGCATCCCCTCGACGTCCTGGGAGATGTCCGGATAGCGCTCCGAGTACGACCCCTCCAGCCACGCGTGGGCCACGGCCGCGGGACCACCGTGCCCGGGACCGCAGATGTAGATCATGTCCTGGTCCCGATCCTTGATCACCCGGTTGAGATGGGCGAAGCAGAAGTTCAGCCCCGGCGTGGTGCCCCAGTGGCCGAGCAGGCGCGGCTTGATGTGCTCCGGGCGCAGCGGCTCGGCGAGCAGCGGATTGTCCAGCAGGTAGATCTGCCCGACGGACAGGTAGTTGGCCGCCCGCCAGTACGCGTCTATATGGTCCATGCCCCTGCTGCTTCCTCCACAGACCGTGCTGAATCCCCCTAAAGGTCGATAAGGTGCCGAACATGGATTTGCGGAGTTCGCGGTGGTATTCAGGAAACGATCGGAACTCCTACATCCATCGGGCGTGGATGCGGCGCGGGCTGCCGCGTGAGGCGTTCGAGGGCGACCGGCCGCACATCGCGATCGCCAACACCGCCTCCGACCTCACCCCTTGCAACTCGCACCTCAACGAGGTGGCGCAGAGCGTCATGCACGGCGTGTGGGAGGCCGGCGGCGTACCGCTCAACCTGCCCGTCGTCTCGCTCGGCGAGACGAACGTGCGCCCCACCGCGATGCTCTGGCGCAACCTGGCCGCCATGGCCACCGAGGAGATGTTGCGCGCCAACCCCATCGACGGCGTGGTGCTGCTCGGCGGCTGCGACAAGACCATCCCGTCGCTGCTCATGGCCGCCGCCTCCGTCGACCTGCCCGCCGTCGTGGTCCCCGGCGGCCCCATGCTGACCGGGCACTTCCGCGGTACGCCGCTCGGCTGCGGCACCGACGTGTGGCGGCTCAGCGAGGAGGTACGCGCCGGGACGCTCTCCCGCGAGGCGTTCCTCGAGTCCGAATCGTCCATGATCCGCAGCCGCGGCCACTGCAACACCATGGGCACCGCCTCCACGATGGCCTGCATGGCCGAGGCGCTCGGCATGACGCTGCCCGGCACCGCCGGCACCCCCGCCCCCGACAGCCGCCTGCTCGAACGTTCCCACGAGAGCGGCCGCCTCGCCGTGGACCTCGTCAAGCAGGGCCGCCGCCCGAGCCAGGTCATGACCAGGGGCTCGTTCCTCAACGCCATCGTGACGCTGGCCGCCGTCGGCGGCTCGACCAACGCCGTCGTGCACCTGCTGGCCATCGCCGGCCGGCTCGGCGTGGACCTCACCCTGGACGACTTCGACCGCACCGGCTCCGGGGTGCCGCTGCTCGTCGACCTCCAGCCGGCCGGGCGGCACCTCATGGACGACCTGTTCAGGGCGGGCGGCCTGGCCGCCGTGCTGAAGGAGGTCGAAGACCTGCTCGACCCGTCCGCGCTCACCGTCACCGGCCGCCCGCTGGCCGACCACCTGGCCGGCGCGGAGATCTGGGACGAGAGCGTCATCCGGCGGCGCAGCGACCCGATCCTGCCCGACGCCGGCATCGCCGTCCTGCGCGGCAACCTCGCGCCCCGCGGCGCCGTCATCAAGCCCGCCGCCGCCTCGCCCGAGCTGCTGCGGCACCGCGGCCGGGCCGTCGTCTTCGACAGCGTCGAGGACGTCTACGCCCGCCTCGACTCACCCGACCTGGACGTGGACGAGACGTCCGTGCTGGTGCTGCGCGGCTGCGGGCCCAAGGGCTACCCCGGCATGCCGGAGGTCGGCAACCTGCCGCTGCCGCAGAAGCTGCTGGCCAAGGGCGTCCGCGACATGGTGCGCATCAGCGACGCCCGCATGAGCGGCACCGCGTACGGCACGGTCGTCCTGCACACCGCGCCCGAGGCCGCCGCGGGCGGCCCGCTGGCGAAGGTGCGCACCGGCGACCCGATCGTCCTCGACGTGGCCGCGCGGCGCCTGGACGTCGACATCCCCGACGCCGAGCTGCACGCCAGGCCGCCGGTCGTGACCGGGCACGCCGAGCCCGCCCGCGGCTGGGAACGCCTCTACGCCGACCACGTCACCCAGGCCGACCGCGGCGCCGACCTGGACTTCCTCATCGGCTCCAGCGGCGACGCCGTGGGCCGCGAATCTCACTGAGCTCCTAAAGACTCCGCTCCGCCGTGCGCGGAATCAACCGCCATGGGTACGGGGTTACGGGACCATGGATCAGTCGGCTTGGCAACGCGAGGAGGAAGCGTGAACGGCGATATCACCCAGAGCCAGGAGTGGGCGGCTCTGACCAAGCACCAGGAGGACCTGGGGGGCAGGACCCTGCGTGAGCTGTTCGCGGAGGACCCCGGCCGCGCCGAGCGCATGACGGTGACCGCCGGCGACCTCTACCTCGACTACGCCAAGCACCGCGCCACCCAGGAGACCATCGACCTGCTGCTGTCCCTGGCCGAGCGGGCGGGCCTGCGCGACCGGATCACCGCCATGTTCTCCGGCGAGCACATCAATGTCAGCGAGGACCGCGCCGTGCTGCACGTCGCGCTGCGCGCCCCGCGGGAGGCCGAGCGGATCGTGGACGGGCAGGACGTCACGGCCGACGTGCACGCCGTGCTCGACAAGATGAGCGCCTTCTCCGACCGCGTGAGGTCCAAGGAGTGGAAGGGCGCCACCGGCAAGCCGATCGAGACCGTCGTCAACATCGGCATCGGCGGCTCCGACCTCGGCCCGGCGATGGCATACGAGGCGCTGCGCGACTACGCCGACGCCGGCATCGGGGCCCGGTTCGTCTCCAACATCGACCCGGCCGACATCACCGGCAACCTGCGCGACCTCGACCCCGAGACGACGCTGTTCGTGGTCAGCTCCAAGACCTTCACCACGCTGGAGACCCTGACCAACGCCAGGGTCGCGCGCCGCTGGCTGGTCGAGGCGCTCGGCGACGAGGCGGTGTCCAAGCACTTCGTGGCCGTCTCCACCAACGCCGAGAAGGTGGCCGAGTTCGGCATCGACACCGACAACATGTTCGGCTTCTGGGACTGGGTCGGCGGCCGCTACTCCTACGACGGCGCCATCGGCCTGTCGCTGATGATCGCCATCGGGCCCGAGCGTTTCCGCGAGATGCTCGCCGGCTTCCACGCCATCGACGAGCACTTCCGCACCGCGCCGTTCAACGCCAACATGCCGGTGCTGATGGGCCTGCTCGGGGTCTGGTACAACGACTTCTTCGGCGCCGAGACCCGCGCCGTCCTGCCCTACAGCCAGCGGCTGCACCGCTTCCCCGCCTACCTGCAGCAGCTCACCATGGAGTCCAACGGCAAGTCCGTGCGCGCCGACGGCGCCCCGGTCACGGTCAACACCGGCGAGATCTTCTGGGGCGAGCCGGGCACCAACGGTCAGCACGCCTTCTACCAGCTCCTCCACCAGGGCACCCGCCTCGTCCCCGCCGACTTCATCGGCTTCGCCGAGCCCTTTGACGACCGCGAGGGCATGCACGACCAGCTCACCGCCAACCTGCTCGCCCAGACGTCGGCACTGGCGTTCGGCAAGACCTCCGAGGAGATCTCCGCCGAGGGCACCGCGACCGCGATCGTGCCCCACAAGGTGATGCCCGGCAACCGCCCCTCCTCCACGATCCTCGTCCCCAAGCTGACCCCGTCCACACTCGGCCAGCTCGTCGCCCTCTACGAGCACATCGTGTTCGTCGAGGGCACGATCTGGGGAGTGGACTCCTTCGACCAGTGGGGGGTGGAGCTGGGCAAGAAGATGGCCCTCGACCTCGCTCCGGCCCTCACCTCGCAAGAGCCGCCCACGACCTTCCCCGACCCCTCGACGGCACGCCTGGTCCGCAGATATCGCGAACTCCGCGGCCGCCGCGCCTGACAACACCGCCGGGCACCGGACCGCACCCCGGAGGCCCCCGGCCTCCGGACGCGCCATGGCGTCCGGACGCGCCATGGCGTCGCATAAGGTGCGCCGGTTCCCGCTGCCGGCGGTGGAGGTGTGTCCCTTGGCGTGAGGGCAGCCGGCGTGCCACGGGGCATCGGCGGCGTCACGCCACGCCTTGGGGCAAGTGGTGCCGGGCAGAGCGTCCGTCGCATGGCATGGTGCGTTGGGGCCTGCGGTGCCGGGGCGGATCGGGACGCCTGGGAGGTGGTGCGCTGCCCGATCGGGGGTGACGATGGCGCCATGGACATCATGGAACTGGTGGAGCGGTCGAAGGACGCCGCGACCGTCAAGCGCGTCTTCGGTGAGCCGATCCAGCACGGCGACGTCGTCGTCATCCCCGTCGCCAAGGTCGCCCAAGGAGGCGGCGGCGGGCAGGGAGAGGGCAAGGGCGAGAAAGGCGAGGAGAGCGGGGGCAGCGGCGTGGGGTTCGGCTTCGGGGCCACGCCCGCGGGGGTGTACGTGCTCAAGGACGGCGACGCCGTGTGGCGGCCGGCTGTGGACGTCAACCGCATCGTCCTGGGTGGTCAGGTCGTCGCGGTGGTGCTGCTGCTGACCCTGCGCGCGATCTTCAAGAAGCGCCGCCGCAGGCGCTGATCGGGTGCGGCCGTCCGGCTCATAGGGTGTACGCCATGACCTCTATGACGCAGATCGTGGCTTTCGGTGGTGTCGTGTTGCTCGGGGCCATGTCGCCCGGTCCGGACTTCGCGGTGGTCGTACGGCGCTCAGCCGTCTCCGGGCGCGGCTACGGCATGGCCGCCGCGCTCGGGATCTCCATGGGCGTCTTCGCCTGGGTCGTGGCCGCGGCGACCGGCGTCGCGGCGCTGCTGGCCGCCTCGGCCGCGGCGTTCACCGTGGTCAAGGTGGTCGGCGCGGCCTACCTGCTGTATCTCGGGGTCAAGGCGCTGCGTTCGGCCTTGCGCAGAGGCGAGGAGCCGCGGCCGGACGTGGCGGCCGATCCCGGGCGGCGCAGCCCGTGGGCGGCGTTCGCCGAGGGGCTGCTCACCAACGTGCTCAACCCCAAGGCGGCGCTGTTCTTCGTCGCCCTCGTGCCGCAGTTCGTCGGCGGTGGCGCGTCCCTGGCCGACACGCTCGTGCTCTCGCTGATCGCGCTGGGCGGGACGGTCACGTGGTTCCTGGTGGTGGCCGCCATCGTGGGCACGCTGCGCAAAGCGTTCGCCAGGCCGGCCGTGCGCAGGGCCGTGGACGGGCTGACCGGGGTGGCGCTCATCGGCCTCGGCGTCAAGCTCGCGGCGGCCGGCCGGCCGTAGGCCGGGTCTGCCGTCCCTGGGCGGCGGGGCCACGCAGTCAGGTCGCGGCCCCAGCCGCCTGCGGCCGCTAGGACACCGTGATGCCGCGCGGATGTCCCAGGCCTAGGACGCCGTGATGACGCGCAGGTGTCCAGGCGCTAGGACATCGTGACGCCGAGCAGGTGCCCCAGGCCGAACGTCACGGTGGCGGCGCCCACTCCGAGCGCCAGTTGCCGCAGGCCGCCCAGCCACCACGGCCGCGCGGTCATCACCGCCACCGCCGCGCCGAACCCGAACAACCCCAGCACGCTCAGCACCACGGCCAGCACCATGCCGGACGCCCCGAACAGGAACGGCGCCAGGGGCACCAGCGCCCCGGTCGCGAACGCGCAGAACGACGAGGCGGCGGCCACGTACGGCGAGGGCAGATCGTCCGGGTCGACGCCGAGTTCCTCGCGGACGTGCACGCGCAGCGCCTGCTCGGGATCGACCGACAGCCCTTCGGCGACCCGCCGCGCCAGGTCGGCGTCGAGGCCGCGCGCCCGGTAGAGCGCGGCCAGCTCCGCCCGCTCGCCGTCCGGGTTGCGGGCCAGTTCGCGCCGCTCCACGGCGATCTCCGCCCGCATCAGCTCCGTCTGGGACTTCACCGACGTGTACTCGCCGGCCGCCATGGAGAACGCCCCGGCGGCCAGCCCGGCGAACCCGGCCAGCACGGCGGCCCGCCCGGCGCCCGCCGCGCCCACGACCCCGGCGATCAGCGCGAAGTTCGACACGAGCCCGTCCATGGCACCGAACACCGCCGGGCGCAACCAGCCTCCGGTGACGTCACGGTGGCTGTGGTGCTGCTCGGGCGAGTACGGCCGGGCCAGCTCGACGGTCATGTAACTCCTCCGCTTTCGGGTGCCTTGTCCCAAATTTAGGCATATGCCGACAAGATCCGCAACGAAGGAGAGGCTTGCCTGACCTGGGGAAAGGCTGTCTCGATGAGCGTTTCGTCACGCTACGTGCGCGGACATGTGCGCGTCCAGGCCACGCGGTATGTGCGCACGCGAACCCCTCCGGACGGGTGCACACGAGAACCCCCGCGGGCGGTGCCGCGGGGGAACGTCGGTGGGCCGGTCAGGTGTGGGCGGGGGCCGGAGCCTGGGCGACCGGCTCCACCGTCTCCGCCTCGGGGACCTCGGTCCGGGAGCCGCGGATCAAGGCGTCGCAGTCCGTGATCGTCTCTTCCAGCAGCCGCCGCAGCAGCGCGTCCGGGTCCGGGATGCAGGCCTGGACGATGCCCACCACCGACAGCTGCACCGCGTTCGGCGCGGCGTACCTGCGGAATCCCTTCTCCGTGATCCGGGCCGCGCGGCTGAAGCGCCGGGCCTGCTCGGCCGCCTGCGGCACTTCCTCCATCGCGCGGCGGCTCTCCTCGCTCAGCCGGCCGGACGGGGCGCCGTCGAGCCTGGCCAGCATCTCTTCCGCCGCGAGCACCGACACGGCCAGCGCGAGCTGGCGCTCGGCCGCTGCCACCGGCAGCGCCGTCGTGGCGCAGCGCAGCGCGATCCGCGCGTCCACGCGCAGGTCGTCGCTGGCCAGCCCGATGATCGACGGTACGAGCCCGACCAGCTTGGCGCGGCTCTCGTCGCTGACGTTGTCGTTGACGAGACGGGCGAGTGCGGCCAGCAACGGATGCGTGCAGGCCGGATGGTCGCTCCACCGCTCGCCGGCCAGGTAGGAGGCCAGCTCCATGAAACAGGCACCGCGTTTCGGGTTGCGGTGTCTGCCGCGGGACAGGACCGGCAGGTGATCAAGGTGATTGTCCACGGATGCTCCACTGCTCCACGCGATCGCCGTCTTTCCAGTCTGCGCCGTCGTGCGCGACAACGCCAGAGATGGTGCGGCTTCGTCATGAACGTCCATCCGCCTGCCCGGGATCGGCTCCCGGAAACGTGTCCCTCGCCTTGCCGCTTCTTTGACGGCGCACACGCACACGAACTGTCGGGTAATCGAGCAATCGCAGTACGTGACGAGAGGGGTCGCGAGATCCTGATGACGTGGACGGCTTCCTCGATGAGACCTGCGGGGGCGTGACCGAGTTGCGGGTGCACGGCGTCGCCGGCACGCCGCCGGAGGGCACGCTCAACCACCCCCACCCCCGGCGGGTCGCGGGCGACGGCGTCACCGGGTTCCACCGCCGGTGGTGGCCGGGCGGCCGGCCGTCCGGGGGCGACGCGGACGTGCCGGAGGAGCGCCGCCGCGAGGCGTACGCGTGGGGCGGCCTCACCTCCGGCGGACGGACCGTCGCGCTGTGGTTGCCCCTGCTGCCGTTCTCGCTGGCGAACCTGTCCTACTTCATGCTCCCCAGGCCCCCGCGCGGCGCCCGGCTGCGGCACCTCACCGAGGCGGCCCAGCGGCTGTTCGCGCTGCTGCTCACCGGCACGCTGGTCGGCGCCGTCACCAGGGCGGCGGTCGACCTGGTCGGCTGGCAGTGCACCGCCGCGGGCGGGCGGTGCACCCGCGACGCGACGCCGGGCTGGCTGCACTGGCTGGGCGCGCTGTGGGGGGAGGAGCCGTCCAGGCGGCTGGCCGTCACCGCGCTGGCGCCGCTGCTGGTCGTCGTGCTGCTGTGGTGGCTCGGCCGGCGGACCTGGGAACGCGACGAGCGCACCCCCATCCCGCCCGGCGGCGTGCCGCGTACCGGCCTGCCGTTGGCGCGGCCGCGGTTGTGGCACGGGGGCGCGCCGGTGTGGCGGCTGCGGGTCGTGCACGTCGCCTACGCGATCGCGTCGATCGGGCTGGCCGTGTCCGCGCCGTTCGCGGGCACTCCGCAAGGGCTGGCGCTGACCGTGGCCAACGCCGCCGTCCAGGTCGCGGCCGCGGTGCTGGTGCTGCTGCCGTGGATCGCGAGGCGGCTGGATCCCGGTGAGCGGGTCCCGTCGTGGCTCACGTACGCCTGCCGCGGCCTGGGGGTGGCCGCGCCGCTGGTCTTCGCGGCCACGATCGTGCTGGCCCTGGCCGGTCTGGGCGCCGGCGCGCCCGGGCGGCGGCTGCCCGGCGCCGAGCTTGGAGCGTTCCAGTTCACGCTCATGACCGGGGCCGGGTTGTTCATCCTCCTTGCCTGCTTCGTGCTGGCGCGCATGGGATCCCCGGCCGAGCGGCCGGCGCTGGGCGGCCTGGCCGGCTGGTTCGCGCTGATGATCGCCGCCGGTGCCGCGAACGTGCTGGGGCTCGGCCTGCTGTTCTGGACCGCCACGTACCTCGGCGGGCCGGACCGCGGGATCGTGCTCGACGACCCCCTCTGGTGGACCGCCGCCCTGGTCCCCCTCTTGCTGCTCGGGCTTCTCGCCGTCGCCGTCGTCCTCCGCCTGATCCATCAGGCCGAGACGAGCAGGCTCGCGCCGCGGCTGGCGCACCACTACGGCCAGCGTCACAGCGGCACGGTCGCGGGCATGTGGGCGCTGGCCGCGCTCACCGACCGCGCCGGCCTCGTGCCGGCGGTCCTCACCGGCGCCGGCGTGGCCGGGTTCGGCGCGGTGGCCGTGATCCACCATTTTCACGTGCTCGCCCCGGCCGGCGGGCTCGCCGGGCTGCTGGCCGGGACGGGAAGCTGGGCCCTGGCCGCGGTCATCGCCGGTCTCGTGCTGCTCGGCCGCCGCACCTACACCGACCCCCGCCTGCGCAGGACGATCGGGATCCTCTGGGACGTGTCCACCTTCTGGCCCCGCGCCGTCCACCCGCTCGGCCCGCCCTGCTACACCGAGCGCGTCGTCCCCGAGCTGATCGACCGCGTCGGCAGGCTCGCCAGGACCGGCCGGGACCAGGTGATCCTCTCCGGGCACAGCCAGGGCAGCGTCATCGCCGCCGCCCTCGTGCTGCAACTCGATCCCGAGCTGCGGCGGCGGGTCGGCCTGCTTACCCACGGGTCGCCGCTGCGCCGCCTGTACGCCGCCTTCTTCCCCGCCTACTTCGGCACCCCGGCGCTCGCCGCCGTACGGGACACGGTGCGCTGGCACAACCTCTACCGGCTCAGCGACCCCATCGGCGGGCCCGTGTTCCGGCGCGTAGACCCCCTCGGCGAAGGACCCTGCGGCGATGACGGCGTGGACCGGTTCTGCTGGGATCCGCCCCGTCCCCAGCCCGGGCAGCCGCTGCCCGAGGCGCTCCGGCACAGCGACTACTGGCTCGACCCGGCTTACGACGCGGCGCTCGACCGGCTGACCAGGGTCAAACGCTGAAATTATCTTTTAGTTCACTCTGAAGTCTTGAAAGTTATATCCACGAGCGATTGAGTTCGGTCGTGCAGACCCTCCGATTGCTGGCCGCCGCCGCGCTCCTGTTAGGCCCTCTGGCCGTGACCGGCGCGCCCGCTCAGGCCGACCCCGCACCCCCCGCAGAGGACGCGCTCGAGGCGTCCTCCTATCCGCCGCCGTCCACGCTGCTGGCCAAGGCCACCGCCGGCCAGCCGCGGCTGGAGACGGCCAAGAGGACCCGGCCGGTGGCGCCGGGGATCTCGCTGACCTCGTTCGACAGCTACGACGCGCTCGGCTGGTTACGCGCGGACGCGATCACCGCCGACCTCGGCGGCGCGACGGCCGACTACGTGTTCTCCGGCGAGGTGTCCAAGACCGAGCCGCTGTCCGGGCCGGCCAAACGGTCCCGCGCCGTCGCGGCCGTGAACGGCGACTTCTTCGACATCAACAACTCCGGCGCCGCCCAGGGCATCGGCGTGCAGAACGGCAACCTCATCCAGTCGCCCGTCGCCGGCCACGACAACGCGGTCGCGGTCACCGGTGACGGCGTCGGCCGGGTGCTGAAGATGTACTTCGAGGGCACCGCCACGCCGGCCGGCGGCTCGCCGATCACGCTCACCCAGTTCAACCAGATCGTGCAGGGCGGCGGCGTCGGGCTGTTCACGTCGCTGTGGGGCTCGTACACGCGGGCCCGCGCCGTCGCGGGCGCCGCGTCCGTCGCCGAGGTCGTCCTGGTCAACGGGGTGGTCTCCGAGGTACGCACCTCCGCGGGCAGCGGTCCGATCCCCGCCGGGACCACGATCCTGCTGGGCCGCGACGCGGGCGCGAGCGCGCTGTCGGCGTTGAAGGTCGGCGACCGCGTTGACGTGAGATATCAGCCGAAGTCGTCCGACGGCAGCACCGTCAAGGCCGCCGTGGGCGGCAACTGGGTGCTGGTCAAGGACGGCGTCGCGCAGAACTCGACGGACCAGGCAGCGCACCCCCGTACCGCCGTCGGGTTCTCCGCGGACGGCAGGAAGATGTACCTGCTCACCGTGGACGGCCGCCAGGCCGACAGCCGCGGCGTCACGCTCAACGAGCTGGCCGCGATGATGGTCGACCTCGGCGCCGCGAACGCGCTCAACCTCGACGGCGGCGGCTCCTCCACCATGCTGGCCCGCGAGCCCGGCTCCGCCGACGTGCAGGTCGAGAACAGCCCCTCCGACGGCGGCGAGCGCCACGTCCCCAACGGCCTGGCGCTCTACGCCCCGCAGGGCAGCGGCAAGCTCAAGGGTTTCTGGCTGGAGACCGCGAGCGACCCCGCCAGGGCGCCCGGCCTGGCCCCCGTCGCCGGCGGCCGCCCCGACCGGGTCTTCCCCGGCCTCACCAGGCGGCTGACCGCCGCCGGATACGACGAGACGTACGGGCCCGCCGCCGGGACCCCGTCCTGGCGCGCCAACCCGGCCGTCCACGGCGTGGTCCGGGACGGGAGATTCCATGCTCTGGTGCCCGGCCAGACCACCGTCACCGCCTCGCGCGGCGACGCCAAGGGCACCATCGGCCTGACCGTGCTCCAGCCGCTCCAGCGGCTCGGCGCCACCGCCGACCGGCTCGGCATGCCGGGCAAGGACCGCACCGCCACGTTCGGCGTGGTCGGATACGACCGCAACGGCAACTCCGCGCCCATCGACCCCGCCGACCTCACGCTCGACTACGACAAGAACCTGTTCGAGGTCACCACGGCCGAGCACGGATCCTTCACGGTCAAGGCCAGGCAGGCCACAGGGTCGGGGCTCATCACCGCTCGCGTCGGCAGGATCAGCACCGCCGTGCCGGTGACCGTCGGGTTCGAGGACAAGCCGGTCGCCGACTTCGAGGACGCCGCCGCGTGGACGTTCGCCGCCGCCCGCGCCACCGGCTCGCTGTCGGCCGCGCCCGGGCAGAGCGGGGGCGGGCTCAAGCTGTCGTACGACTTCACCACCTCGACCGCCACCCGGGCCGCGTACGCCAGCCCGCCGAAGCAGATCGTGGTGGACGGGCAGCCACAGGCGTTCGGGCTCTGGATCCACTCCACCGGCAAGGGGGAGTGGCCCAGCCTGGAGTTCTACGACGCGCTCGGGCAGTCGCAGATCCTGCGCGGTCCGTACATGACGTGGACCGGGTGGAGGTACGTCGAGTTCGCCGTCCCCGCGGGCGTCAACTACCCGCTCAAGCTGCGGCGCTTCTACGTGGCCGAGACCAAGGCCGGCGCCAAGTACACCAACGAGATCCTCATCGACGGGCTCGTCGCCAAGGTGCCGCCCGCGGTGTCCGCGCCTGCCGCGCCCAAGGTCGCCGACCCGGTGGTCAAGCCGTCGGTGGCGGAGATGCCGTGGCGGTTCGCGGTCATGTCGGACGCGCAGTTCGTCGCCAGGGCCCCGGACAGCGACATCGTCAAGAACGCGCGCAGGACGTTGCGTGAGATCAAGGCGGCCGAGCCGGACTTCCTGCTCATCAACGGTGACCTGGTGGACGAGGCGTCGCCGGAGGACTTCGCGCTGGCGAAGCGGATCCTTGATGAGGAACTCGGTGGGACGGTGAAGTATCACTACATCCCCGGCAACCATGAGGTCATGGGCGGCAAGATCGACAACTTCAAGGCCGTCTTCGGGGACACGTACCGGACCTTCGACCACAAGGGCACCCGCTTCATCACCCTGGACACCTCGCGGCTGAACCTGCGGGGCGGCGGCTACGACCAGGTGGCGATGCTCAGGTCCGCGCTCGACGAGGCCGCGAAGGACACCTCGATCGGGTCCGTCGCGGTGGTGTTCCACGTGCCGCCGCGGGACCCGACGCCCGGCAAGGGCAGCCAGCTCGGCGACCGCAAGGAGGCCGCGCTGGTGGAAGACTGGCTGGCCGATTTCCAGCGGGACACCGGCAAGGGGGCCGCCTTCATCGGGGCGCACGTGGGGACCTTCCACGCGGCGCGGGTGGACGCGGTGCCGTACTTCATCAACGGCAACTCCGGCAAGAACCCCGCCACCGCACCCGACGACGGCGGCTTCACCGGCTGGTCGCTGTGGGGCGTGGACCCGGTCACGCGGACCGAGGCCGAGCACGTCAAGCGCAACTGGTTCGCCGACGCGCCGGACTGGATCGGCACGCAGGTCCGTCCGCACGTGGACGACCTGGTGCTCACGGTTCCGGGTACGGTCGCCGTCGGCACGCCCGCCCAGGTGACGGCCGCGGTCAAGCAGGGGGCGCGGACGGTTCCCGCAGTGCACCCGGTCTCGGCCGCGTGGTCCGGCTCGCCGAACCTGCACATCGGCGCCCGGCAGTCCGCCAAGCCGTGGCACGTCGCCGTGCTCGACCCGGCGACAGGCACGTTGACGGCGCTGCGTGAGGGGCAGGTGACGGTCGCCGTCACGGTCAGCGGCGTCACCCGACAGGCCACGGTGGCCCTCACCGCCAGGGCCGCCGCCTGAACAGGCCGGCTGTGGGGCGCCGCCGGACCGCCCCACGGCCGGCCCACGGCGGAGCGCTCGCGAACCGCAGCTCGCGAGCGCTCCGCCCCATCCACACCCCGCGCCGCCCGTACACGCGTCCGGAAGGCCTGCGCAGGAGGTGCGAGAAGCGGGATCGGGGGTCGGCGGCGCGTGCTCTCGGGCCCGGCGCAGAAGCTCCCATATCCTGGCCGGGTGTCCCATGAGCTCGAGCTCGTCCCCGGCGGCCTCGCGCGGGCCATCGAGGAGCTGCCGCTGGTCGACCACCACGCGCACGGCGCCTCGGCCCGCGACCTGTCACGCAAGGCGTTCGAGGAGCTGATCACCGAGTCCGACCGGCCGATCCCCGAATGGATGACCCCGTTCGACTCCCAGGTGGGATTCGCGATCCTGCGCCACTGCGCCCCCGTGCTCGGCCTCGACCCGCACTGCACGCCGGAGGAATACCTGGCCAGGCGCGCCAGGCTCGGTGTGGACGAGGTCAACCGGCTGCTGCTCGGCGCCAGCGGCATCGGGCACTTCCTCGTCGAGACCGGCTACCGGGGTGAGGAGGTGCTCGGCCCGTCCGGCATGGCCGAGGCGGCCGGCGTGCCCGCCGACGAGGTGGTGCGGCTGGAGGCGGTGGCCGAGCAGGTGGCCGCGGACGGGTGCGCGGCGGAGGCGTTCGCCGCGCGGTTCGAGGAGGCCCTGTGGGAGCGCACCCGCACGGCACGCGGGCTGAAGACCATCGCCGCCTACCGCCACGGACTCGACTTCGACCCGGCCAGGCCCGCCGCGGAGGAGGTGGCGGAGGCGGCCGGCCGATGGTTCGCGGAGGGCGGCCGGCTCGCCGACCCCGTGCTGCTGCGGCATCTCATCTGGACGGGCATCGACCGGGGGCTGCCGCTGCAGTTCCACATCGGGTTCGGGGATCCGGACGTGGACCTGCGCCGGTCCGACCCGCTGCTGCTGCGCGGCCTGATCGAGCTGGCGGAGCCGGCCGGGGTGCCGCTTCTGCTGCTGCACTGCTACCCGTACCAGAGACACGCCGGGTTCCTGGCGCACGCGTACCCGAACGTCTTCTTCGACGTCGGGCTGGGCGTCACCTTCACGGGGGCGCGCAGCGTGGCGCTGGTGGCGGAGAGCCTGGAGGCGGCGCCGTTCGCGAAGATCCTTTTCTCGTCGGACGCCTGGGGGCCGGCCGAGCTGCACCATCTCGGGGCGCTGCTGTGGCGGCGGGCCATGGCCCGGGTGCTGGGGGAGTTCGTGACCGAGGGGGAGTGGTCGGTCGGGCAGGCGATGAGGGTGGCCGCGATGGTGGGCGGCGAGAACGCCCGCCGCGTGTACGGCCTCGGAGTGTGAGCGGCAGGTATGGACAGAAAACTCATCGCTGCCCAAAATGCTCCAGAAGCTCTAGGCTCGGCGTCGATGGATCTCGAAACTTACACCCCCGGTTCGGGCCTGCTCGAACCCCGGGCGGCACTCCGCTCCGACGCGCCCGCACTCGACCTCAACGGGACGTGGCGCTTCCGCCTCTCACCCGCCGCGAACGTCCCCGACGACTTCGCCCAGCCCGGCTACGACGACGCGGACTGGGACGAGTTGCCGGTCCCGTCCCACTGGCCGTTGCACGGGCACGGCGCGCCCGCGTACACGAACGTCTCCTTCCCCTTCCCCGTCGACCCGCCGCACGTCCCCGACGAGAACCCGACCGGCGACTACCGCCGCACCTTCGACCTGCCCGAGGGCTGGACGGGTGGCCGGCTGCGGTTCGAGGGCGCCGAGTCCTTCGCCCGCGTCTGGCTCAACGGGCACGAGCTCGGCTTCTGGACGGGCAGCAGGCTGCCGGCCGAGTTCGACGCCGGGCCGTGGCTGCGTCCCGGGCGCAACGTGCTGGCCGTGCGCGTGCACCAGTGGTCGGCCGCCAGCTACCTCGAAGACCAGGACATGTGGTGGCTGCCGGGCATCTTCCGCGACGTCACCCTCACCCGGTCCGCCGCCGACGTCTTCGTGCACGCCTCCCACGACGGCAGGCTCAGCTTCGAGGGCGAGGGCGGCCTGCTCAGCATCCCCGAGCTCGGCGTCGCCGACCTGGAGCCGGGCACGGAGGTCAGGCTCGACGTCGAGCCGTGGACGGCCGAGACCCCGCGCCTGTACGACGCCGTCGTGACGTTCCCCGACGAGACGGTACGGCTGCGCGTCGGCTTCCGCACGATCTCCATCGTGGACGGCGTGCTGCTGGCCAACGGCAGCCCGCTGCTGCTCAAGGGCGTGAACCGGCACGAGTTCCACCCCGAGCGCGGCCGCGCGGTCCCGTACGAGACCATGCGCGCCGACGTGCTGCTGATGAAGCAGCACAACGTCAACGCCGTCAGGACCAGCCACTACCCGCCCCACCCCGACTTCCTCGACCTGTGCGACGAGCTGGGCCTGTGGGTGATCGACGAGTGCGACCTCGAGACGCACGGCTTCCACCAGGTCGGCTGGCGCCGCAACCCCACCGACGACCCGCGCTACGCCGACGCGCTGCTCGACCGCATGCGGCGGATGGTCGAAAGGGACAAGAACCACCCGAGCATCATCATGTGGTCGCTCGGCAACGAGGCCGGCGTCGGCCGCAACCTGGCCGTCATGGCCGACTGGGCACGCGACCGCGACCCCTCCCGTCCCCTCCACTACGAGGGCGACTGGTCGTGCGCGCACACCGACGTCTACTCCCGCATGTACGCCTCCCACGCCGAGGTCGAGGCCATCGGCCGCCTCGCCGAAGACCCCCTCGACGACCCTGACCTGGACGCGCGGCGGCGCGCGATGCCGTTCCTGCAGTGCGAGTACGCCCACGCCATGGGCAACGGGCCCGGCGGGCTGGCCGAGTACCAGGAGCTGTTCGAGCGCTATCCGCGGCTGGCCGGCGGGTTCATCTGGGAGTGGATCGACCACGGCATCGTGCATCCGGAGTTCGAGTACGCCTACGGCGGCGACTACGGGGAGCCCGTCCACGACTCCAACTTCGTGATCGACGGGCTCGTGTTCCCCGACCGCACGCCGTCGCCCGGGCTGATCGACCTGAAGAAGGTGTTCCAGCCCGTGAAGTTCGACTTCGGCGACGGGGTGGTGCGGGTCGTGAACGCTTACGACTACCGCGACCTGTCCCACCTGGAGTTCCTCGCCACCGTGGAGGTGGAGGGGGAGACGGTCGCCGAGCACCGGCTGGAGGTGCCCGCGGGCGGCGGCGAGGTCAAGCTGCCCGACGTGCCGCCGGGGCCTGCCGGCGAGTGCTGGCTGACCATCCGGGCCCGGCTCTCCGGTGACCAGCCGTGGGCGCAGGCGGGACACGAGGTGGCGTGGGGGCAGACGCTCCTGGCGCCGCCCGCGCCCCGGACCGCTTCGGCGTCGCTGGTCACGTTCGTACGGGACGGTGACGAGATCGTCGCCAGCGGATCGGGGTTCGACGCGGAGACCGGGCGGCTGGTCAGGCTGTTCGGGCTGGAGGTCGAAGGGCCGCGCCTCGACCTGTGGCGGGCACCGACCGACAACGACAGATATGGCGGCCTCGAAGGCAAGTGGCGTGCCCTCGGCCTGCACCGGCTCACGCACCGGGTGGACGATGTCGAGGTCGGCGACGCCCTGACCGTCCGCACCCGGGTCGCCCCCGCCGCGACGGACCTCGGGATGCGGGCGACGTACCGGTGGACGCTCGCCGGAGACGGCGGGCTGCTGCTGAGCCTCGACCTCGAGCCCGAGGGCGACTGGCGGGACCCGATCCCGCGGCTCGGCGTCACCATGACGCTGCCCGGGACCGCCGTGGAACGGGTCACCTGGTTCGGGCGCGGGCCCGGCGAGGCGTACCCGGACACCGGCATGGCGGCGCGGGTCGGTCGCTGGACGGCGACGATCGACGAGCTGCAGACGCCGTACGTCTACCCGCAGGAGAACGGCCACCGCGCCGACGTGCGGTGGGCCGACTTCGGCGCGTTCAAGGTGTCCGGAGACCCGGTGTTCGGGATGACCGCGCGGCGCTGGAGCACCGACGAGCTGGCCGCCGCCGCACACCGGCCCGACCTGGTGCCCGGGGATCGGGTGCACCTCCACCTGGACCTCGCCCACCAGGGCATCGGAACCGCCACGTGCGGTCCCGGCCCGCTGCCGCAGTACGACCTGCGGGCCCGCCCGGCGACGTTCACGCTGAGGTTCGACCCGTCCTGACCGACGACGGAGGCCGGGTCCCGTCTGACACGAGACCCGGCCTCCTCGCTCACCCGCGCGACCGCGGATTCAGTCGGGCACGGTGAGAATCGTGCCCGCGCCCACCGTCAGCCCGCCCTCGCGAATCGCGAAGCCGAGCCCCGGCTCGATGGCGACCGGCTTGCCGAGCTCGACCTCCACCTCGACCGTGTCACCCGGCCGGGCGGCCTCGTCGAGCCTGAGCTCCCCGGGCACGTCCGTCGTCCGCAGGTAGAACTGCGGCCGGTAGCCGGACGCGATCGCCCTGCGCCGCCCGCCCTCCTCCGGGGTCAGGAGGTAGACCCGGGCGGTGAACGACGTGCGGGCCCGCTGGCTGCCCGGCTGGGCCAGCACCATGCCGCGCCGCACCTGCTCGCGGCGCACGCCGCGCAGCAGCACGGCGGCGTTGTCGCCGGCCTCGCCCTGCTCCATCGTCTTGCCGAACGTCTCCACGCCCGTCACGACGGCGCTGAACCCCTCGCCGAACCCGACCGCCTCCACCGTGTCGCCGACGCGGACCGTGCCGCGCTCGATCGCGCCGGTGACGACCGTGCCGCGGCCGGTGACCGTCAGCACGTTCTCGACCGGCATGAGGAACGGCGCGTCCACGTACCGCACCGGCACCGGGATGTGCTCGTCCACCGCCTGGAGCAGCGCCTCCACCGACGCCGTCCAGACCGGGTCGCCCTCCAGCGCCCGCAGCCCGGACACCCGCACCATCGGGACGCCGATGTAGCCGTGCTCGGCCAGCAGCTCCTGCAGCTCGAGCTCGACCAGGTCGGTCAGCTCCGGGTCGGCGCCGTCCGCCTTGTTGACGGCCACGACCAGGTGCTCCACCCCGACCCGCTTGGCCAGCAGCACGTGCTCCCTGGTCTGCGGCATGATCCCGTCGTGCGCGGACACGACGAGGATCGCCCCGTCGAGCTGCGCCGCCCCCGTGATCATGTTCTTCACGTAGTCGGCGTGGCCCGGCATGTCGACGTGGGCGTAGTGCCGGGTGGCGGTCTCGTACTCGACGTGCGAGATGTTGATCGTGATGCCCCGCTGCGCCTCCTCCGGCGTGCGGTCGATCCGCTCGAACGGCGTGTACGTCGCCTGCCCGCGCTCGGCCAGCACCTTGGTGATCGCCGCGGTCAGTGTGGTCTTGCCGTGGTCGACGTGCCCCATCGTGCCGATGTTGAGATGCGGCTTGTTGCGTACGTAGGCCTGCTTGGCCATGATTCCCTCTCCTGAGACGTCTGGATTCTTGTGACCCGTCAGGGCCGGTCAACCTCCCCCCGCCGGGTCACCTCAGGACTTACGGGAAGAGGTCAGCGCTCCAGGCCGTCGCAGGCACGCTCGAACGCGCCCACCGGCAGGGTGGGCGTCGTGAGGCGAGCGCGCAGGAACATGACGAACATAGTGCGGGCATCAGCACCGAACGGCAACCGATTATTCCGCCGGCCCACCGGCAGTCGGTGGCCTCGGGGGACCCGGAGGTCGTCACGACAGCATTTAGGCCGTCACTACATAATCGATCCATGGCGTTGACGATCCATCTCGGCGTGGCCGAGTTGGCGGCGACCCGATTCGCGATCTCGCCGCTGTCCGAGACCGTGTCCGCCCTGCGGCAGCTGGGTGATCGCGACCGGCACCCGATCAACCTGCGGTGGATGCGGTGGGCGGCGGACGAGCTCGCCAAGGATCCCCTCGACCTCTCGCACACGTGGCCGCTGCTCGTGAGCGACCGGCCGAACTGGCCCGAGTTCCTCGTCCCCGCCCCGCCCGGCACCGGCGGATCCCTCGAGGAGGACCTGGCGGCGTTGCAAAGGACTCCTGCTTCTCAAGTCCGGATCAGCCTCCGGCGGGTGTTCGGCGAAGCACCCCCTGGCCCGGTCGCCGCGCTCGCCGAGCAGCCGGCGGCAGGACTGCGGGCGATCGCCGCGGAGCTGCGTGCGGCACACGACCGGCTCATCGCGCCGCACTGGGCACGGATCCGGGCCGTACTCGAGGCGGACGTCATCCATCGCGCGAAGCAACTGGCCGCGGGCGGGGCCGGGACGTTGTTCGCCGGCCTGCACCCGGATCTGCACTGGTGCGATGGCCGGCTGATGCTGGGAGGAGAGCGCTGGCGGGCCGAGCGCGTGGTGGATCGCGGTCCGGGTGGACTGGTTCTCATGCCCGTCGTTCTCGGTTCGCCTCACGTACTGATCAAGAAGAGAACCTCCACGCAGACCACGGTGCGTTATCCGGCGAGGGGTGCCGGGGCCTTGTGGACCGCGGGGACGCAGGCGCCCGCGGGCAGCGCGGTCCGGCTGCTCGGCCGGGCGCGAGCTGAACTGCTCGAGGCGCTGCGGTCCCCCGCAACCACGACGGACCTGGCTCGTGCGCTCGGTGTCACGCCGAGCGCGGTGTCACAGCACCTCGGCGTGCTGCGCGAGAGCGGGCTGGTCGCGCGCGAGCGATCCGGGCGCAACGTCCTCTACATGACGACTGAGCTGGGAGCGTCCTTGATCGGGACCAGCGCCTAGGAAGCTCCGGGCGACGAGCTCTTCTTCGTTGGGAGGAGCTGGGCTTCGGGGTGGCCGTCGCGGTCGGCGACGGGGTCGCGCCGCTCACGGACGTGAGCGTCCAGGCCTGGTTCTCCGTGCCCGCGCACGCCTGCTCCCGCCGGCAAGCGCGGACACCTTCGTGGTTCTGGGGAGCTAACGGATTCCTTCCAGGGGGTTGGATCGTCGTGCGCGCCGACGATCAGGAGGAGGCGGGTCTGAAGGTGCTGTCGGCGCGGAAGGCGGAGGTGTCCTGGGCCTTGTCCAGCCACAGCTGCTGGTGACGGTGGCGGATGAACCGGCCGGGATAGTTCAGCGACTCCAGGCGCACCCTTCCGGTCGCCCCGCCCGGCCGGGCGAGGAAGGTCGCGTCCCGCTCGAACAGCTCGGTGCCGTTGTCGGTGTCGAACCGCAGCCGGTAATCCTTGTGCCGCAGGTAGCGGCCGTCCTCGTCCATGAACGAGTAACCCTTGGCATCGGCCAGCCCCGGCACGATCCGCAGCGGCACCGCCTCGCCGAGCACGCCGAGGGCGCCCGAGGCGGCGATGCCTTCCTTCGGCAAGTTGATCGACTGGAGCACGCGGGTCACCCCGGTCGGCAGCAGGCCGCCGGAGCCACCCGAGCCGGCGGCCGCGCGGGTGAACAGCAGGGTGCCGAAGCCGAGCTGGTCGAACCCGCCGCTGTTCGGCCCGAAGTCGCCGCCGCCGCCCTCGGCCCGCACTCGCTCGGCGTACGCCTTCGTGTACGGCACCGCCAGCCCTCGCCGGTTGGCGTAGTGGTTGTACAGCAGCTCCCACACGGGACGGTCCTGGCCGCGCGCCGCGCTCGAGATGACCGTCTGCTCCCGGGCGGCGCAGTTCTGGCCGTGGCCCCACTTGTACGTGGTGAACGGCACGTCGTGCCCGAGGTTGTACTTGGCGACGTACTCGGCCGCCTTCATGATCCGGTTGTCGGCGTAGCCGTACAGGTCGGCGCCCTGGTTCCAGGCCATCTCGGCGATCGTGCCGATCAGGCCGATGCCCATCACGGTGTGCGCTTGGTCGCGCCCGCTCTCCTGCCACTGGGCGAGACCGCCCGGATGGAGGAACGGGATGGCGTTCATGATGGACCCGTTGCCCTTGCCGTTCTTGAAGTAGTCGACGGCCCGGTCGAACTTGGCCTGGTCGTCGCAGAAGAGCCCGATCGCCATGACCGAGGCCATGGTGCACAGGTCCCAGTTGGCCCAGTAGTTGGTGATGCAGGCGCCGTTGTGGTTGCGCAGGAAGGAGTCGTTGACCGGGTAGAAGACGTTCAGCAGCATCTTCTGGAAGCGCTCGACGTCGAAGCCCGCATAGCCGCGCATGAGCTCGGCGGCGTTGGCGGCCTGGTAACCGTAGATGCCCGCCGCCAGGAACCGGTCGGCGTTGCCGGTGATCGCTTTCAACGTGCCCGACCAGGCGTTCAGGATGTCGCGGGCGGCGTCGCCGTGCGCCTTCTCCCCGGAGATCTTCCAGCGCAGCGCATTCTGGTAGGCGGCGTGGATGTCGTTGTAGAGCTGCGGGTAGTTCTGCCCGGTCCCGCCGCGTACCACCGTCTCCAGCGGGCGCGCCTTCCACGTGCTCCTGGAGCGCCCGTTGGCGACCAGCTTCTCCCACCCGGCCTTGTACGGTTGCGCTCCCGCCTGCACCCCGGCCGCGATCCGGTCGAAGTCGGCCTGGGTGTGCAGCAGCCCCGGGTGCTTGAACGCCGCCGCTGCCGACGCCTGCGCCACGGAGGGCAGCGCGGGCAGCACCGCGACGCCTGCCGCGGCCTTCAGCAGGCTCCGCCGGCTGGTCTGGAGAACCATGTGAGTCCTTTCGCGAGACGATCTCTCGTCCCGAGGAGACTGGCTGCGGGCGACCCCATAACACTTTTCCGGATGTCCGTTCTATCCGCGCGGCGGCAGAATATCGCCGTTCGGGGCTTTTCTCCGGGTGCTCACTGGTTTACATAAGTTATGACGTTTCGCCTTGCTGAGCTGATCGCCGAGTACGACCTCAGAGGGTGATCCACTCGGTGGAGGTGGTCACCTCGTCCAGCACGTCCCGGATCGGCTCGACCCCGATCCCCGGGCCGGTCGGCACCTCGAGATGCCCGTCCACCAGCTCGAACGGCTCGGTGATGTCCGTCGCGTAGTAGCGTCGCGACGCCGACGTGTCGCCCGGCAGCGTGAAGCCCGGCAGCGCCGCCAGCGCCACGTTCGCCGCCCGGCCGAGGCCGGTCTCCAGCATGCCGCCGCACCACACCGCGATCCCGTTCGCCCGGCACAGGTCGTGGATGCGCCGAGCCTCCAGGTAGCCGCCGATGCGGCCCGGCTTGATGTTGACGATCGAGCACGAGCCCAGCGCGATCGCGGCGGCGGCGTGCTCGGCCGACTCGATCGACTCGTCCAGGCAGATCGGCGTCTTGAGACGCTGCGCCAGCTTCGCGTGCTGGACGAAGTCGTCGTTGGCCAGCGGCTGCTCGATCAGCAGCAGGTCGAACGCGTCCAGCCGGGCCAGGCGCGGCGCGTCGACCAGCGTGTAAGCGGCATTGGCGTCCACCTGGAGCAGCACGTCGTCGCCGAACCGCTCGCGCACGGCCCGCACCGGCTCGACGTCCCAGCCGGGCTCGATCTTCAGCTTGATCCGGACGTACCCCTCGTCCAGGTAGCCCGCGACGGCGTCGAGCAACTGCGGGATCGAGTCCATGATGCCGACCGACACCCCGCACGGCACCCGGGTGTGGGCCGCGCCGAGGAACCGGGCGAACGACTCGCCCGCCGCCCGCAGCTGCGCGTCCAGCACGGCCGTCTCCAGCGCGGCCTTGGCCATGCGGTGACCCTTGATCGGCTCGAGGGCGCGGCCGACGTCGTGCACGTCCAGGTTCTTGGGCAGGGCGGGGAGCAGGAAGCGGCGGATCACCTCGGCGGCGCCGTCGACGTACTCGGAGGAGTAGAGCGGCTCGGACATGGCCACGCACTCGGCCCACCCCTCGGCGTCCGGTGTCACGACCCTGACCAGCAGGACGTCGCGGGCCGTCTCGGTGCCGAACGACGTGCGGAACGGCGCCACCAGCGGCATCGCGATCCGCCGCAGCTCAACTCCAGTGATCTTCACAGTCTCTCCCCAACGTATGTAGGACGTGTCGCGGTGCGGTCCTCTGGCCATCAAACCACCGGGCAGGTCAGGCACAGTGTGCGGCCCGCCTTGGCCGTTCCTCAGGTCCGGGCCACGCAATCCCGGGCACGAGGTGACCAGGGCCTAGCGTTCGAGCACGTGCAGGGCCGGCGGCCCGGAGGTCAGCACCACAGGACCCGCCTCCGTGCAGGCCACCACGTCCGCCACCCGGGCGCCGAACAGGTCGGGCATGTAGATCGCCGGCTCCAGGCAGAACGTCATGCCGGCCGCGAGCGGCGTGTCCTCGCCCAGCCGCGGGCCCTCGTCCGGGCCCAGGCCCACGCCCCGGCCGGCGTGCGCGGCGGCGAACCGGCCGTACCCGCTGCCGTCGATCACCTGGCCGACCGCTCGCTCGACGTCCGCGGCCGGGGCGGGCGGCCGGGCCGCCGCGAGGCCCGCGGCGTGGGCGGCGAGCACCACCGAGTACATGGCCTCGAAGTCCTCGGGCGGCTCCGCCACCGCGAAGACCCGCGCCACCTCCGCGCAGTAGCCGTCCCACCGGCCGCACAACGACACCAGCAGCGCGTCCCCCGGGTTGATCACGCGGTCGCCGGGCCGGTGCCCGGGCCGCGCCGTGTGCTCGCCCGCCGCCACCCGCAACGACAGCACCTCCTCGCAGCCCGACTCCAGCGCCAGCAGACGCAGCGCGGCCGCCATCGCCCGCTCGGCCGTGCCGAACCAGGCGAGCTCGCGCGCCTGCCCCAGCACCTCCTCGGCCCGCAGCGCCGCCCGCTCGATGGCGGCGATCTCGTACGGCTCCTTACACAGCCGCAACGGGGCCAGCACGGTCGACGCGGGCACCAGCTCGGCCTCGATCGCCAGCCCGAACAGCTCCCGCACCCGCATCTCCGCGTCCACCCCGACCCGCCGCGCCCCCTCCGGCACGAGACCCGCAGGCTCCGCGGTCTCCGCGACCGTGTCCCGCGTGACCACGAGGAAGGCCGCCCCATCTCCGCCGCCGAGGAACCGGAAGTCCGGCGACGGCCGCAACACCAGGGCGTCCAGCCCTTCCGCGGCCATCGCCGTCCGCACGGCCCCCAGCCGTGCCTCGACCTGCCCCGGCGTCACTTCGGCTCGTGCAGCCAGCAGGCCACCGGCCCGAAACCGGGCTCCTTCACCCGGCACACGTCCATCACGAACGGGCACCGCGGGTGGAACCTGCACCCCTCCGGCGGATTCGCCGGATCCGGCACGTCCCCGGGCAACTCCGCCGGCAGCACGCCCATCCCGTCCGGCCGGGGAATGGCCTTCAGCAGCGCCTGCGTGTAGGGGTGCCGCGGCTCGGCCCACACCTCCTCCGTGCGGCCCACCTCGACGATCTTGCCCAGGTACATGACGGCGATGCGGTCGGCGATCACCCGTACCACGGACAGGTCGTGGCTGATGAACAGCAGCCCCGCCCCAGACCGCACGGCGAGGTCCCGCATGAGCGTGGCCACCTGCGACTGCGCCGAGGCGTCCAGCGCCGAGATCGGCTCGTCCCCGATCAGCAGCCGCGGCCGGGCCGCGAGCGCCCTGGCGATGGCGACGCGCTGCCGCTGCCCGCCGGAGAACTCGTGCGGGTGCCGCTCCGCGAAGTCCCGCGGCAGCCCCACACGCTCCAGCAGGTCGGCGGGTGTGGTGACGGTGTCGCGCGCGGTACGCAGCCCGTCGGCGATCTGGTCGCCCACCCGCCGGCGCGGGTTCAGCGACGTGTAGGGATCCTGGAACACCATCTGGATGCCGGTCAGCTTCCTGCGCCTCAGGCCCAGGGGCGTGACCGGCTGCCCGTCGAAGAGGATCGAGCCCTCGGTGATCGGGTTCAGCCCGCAGACCGCGCGGGCCAGCGTCGACTTGCCGCACCCGGACTCGCCGACCAGCCCGACGACCTCGCCGGGCGCGACCTGCAAACTCGCCCCCGCCACGGCGCGCACGGCCGGACGGCCGGGGGAGCGGTGCTCGACGACCAGGTCGTCGATGGTCAACAGGCTCACAGGCCCGCCTTCGCCGGCGCTGTGAGCCGGGCTCCCGTGCTCACTGGTTCGCTCGCTGCGCTCGCTCACTGCGCCTCCGGCAGGGATTCCAGAAGGGAACGGGTGTAGGCGTGCTCCGGCTCGCGCAGCACCCGGCCCCGCGGCCCCGACTCGACGACCAGGCCGTCCTTCATCACGCTCACCTCGTCCGCGACCGCCGACATCACGCCCAGGTCGTGGGTGACCAGCAGCACCGCCAGCCCCAGCTCGTCACAGAGCCCGCGCAGCAGCCGCAGCACGCCCGCCTGCACGGTCACGTCCAGCGCGGTCGTCGGCTCGTCGGCGATCAGCACCTTCGGCGAGCAGGCCAGCGCGATCGCGATCGCGATCCGCTGCCGCATCCCGCCGGAGAACTGATGCGGGAAGCGCCGGTAGGCCTCCTCCGGGCCGGGAATGCGGACCTTGCCCAGCAGCTCCACCGCCCGTGCCCTGGCCTCGGCCTGGCCCAGCCGCAGGTGGTGACGCATGTGCTCGGTGAGCTGCTTCCCGATCGTCAGCATCGGGTGCAGGCTGGTGGCCGGGTCCTGGAAGACCATGGCGACCTCGCCGCCGCGTACCCGGTTCAGCTCCTTGGGCGGCAGGGCGAGCAGGTCCCGCTCGCCGAGCCGGATCGTGCCCGAGGTGCGCGCGCCGTGCGGCAGCAGCCCCAGGACGGCCAGCCCGGTCATGGTCTTGCCCGACCCGCTCTCGCCGGCCAGGCCGTGCACCCGCCCGGGCTCCAGCCGCAGATCGACGCCGCGCAGGATCTCCTTGCCGCCGATCGCCACCGTCAGCCCGGCGATGTCCACTGTCGCCGTCACAGGTCCTCCTTCGTCGGACCTGCGACCAGGTCGCTGTGCTGTTTTGTTCCCTCGCTTCGCTCGGTCACAGCGCACGCTCCTTGATCGCGCGGGCCGTACGGGGGTCGAGCGCGTCGCGCAGTGTGTCGCCGAGGAAGTTGAACGCCAGCACCACCGTCAGGATCGCCAGCCCCGGGAACGTCGCCACCCACCAGCTGTCGAACACCTCGACCCCCGAGGCCACCATCGCCCCCCACTCCGGAGACGGCGGCTTGGCCCCCAGGCCCAGGAACGACAGACCGGACAGCAGCAACAGGGCCGTGCCGATGTCCAGCGTCGCCAGCACCAGCACCGGGCCGGTCACGTTGGGCAGCACGTCCACCCGCAGCGACCGCCACACCGAGAAGCCCAGCAGCCGTCCGCTCAGCACGAACTCCCGCTCCCGCACCCCCAGCACCAGCCCGCGCGTCACCCTGGCGTAGGCGGGCCAGGCCACGACCAGCACGGCCAGCACCGCGTTCACCAGGCTCGCGCCCAGCGCCGCGGCCACCACCATGGCCAGGATCACGGTCGGGAACGCGAACACCAGGTCCGCCACCCGCATGATCGTCTCGTCCACCCACCTGCCGAAGTACCCGGCGCACGCGCCGAGCAGGCCGCCGATCAGCACCGACAGCGCCACCAGCAGCAACGTCAGCGGGATCGACACCCGCGCCCCGTACATGACGCGGCTCAGGATGTCCCGCCCGAGCTGGTCGGTGCCGAACCAGTGCCCCGGCCCGGGCGGCGCCAGCCGCGGCAGCTCCTGCGCGAGCGGATCGTGGGGCGCCAGCACCGGCGCGGCCAGCGCGATCATCAGCCAGGCCACCGCCAGCACGCCGCCGGCGACCGCCAGCGGCCGCCGCCATGCCTCCGGAAGCCGACTCGGCAAGGGGCGTCTCACTGCAGCCTCACTCGGGGGTCGATGACGCCGTACAGGAAGTCCACGATCAGGTTGATGACCAGGTAGACGACGCCCACGACCAGGCCGACGCCCATGACGGCGGGCAGGTCGAGGGTGGTGGCGCTCTTGTACGCGTACTGGCCGATGCCGGGCCAGGCGAAGATGGCCTCCACCAGCACCGTGCCCGACAGGAGGCTGCCGAAGGCCAGGCCGGCCACCGTGATGATCGGGACCAGAGCCGAGCGCAGCACGTACCGGAAGAGGATCACCCTGCCGGGCAGGCCCTTGGCGCGGGCGGCGCGGACGTAGTCCTGGCCGAGCACCTCCAGCACCGCCGAGCGGGTGAAACGGGTGAGCAGGCCGATCGTGTAGAGCGCCAGGACCAGCGCGGGCGTGATCAGGTGGCCGACGGCGGAGCTGAAGATGTCCCACCGGCCCGCCAGCAGCGCGTCCACCGTCTGCAGCCCCGTCACGGCCGGCGCCGAGCCGAGCGCCGCGTCCACCCGGCCGCTGCCCGGGGTGAGCTGCAGACGGTAGAAGAACACGTAGAACGCGATCAGCGCCAGCCAGAACGTCGGCACGGAGATGCCGATCAGGCTCAGCAGTCGCAGGGTGTGATCCGCGAGCCGGTCCCTGCGCAGGGCGGCGATCACACCGAACGCCACCCCCAGCACCAGCGACACCAGGATCGCCGCCCCGGCCAGCTCCAGCGTCGCCGGGACGAACTCGGCGAGGTCCTGGCTCACCGGGCGGTGGCTCTGCTGGCTGGTGCCCAGGTCGCCCTGGAGCAGGCCCTGGAGGTGGAGGGCGTACTGCTGCCAGAGCGGCTTGTCCAGGCCGTGCTCCGCCCGCCACTGCGCCACGATCGCCGGATCGCCGAGGGCCCGCTGGCCCAGGTTGGCGGCGACCGGGTCGCCGGGGACGAGGTTCGTCAGGACGAACGTGACCAGGGTGATGCCCCAGGCCATGAGCACGGCGAGCAGGATGCGGCGGACGAGGAAGCGCGCCAGCGGATGTGCCCGCCCGCCGGAGCTCGGCCGCCCCGCCCCTCGCTCCTCGGACCGCGTCGCCTTGACGGCGTCCGGGGTGTCGGACACGTGCCGGGACCCCTACTTCACGCCGAGGTCGGCGACGTCGACCGTCCACACCGGGTGGTACTCCAGCCCGGTCACCGACCCCGCCGTCACGATGTTCTGGCTCGGCTGGATCAGCGGGATGAACGGCCCGGAGGCGTTGAGCTTGGTCTGCACGTCGGCGTAGGCGCTCTTGCGGGCGTCGTCGCCGATGGCCGTGGCGGCCTTCTCACCCGCGCTCTCGATCTCCTTGGCCGCGCCCGCCTTCCAGCCGGCCCGCAGCCCCACCAGCTTCCCGGGCAGGAAGGCCAGGTAGTCGCTCGGGTCGGGGTAGTCGGGCCCCCAGTACCACAGGCCCATCTCCTCCTTGCCGTTGCGGTAGTTGTCCAACGCCGTCGTGACCGGCGCCGGCTGCAGGTCCACCGTGATGCCGACCTCCTTGAGGTTGGCCTGGACGCGCTCGGCCAGCGGCTGGAACGACAGCCCGTTCACGGTCAGCTCGCTCGGGTACTCCAGCTTCACGGTCGGGTTGGACAGCCCGCTGGCGGCCAGCGCCGCCTTGGCGCCCTCGACGTCCCGCTTGGCGGCCTGCTCCGGAGGCAGCGCGCCGAGGATCTGCGACGGGATGACGCCCGGGGCCTGGGTCGAGCCCTCGCCGGCGAGCTCCAGCAGCCCCGCGTAGTCGACGCCCTTGCGCACCGCCTCGACGAACTTGGCGTTCGGCGTCGTCTTGCTGATCGCCGAGTCCTGGTTGGCCAGCAGGAAGATGACGTTCGCCGAGGCGGTCTTCTTGACCTGCAGAGTCGCGGGCATGCCGGCGACCTGGTCGCCCGACAGGTTCAGCGCCACCTGGCTGTCGCCGCGCGCCACGTTGAGCTTCTGGGTGGCGGCCTCGACGTTGCGCAGCACGACCTTCTCGTAGGCCGGCTTGGTCCCGTAGTACTTGGGGTTCGCCTTGAGCGTGACCTGGCTGCTCACGTTGAACGACTCGATCATGTACGGCCCGGACCCCGCGGAGGCGGAGTTCAGCCACTGCTCGGCCTTGTCCTGCGGGTCCGTGGTGGCGCCGTGCTGCTGGGCGAGCTTGCTGTTGATGATGCCGAGCGCCGGGTTCGGCAGGATGTACGGCAACGCCGGGTTCGCCGCCTTCGACGTCAGCGTGATCGTCGTGTCGTCGGTCTTGGCCACCTCGACGCCGTCCAGCAGGAACGACGGGGTGCCCTTCATGTCCCGCACGCGGGTCAGCGAGAACACCACGTCGTCCGCGGTCACCGGCGAGCCGTCGGCGAACGTCGCGCCCTGCTTGAGCTTGAGCGTCAGCGTCTTGCCGTCCGCGCTGAGCTCGTACGACTCGGCCAGGGCGGGCACCGGCTTGGTCACGTCGGCGCCGTCGAAGGTGAGCAGCGTCTCGTAGACGGCCTTGCCGACGATCAGCCCCGTCGGCTCGTACGTGCGGCCCGGGTCGGCCGTCTTGAGGTCGAAGGACGTGTCGATGACGAGGGTCTTGCCGCCGCCGGAGGCCGCGGGCGACTGAGCGGCGCCGCCGCCGCTTCCGCAGGCAGTGAGAGTGAGCGCAGCGGCGAGCAGCACAGCCGCCGTCTGCGAGCGGGTCGCCATGGTGGTCCTCCACATGTGGACGTCTGGCAGAAAGATGTCGAGGATTGTGCGGCAGAATGTCCAGGCACTGTGCGGCCGACAAGACGTATATAAGGGTCGATGAGCAATGACGAGTGAAATTTCCAGAAATGCTGGCAGCGGTAGCGTTCCGCCTGGACGGATCGGCATCGGGCTCGAACTCGACGACATCCACATGAAGATGCTCGAGGTCCTGCGCGAGAACGGCCGGATCTCGGTCGCCGCGCTGGCCGAGCGGGTGGGCATCTCCCGCGCGAACGCCTACACCCGCTTCGAGGCGCTGCGCGCGGACGGCGCGATCAAGAGGTTCACCGCCGAGATCGACCACGTGCGGGCCGGGCTCGGCATCACCGCATTGATCTTCGTGACCGTGCGCCAGCAGATGTGGAAGCAGTTCAGGGCCGAGCTCGCCAGAATGCCGGAAGTGGAATACTGCGCGATCACCACCGGGCAGCACGACGCCATGATCCAGGTGCGGGTGGCGGACGTGGCGGCGGTGCACACGATGGTCACCGACCGGCTGGCCAACATCCCGGCGGTCAAGGCGACCGAGACGGTCTTCATCCTCGACGAGGTGCTCAAGCGGCCGTACGTACTCCCGAGCGATGCGCGAGCTCCGGCTCGCCGCAGATCGCCGGAGCTCGGGCCGGCCCAGAAGACGCAGGGCGACGTGCCGCTCGGCAAGATGCGCTTCGTCGGCGCGGCGGAGGGCCGGGCAGCCCTCCAGAAGGACGGCTAGCCGCAATGCCGTGAAGTTAAGGGCTTTGGGCTGCTGTCAACTGGTGTTCGGTGAGGACGTCGATGGTGGTGCTCGCGCGGTGGTTGGTGCGGTCGACTTGTCCTTTGGCTCGGTGTTTGGAGATCGCGCGTTTGACGATGCGTGGGCTGATGCGTTCGCGGCGCTGTGGCAGGGGATCTTCAAGGAGGGCGCGGCCGATACGTCCCAGCAGGTCGATGGTGGTGTCGGCGAGGATGCCGGCGGCGTGGATCACTTGATCGCGGGCGGTCAGCAGGGCGATGGTGAAGCTGGCCCGGTCATCGCTGATGCCGGGATGGATGGCGGTGGCCTCAGCCATCGCCAGCCGCAGGACCTGGTAGGTGGTGAGCAGGGCGTAGATCTCCTGGTCCACGCCTGCCGGGGTGCGGGCGCGCAGGACCCGCCCGCCCAGAATGGTCGCCTTCAGCTCGAGGTAGATCGTTTCGATTTCCCAGCGCTGGTGGTAGAGGACGACGAGGTCCCGGGCCGGGTAGCGGTGCGGATCGAGCAGGGTGGTGATCAGCCGATAGTGGATGGCCCGCCGGTGGGTGCCAGACAGGGTGACGGTGATGTGGGCGTCGATGACGCGAATGGGCACCCCGCCCAGCACGCTGGTCCACGACCCGTCTGTCAGGGTGGCCAGCCGGGGTAGGGCCCGGTTGTTCTTGCAGCGGATCACCAGGTCCGCTCCTGTGTCGGCGATCGCTGTGACGAGGTCCTTGACCGCGAAGTTCCGGTCGGCCAGCAGCACCATTCCCCGCCGCAGGCAGCCGAACAAGGCGGGCGCATAGCTGGTCTCGCCGGTCTTGAACGGGCCGAAGGTCACCGCGAGCAGGGTCCGAGTGCCGCAGACCACCACGGCCAGCAGCCGGACGAGGGGATAGCCCGACCCGCCATGTGAACCGCTTTGATGCCCGTATCGGGTCAGATTCGCCGGGCTGTCGGGCACCGACATCGTGGTGCCGTCTATCGCACAAACCAGCAGCCCCCGCCACCGCAGCGCACCCGCGGGCGGGCCCGCCAGCAGGTCGAACAGCGCCTTCAACGGCGCTACCCCGACCCGGCGTCGCGCCTGGGCCAAGGCCGAGGACGACGGCAGCGAGCCCGGGTCGGCCAGGCCCGACACCAGCCGAGCCCATACCTGCCGATATCCCAGCCCGGCGAACAGCCCCGCCGCCAGCAGCAGATACACCACCACCCGCGAGGGCAGGTCCCGCAACCTCCGCTCGACCGCACCCGTTTCCGCCAGCGCCTCATCGACCATCTCAAAGGGAATGAGCTGGGTCAGCTCGCCCAGATGACCCGGCGCGAACACCCCCGCCGCGGTCCGGGTGGTCGATGTGACCGTGCTGATGGCGCACGCCAGGACAGACCTGGCAGACTGTCGGCTCAACGGAGATCCAGTCTGTTACGGATGGTTGTGGAAGATCACCCGTTCTACTGGATCTCCGTTCTTCTGTCCCAGTTTTCCGTGAACCCTTGACGTCACACCTCAAGCGTTAACTAACCGGCATTGCGGCTAGCCGAGCCGTCTACTCCGAGATCTCCGCGCACACGCTGACGTGCGGGGTGGGGTCACCGTCGAACGTGAACTCCTCCACCAGGCGCAGCAGCCCGTCGTCCCCGGCCTCGACGCGGCTGCTGCTCGTGCCGCCCGCGGTCCCGCCGGCCTTCAGCGCGTGCACGTAGGCGATCGACACCTGGTCGCCGTCGCGGGTGCCGACGAACCGCCCGTGTGTCACGGTGTCGCCCGTGTAGCTGCCCCACACCACGCCGTCGGCCTCCCAGTACAGGAACTCCGTCGGGCTGTCCGGGTCCACCGCGCTCGCCGTCGAGCTCACCATCACGAATTTGCGGCCGTTGAGATTCACGGCACTCATGGTGCAGACATTTCCGATTCATCACACCGTCGTTGGACGAATGGTCAGAGCGGCCGGTGATGGCCGCCAATCCGTCCAGCCGCCCCGTCACCAGGTCATGCCTGTTCCTGAGGGTGCGCTCATGGGTGCCTTGCCGGAGCTTTACCTTTCCGGGCCTGACGCCATCATTGCGCAGTGTGATAGTAATGTGACACTGCGTATCTGAGGCTTTCGGGAGATCTTCATGGTGGCGTACACGCTCTCGATCCTGGCGGCGGTAGGCGTGGTGATGGTCACCGCGCTGGTGTTCAGGCTGTTCAGACGCGGCGGCGCGGACCGTGATCCCGGCGGTCCTTCCGCCGGCCACGCGGGCGCGATGTTGTCGGCCATGTTCCTGCTGGTGTTCGCCATCGCGATCATCGTGCCCTGGACCAAGGCCGACGCCGCCCGGCAGAACACCCACGCCGAGAGCCAGGCCACGATCGACGCCTACTGGGCGGCCGAAGGCCTGCCGGACGACGAGGCCCGGCAGGTGCGCACCGCGCTGCGCGAATACGTCATCTTCGTGGTCAGGGACGAGTGGCCGCTCATGGCCCAGGGCCGGATGGACCCGGTCGGCGCCGCCAGGATGGACGAGCTGCGCGGGCGCGTCAGCGACCTGGAGGTGAGCGGCGAGGACGAGGAGGCGGCCAAGGGCAATCTGCTCCAGCACATCGGCATGATCTCCATGACCCGTGCCCAGCGCGGCGCCGACGCCGCCGCGGCCCCGCCCGACGGTCTGCTGTTCCTGACGATCCTCACCGGCCTGGTGGTCATCGTGTTCCCGTTCCTGGCCGGGGCCCGGCCGCAGGGGCTGACGATCCTGCCGCTGGTGGCGATGGCGGCGATGCTGGGCTTCGGCACGTACCTGACGTGGGACATCTCCCGCGCCTTCGACGGGCCGCTCGCCGTCGGGCCCGAGGCGTTCCAGGGGGCGTTGCAGGAGTTCGCGCGCGTCGGCGAAGGAGTGTGAGAGTGCCGGGCAGGCGGCGTGCGTCCCGTTCCGCGGGCGTGCGGTGGGGCGCGTCTCGTTATGCGGGCGTGCGGCGGCGGGCGGGTGCCCAGCGGCGGCGAGCGAGTGCCTGGTGGTGGCGGGCGTCGCGCACCGCGGGCGGGCGGGGCCTGCGGACGCCGTTGCTGCTCGCCGTGGGGCTGGTGGGGATCGGCGCGGCGGGTCCCGCCGCCGCCGACCGGGAGCGGCCGCCGGGCGGCCTGCCCGAGGTCTCCGTGGTGCTCCCCGGGGTGTCCGTGGTGATCCCTGAGGTGTCCGTACGATCGCCGGCGCCTCCCCGGAAAGTCTCCATGGACGGGTCCGTGCCGGGCGTGAAGGTGTGGCGGTCGCCGGTCCCCGGAGTGTCCATCGACGGCCGGCGGCCGGGAAAGCGGCGGCCGGTCCCCAAGGTGGCGGTGCCGGGGATGACGATCTACCCGGGCGCGGTGTGCGGGGAGCGGGTGCGAGTGGGGGAGTGCCCCCGGGACCGGCCGCGCGCGGCGCCCCGTGCCGAGCCCCGGCGGATGACGGCGGTACGCGTGCCGTCCCCGTCCCCGTCCCCGACGTCCACGCCCACCCCGACGGCCACGTCCCGGGTCCGGGTCAAGCAGGTCCTGCCGCCGCCGCGCCGCACGAACCCGCTGGGCAACGTGCTGGTCATGGTCGTGCTGGTGTCCGTCATCGCCTCCACGACGGCCGTCGCCTTCGGCACCCGCCGCTGACCCCCGCTGCGTGCGGCGCCCGGCCGGAAATTCGGGCGCGGTGTCCACACACCACGTGACACACTGATCGCTCCGGAGGCGGGACGGACAGGAGGCGAGCCGCAGCGTGCACGCGACATCGGCCGGGGGACGGGAGACGGACGTGGAGGTGCTGACCGGCGGGGGCGTCAACCATGTCGTCCGGGACGGGGACACGGTCCGCCGGCCGACGGGGCCGTGGACGGCGGGCGTGCATGCCGTGCTCGACCACCTGGCGGAGCGCGGTTTCCGCGGCGCGCCCAGGAGCCACGGGATCGACGGCGAGGGCCGGGAGGTCCTGGACTTCCTGCCTGGTGACGTGCCCGGTTACCCGCTGCCGGAGTGGGTGCTGTCGGACGATGTGCTGGAGGCCGTGGGCAGGCTGCTGCGGGAGTTCCACGACGCCACCCTCGATTTCCCGAAAAATCAGGATGTCCCCTGGTATTGGCCGCCGGTCTCTCCGGCCGAGGTCATCTGCCACGGCGACGTGGCCCCGTACAATTGCGTGTTCCGTGACGGCCGCCCCGTCGCGTTCATCGACTTCGACACCGCCCACCCGGGGCCGCGGGTCTGGGACGTCGCGTACGCCGCTTACCGGTTCGTGCCCCTGACCGACCCCCGCCACATGAGCCTGTATCCGGTGCCGGAGCAGGCCCGCAGGCTGCGGCTGTTCGCCGACGCGTACGCCCTGGACGACGCCGCCCGCGGCGAGCTGACCGCCACCGCGCAGGCCCGCCTCGACCACCTCGTGCGTTTCATGCACGCGCAGGCCGCCGCCGGCCACGAGGCGTTCGCGAGCCACATCGTCAGGGGCGACGACCTCCTCTACCAGCGCGACATCGAGCACATCGCCCGGCACGAGGCGACGTTCACGGCCGCGCTGACCGGCTGACGGGAGCGGACGGGCGGCGGGAAGACGCCGAGGGCGGCGGTGGTTGCACCTGATCGTGGAGAAGAGCGACGTCGTGGTGATCGGCGCCGGGCAGGCGGGCCTGTCCAGCGCGTACTTCCTGGAGCGGTTCGGGCTCGAGCCGGTCGTGCTCGACGCCGAGCCGGGGCCGGGAGGGGCGTGGCGGCACCGGTCGCCGTCGCTGACGATGGACAAGGTGCACGGCGTCTTCGACCTGCCGGGCGTACGCCGGCCCGGCGACGAGGACGGCGGGGTGCCCGTCGCCGAGGTGGTCCCCGCGTACTTCGGCGACTACGAGCGGACGGTCGGGCTGGACGTCGTGCGGCCGGTCAAGGTGGGCGCCGTCCGCCGCGGCGCGGGCGCGAGCTCCGGCGGGCTGCTGATCGAGACGGACGCCGGGGAATGGGCGGCCCGGGCCGTGGTCAACGCGACCGGCACGTGGACGCGGCCGTACTGGCCCTACTACCCGGGCGCGTCCTCGTTCGCGGGGCGGCAACTGCACTACGCGGATTATCGAGGGCCGGGGGAGTTCGCGGGGCGGCGGGTGGTCGTGGTCGGCGGGGGCCACTCCGCGATGCACGTGTTGTCGGAGATCGCCGGGGTCGCCGCCGCGACGACATGGGTGACCCGGCGCCCGGCCGTCCTGCGCGAGGAGGAGTTCAGCGAGGACGCCAGGCGGGCCGCCGTCGCCATGGTCGAGGAACGGGTACGCGCCGGGCTCCCGCCGGAAAGCGTCGTCAGCGTCACCGGGCTTCGTTATACGCCTGTCGTGCGCGAGGCGCTGGACAAGGGCGCGCTGACACGTTTCCCCATGTTCCAGCGCATCACCGCGGACGGCGTCACCTGGGCGGACGGACGGCACCGGCGGGCCGACACGATCATCTGGGCCACCGGCTTCCGCTCCGCGCTCGACCACCTCGCCCCCCTGCGGCTCAGGGAGCCGGGCGGCGGCATCAAGATGGACGGCACGCAGGTCGTCGCCGAGCCCGCGCTCCAGCTCGTCGGCTACGGGCCGTCCGCCAGCACGATCGGCGCCAACCGCGCGGGCCGCGAGGCCGCCCGCAACGTCCGCGCGTACCTGACCGCGCACCCGGCCCGCCCTGCCGCCTGACGACGCCGCCTACTACCCGTAGTAGTAAGAATACCGGTTTCGGCGGCGTCGCGGTCACTCCGGTGAAAGGGGTCGACACGTCGCGTGACCTCAGGCTAGCGTCCTGACATAAGGATCTTAATCGGGTCAGGAGGTCCCACATGGAAGTTCCCGGCTACACCGAGATCCGGGAACTCGGCCACGGCGGGACGGGCAGGGTCATGCTGGCCGTACGCGACTCCGACGGCCTTTCGGTCGCGATCAAGCACTTATCCGAGCCGCTGCTGCGGGACGAGCAGTTCGTCGAGCGGTTCAGGGCCGAGGCCGACTTGATCCGGGAGATCGACAGCCCGCACACGGCACGCGTGCTGGACTACGTCGAGTCCCCGGACGACGCCGTCATCGTGATGGAGCTCGTCGACGGGGTCACGCTGCGGCGGCTGCTGGAGCACGAGGGCGGGACGGGCGCCGAGGCCGCGCTGGCGGTGCTGAAAGGCGCGCTGCTCGGGCTCGCCGAGGCCCATCGGCGCGGAGTGGTGCACCGCGACTTCAAGCCCGAGAACGTGCTCATCACCCAGGACGGCGAGAGCAAGCTGGTCGACTTCGGCGTGGCGGCCCGCTTCGGTGAGCGGGCCGCGCTGGTCGGCACGCCGTCGTACATGGCGCCTGAGCAGTGGGACGACGCGCCGGCCAGCCCCGCCACCGACGTGTACGCCGCGACGCTGGTGTTCTTCGAGTGCCTGACCGGCCACCGGGCCTTCCACGGCGAGAACGTCGCCGCGCTGGCCTATCTGCACCAGCACGCCGTGCCCCCGCTGGCGGACGTGGAGGAGCCGCTGCGTCCGCTCGTCCAGCACGGACTGGCCAAGGACCCCACGGCACGGCCGGAGTCGGCCGATGCGTTCCTGGCCGAGCTGGAGGACGTGGCGGTGGCCACGTACGGCGAGGACTGGGAGTCGCGGGGGCGGACGGGACTCGGGATGCTGGCCGTGCCGCTCGCCGCGCTGCTGCCGAACGCGCATCCGGCCGTGTCCGGCGACGCCGCCACGAGCATGTTCCACAGCGGCCTGACGCCCGTGACGAAGTTCGCGGTGACGGGCGGGCTGGTGCTGGCGACCGCGGCGGCGGTGGTGTCGACGTTCGTCATCCTGGGCGGGCCGCCCGAGCCGAGGAGCGGCGCCGCGCTCCCGCCGGCCACGACGGCTCCGCCGGCGACCGCCGATCCGGCCACGCCCACGACGGAGCCGCCCACGCCCCGCGAGTCCCTCTCGGGCACGCCGCCGATCACGCTCTCCGGCGACCCGACCGTCTACCCCAGCGGCGACCCGACGGCCCCGCCCACCAGGCGGCCGGACCCGACGACGGGCGGCCCCCGCCCCGCGCCGCCCACGGAGACCCGGGATCCGACCGGCGAGCCGACCCGCCCGCCGGAGCCGACGCGTTCGGAGGAGCCGCGGCCGAGCACCCGGCCGCCCACCACCGCGCCCCCCGACGACCCCCCGCCCAGCAGCCCGGACGACGATCCTCCGCCCACCACCAGCGCGCCCGACCCCACCACGCGCCCGCCCGGCCGGAACCCCGAGCCGCTGCTGTCCGTCTCGGTCGGGGTGTCGCTCGACGTGCCGATACTGGGCGGCGACGGTGACGGCCTGCTGGACGCCGACATCGACGTGGGACTGGACTCCAGCCTGCTCGGCATGGTGCTGGTGGTGCCGGGGTCCGTGCTGCTCGGACGGCAGATCGTGGCCCGCAGGGCACGGCGGCCGCGGGATGCGGAAAAGCGGTGAAGTTGCACGCCGCCGCACCCCATCCTCTACGATCTAGCGTCGGATAGAGGGCGACCCCGGGCCTGGATTACCTCATGACCGGAACCTGCCCTGCGGCTCTGGATGAGGAGAAGCGTGGCGGTTGCGTCCCCCTCCTTGCGGCAGCGTGCCCGGTGGCGCGGGATCGTCGCCGCCCTCACCGCAGGGATCCTGGCGGTGGCACCCGCGGCTCGGGCCGAGCCCAGGCCCACGGTGAAGCAGCTCAGGAAGGACCTGGCCGCGCTCCTGAAGGAGTCGGACAAGCTCATCACCGACTACTACAACAGCCGCATCGCCCACCAGAAGGCGGAAAAGGCCGAAAAATCAGCACGGGAGAAGCTGGCCACCGCCCAGGAGGTCTACGACCAGAACTCCACCGAGCTCAAGGCGATGGCCGTCGCCCAGTACACCGGCACCGAGCCGAGCCAGGTCGCCATGCTGGCCGGCACGCAGGACCCCGCCGCGCTGCTCGGCAGGATGGCGCTCGTCCAGCACCTCGTCGCGCTCCAGGACGCCAGGCTCAGCGGCTACGCCAAGGTCAGGGACGACCGGCAGCGGGCGCAGGACGAGGCCGCCGCCCGCGCCGGGGAGCTGGACCAGACGGTCGGTGAGCTGGAGGAGCGCAAGAAGAAGGCCGAGCGGCAGATCGAGCGCGTCAGGGACAAGATCGACCAGCTCCACCAGGCGCCGGGCCTGCGGCCGGACGGCACGTTCGTGCCGCAGCTGCCGCAGGGCCCCGATCACATCACCCCGCGGATGGCGCTGGTCAAGCAGCTCATCCAGGAACGGTTCGAGGTGCCGTACGGGATCGGCTGCTACCGCGAGATCCAGGACGGCGGCGAGCACCCCTTGGGCCGGGCGTGCGACTTCATGCTGAGCCGGGGGGGCGCGATGCCGTCGGCGGAGGAGCTCAAGCGCGGCGACCAGATCGCCGCCTGGGCGATCAAGAACGCCAAGCGCCTCGGCATCATGTACATCATCTACCGGCAGCGCATCTGGCACGTCCGGACCGGCGCCTGGCGCACGATGTCGGACCGCGGCGGCACCACCGCCAACCACTACGACCACCCGCACATCTCGGTCTACTGACGTAGCTCGGTGAAGAACGCCCGGACGTCCGTCACGAAGGTCTCCGGCTGCTCCAGCGCCGCGAACGTGCCGCCGCGCTCGTGCTCCACCCAGCCGACGATGTTGTTGTCGCGCTCGGCGAAGCGCCGGACCGGCCGCAGGATGTCCTTGGGGAACACCGAGATCGAGGTGGGCACCGTCGCGGGTTTCAGCTCCCATTCGACGCTGGTGTCCTGGTCGGTGTCGGGCGTCTCGACGAACGAGCGGGCCGCCGAGCCCGCGGTGTTGGTCAGCCAGTAGAGCATGACCGTGGTGAGCAGCCGGTCGGCGTCGATCTCGGCATCGCTCCACTCGTGGTAGACGCTGGCGAACCAGGCCAGCAGCGCCACGGGGGAGTCGGCCATGCCGTACGCGAACGTCTGCGGGCGGGTGGACTGGATGAGCTTGTAGCCGTACTGGTCGGTCAGATAACGCTCGCGGAAGGCCATCCGCTCCTGCTCCACGTCGCTCAGCCCGTCGAGCTCACCCGGCACACCGATGGGGAAGCAGATGATGCCGTTGCCGTGCATGCCGGCCACCCGCTCGGGGGCCAGCACCCCGACCTCGCGCGAGATCCACGTGCCCCAGTCGCCGCCCTGGACCCCGAAGCGCTCGTATCCGAGCCGGGTCATGAGCTCCAGCCAGGCGCGGGCGATCCGGGTGGAGCCCCATCCCATCTCGCGGGTGGGGCCGGACAGGCCGTAGCCCGGCAATGACGGGATGACCAGGTGGAAGTCGCGGCTGAGCGGCTCGATCACGTCGAGGTATTCCACCGGGGAGCTGGGCCAGCCGTGGGTGATCAGCAGGGGCAGGGCGCCGGGGTCGGCGGAGCGCACGTGGAGGAAGTGGATGCGCTGCCCGTCGATCTCGGTGACGAACTGGTCGTGCCGGTTGAGCCCGGCCTGTGCCGCGGGCCAGTCGTAGCCGGTGCGCCAGTGCTCGACCAGGCCCCGGAGGTGGGCGAGCGGCACGCCGTAACTCCACCCCAGTCCGGGCACCTCGTCCGGCCAGCGCACCCGCTCGAGCCGGGCGCGCAGATCGTCCAGCTCGGCCTGGTCGGTCTCCAGGCGGAAGGGCCGGATGTCACTCAAGGTCAACGTGTCTCCCATCGTTGTCGTACGCCGTACCGTACAGCATACGACAGAAGCGCGCAACCGCGTCACCGGGTCAGCCGGCCGAGCAGGGCCGAGGCGGCCGCGACACCGGCCGCCAGCGCGACGATCAGCACGGCCAGGTCCAGGCCCAGGTGCCCCGGCGTGCCGAGGAGCAGGGCGCGCAGGGCGTCCACCTGGTAGCCGAGCGGGTTCACCCGGTTGATCGCCTGGAGCCAGGACGGCATGAGCTCGACGGGGTAGAGCGCGTTCGACGCGAAGAACAGCGGCATCGTGATCGCCTGGCCGATGCCCATGACACGGTCGCGGCTCAGCGCCAGCCCGGCGATCACCATGGACAGGCAGGAGAAGAAGCCCGCGCCGAGCACCAGCACGAGGAGGGCGCCGGCGATCCTGAGCGGGTTCGCGGTGAGGGCGACGCCCAGCAGGGCCGCCAGGATGAGCATGACGATCGCCTGCACCACCGCGCGTACCCCGGCGGCGAACGCCTTGCCGGTCACCAGCGCCGCACGCGGGATCGGGGTGACGAGCAGCTTGGCCAGCACCCCGGCGTCCCGCTCCCAGATGATCTGGATGCCGTAGAAGATGGCGATGAACAGCGCCGACTGCGCGAGGATGCCCGGGGCCAGGTAGTCGAGGTAGGGCAGGTTCCCCGTCGGAATGGCGTGGATGCGGGTGAAGGTCTCGCCGAAGACCAGCAGCCAGAGGGCCGGCTGGATCGCCCTGGTCACCAGTTCGGTGCGGTCGTGGCGCAGCTTCTGCAGCTCCACCAGGCACAGTCCCCACACCGGGCCGGCCAGGTCCCGCAGGGGCGAACGGTCAGCCGAGCCGGAGAGCGGTGCGGCGGGTGCTTCTGATATCACGGGGATCTCCCGGTTCTTCGAACGTGTCATCGGTGCAGGCGCGGAAGACGTCATCCAGCGACGCCCCCGGCCCGAGCCGGGCCGTCAGCTCGCCGGGAGTGCCCTGCGCGCGGATGCGGCCCTGGTGCAGGAACGCCACCCGGTCGCAGTGCTGCTCGGCCTCGTCCATGTAGTGGGTCGTGACGAGCACGGTCATGCCCGTCTCGGCCCGCAGCGCGGTGATCCGCTCCCAGACGGAGGCCCGCGCCACCGGGTCCAGCCCGATCGTCGGCTCGTCGAGCACCAGCAGGCGCGGCTCGTTGACGAGGGCCTGGGCCAGCTCCAGCCGGCGCGTCATGCCGCCCGAGTAGGTGCCGGCCGGACGGTCGGCCGCCTCGAGCAGCCCCATGGCCGACAGCGCCTGCTCGACCCGCGCGGTGCGCTCGCGGCCGGGCACGCCGTACAGGCGGGTGAACAGGGCGATGTTCTGCCGGCCGGTGAGCGCGGCGTCGGCCGACAGCTGCTGCGGCACGTACCCGACGGCCCGCCGCACGGCCATGGGGTCGCGGGCCGGGTCCACGCCGAAGACGCGCACGGCGCCCGGCGGGCACGGCAGCAGGGTGACGATCAGCCTGATCGTCGTGGTCTTGCCCGCTCCATTGGGGCCGAGCAGGCCGAACACCTCTCCCGGCGCCACCCGCAGGCCGATGCCGTCCACGGCCGTCTTGGTCCCGAAGGCGTACCGGAGCCCGTCGAGCTCCACCGCCGCCACGTCACGCGTTTCCATCGGCTTCCTCCACGTATTGACGCACGATCCTCCTCGGCAGCGGCCGGCTCAGCGCGTAGGCGTAGATCGCCAGCGCGAAGACGGCCACCGCGAGCATGTCCCAGCCGAACGGCAGCACCCCGCGGCCGTCGAACGACCCCAGGTACGACAGCGCCGCCATGCCGGCGAAGTACGGCCACATCCACAACGACCAGCGCCAGTCCAGCCACGGCCGGTCCGCGGCCGGGAGGAGGGCCTGCGAGATCGTGAACACCACGGCCCCGATCGCCACGGCGGCGAGCAGGTGCCACACGGTCGTCCACCCGGCCCAGAAGATGAGCAGGCTCGCCATGACGAACCCGAGCGGCGCCAGCACGCCCGCCGCGGGCACCCGGAACGGCCGCGGCCGGTCCGGGTCGCTGCGCCGCAGCGCCACCAGCGCGATCGGGGCCGGCGCGTACATCAGCACGGCCGCCGAGGTGACGAACCCGACGAGCTGCTTCCAGCTGGGGAACGGCAGGAAGATCAGCATGCCGATGACGAACCCGCACACGATGCCGGCCAGTGGGGACCCCTGGCCGTTCACCCGCCCGAACGACGCCGGGATGAAGCGGTCCCGGCCCATGGCGTAGAGCAGGCGTGCCTGGGTGCCGGTGTAGATGAGGCCGGTGCCGGCGGGGGAGATCACCGCGTCGACGTACAGGACGAAGGCCAGCCACCCGAGCCCGAGCGCGGAGGCGAGGCCGGCGAACGGGCCGAACTCCCCGACGAAGCCGAGGTGCGCCCAGCCGTTCTCCAGGTCGCCGAAGCTCAGCGAGCCCAGGAACGCCACCTGCAGCAGCAGGTAGACGCCGACACCGAGGAGCGTGGAGGTGATGACCGCGGTCGGCACGTCCCGGCGCGGGTTGCGGGCCTCTCCCGCCATCTGGATCGCCGACTCGAAGCCCAGCAGCGCGAAGACCACCCCGCTGGAGGCCGTCACCGACAGGATGCCCTTGAGCCCTTCGGGGGCGAAGCCTCCGGCGGCGGTGAAGTTGCCCGGCCGGAACGCCACGAGCAGCAGCACGAGGATCGTCACGACCGGTACCGCGATCTTCCACCACACCGTCCACGTGTTGGTCTCGGCGAACAACCGCACGCCCTTGGCGTTGATCACGCAGAAGGCCAGCATCAGAACGGCCGCGACCGCGTATCCCGCGGGGCTCAGCACGGCGGTGCCGCCGGAGGTGTGCATCAGCCAGGGCAGGTAGTTGGCGGCGTACTGCAGCGCCGCCTCGACCTCGATCGGCGCGAGCGCGACCGAATAGACCCAGCTCACCCAGCCGACCGTGTAGCCGCCCAGGCCGCCGAAGGCGAAGTGCGAGAACCGGGCGGTGCCGCCGGCCGTCGGGTAGGCGCCGCCGAGCTCGGCGTGGATGACGGCCAGCAGGACGATCCCGGCCCCCGCCACGAGCCAGGAGACGAGGGACGCCGGGCCGGCGCCCTGCGCGGCGTAGAGCGCGCCGAAGAGCCAGCCGGAGCCGATGATCGACCCGAGGGAGAAGAAGGTCAGCGGGACCAGCCCGACCTCGCGCCTGAGTCTGCTCTCACGGGCCCGCTGGAGTTGCTGCGCCATGTCGTCCTCCCTTGCGTCGCGCCAGTACGACCACTGTGCGATCAGGAGGATGAGACGATGATGAGATCGGGCGCGGGCGCTAGTCCTTGGCCAGCGCGGCCAGCAGCCGGTCCTCGGTGACCTCGGGGCCGACGAGGTGCTCGGAGATCGCGCCGTCCCGCAGCACCACGACGCTGTCGCAGTTGTCCACCAGCTCGGAGACGTCCGACGAGATCAGCAGGATGGCCAGCCCGTCGACGGCCAGCTCGTCGAGGAGCGCCTGCATGCCGAGCTTGGTCGCCACGTCGACGCCCCGGGTCGGCTCGTCGAGCAGCAGCACCTTGGGATGCATGGCCAGCCAGCGGGCCAGCAGCACCTTCTGCTGGTTGCCGCCCGACAGCTCGCCGGCCGGCTGCCGCGGCGAGACGGCCTGGATGCCCAGGCGCCGCATGAACGTGGCCACGATGCCGTCCACCCGCGCGTCCGACACGATCCCGGCCCGCGACAGCCGGGGGAGCGCGGCCAGCGCGATGTTGTCGCGTACCGACAGCGTGGGCACGATGCCCTCGGTCTTCCTGTTCTCCGGCAGCAGGGCGACGCCGGCCCGCACTGCGTGCCTGATCGACCACTTGCGCGTCGCCGCGCCCGCCACCGTGACCTGCCCGGCGTCAACGGGCAGCGCTCCGGCGATCGCGCGGGCGGTCTCGCTGCGCCCGGCCCCCAGCAGCCCGCTGAGGCCGATCACCTCGCCCGCGCGCATGGCCAGGGAGACGTCGGCGAGCACGTGCTGGCGGGTGAGACCTTTGGCCTCCAGAACGGGGAGGTCGGCCGGCTCGTCCGGCTCGCCCGCCCGCGGCGCGGGCGCCCCCGGGTGGAACGGCCGGCCCAGCATGAGCGAGACCAGCCGCAGCCGGTCCAGCCCGGCCAGCGGCCCGGTGTGCACGACCCGGCCCTCGCGCAGCACGGTGACCCGGTCGCAGATGCCGTGCAGCTCCTCCAGCCGGTGGGTGACGTAGACGACCGAGCGGCCCTCCTCGCGCAGCCGCGTCACGGCCGAGAACAAGGTCTCCAGTTCGGCATGGTCCAGCACCGAGGTGGGCTCGTCCATGATGACCAGCCGGGCGTCCGCGGAGGCGGCCCTGGCCAGCGCCACGAGCTGGCGCGCGCCCTCGCCCAGCGTCCCCAGCGGGCGGCGGACGTCCACCCGCAGCCCGTACGCGGCCAGCAGCTCTTCGGCGCGGGCGTGCAGGGCCGTGGCGTCGATCAGCCCGAGCCGTCCCCTGGGCTCACGGCCGAGCAGCAGGTTGCGGGCCACGCTCATGGTCGGGACGAGGTTCGTCTCCTGGTGGATCGTGGCGATCCCGGCCCGCTTGGCGTCGGCGGGCCCGGCGAAGGCGACCGGCTCCCCGAGCAGGCGCAGCTCGCCCGCGTCCGGCTGCAGGACGCCCGAGAGCACCTTCACCAGCGTGGACTTGCCCGCCCCGTTGCCGCCGATCAGCGCGTGCGCCTCGCCGGGGCGTACGGACAGGGTGACGTGGTCCAGGGCGACGACGCCCGGGAAGGTCTTGAGAACGCCTGCCACCTGTAGCACGGTTGCCTCCGCCTCGATCGTGGTCGAGGAACAAAACAATTCAGTAACAGGCTTGTCACATTCGATCAGAACTGGGCGACATGCAGGCGCACGCCCCGGCCGCTCAGGTCGTCCAGCACGTCGCGCGGCGCGGCGTCGTCGGTGACCAGATGGTCGATCCGGTCAGGCGGGACCGTCTGCACCATCGTGTCCACGCCGACCTTGGTGTGGTCGGCCAGCACCACGACCTCCTCGGCCGCCGCGGCCAGCGCCCGGTCCACGCCCGCGACCTGCATGTTCGGCGTCGATAGCCCGCGCTCGGCGGTCAGGCCGTTGCCCGAGACGAACGCCCTGCGCACCCGCAGCCCGGCCAGGGACCGCTCGGCGGCGCTGCCGACCAGGGCCAGGATCGAGCCGCGCAGCGTGCCGCCGGTCAGCATCACCTCGACCCGCGGCGAGGTGGCCAGCACCTGGGCGACCAGCAGCGAGTTGGTCACCACGGCCAGCTCGGAGTGCCGGGTCAGGCGGCGGGCGAACTCCTGCGTGGTGGTGCCCGGGCCGATCACGATCGCGTCGCCGTCCTCCACCAGCGCGGCGGCCAGGTCGGCGATGGCGGCCTTCTCGGCCGACTCCAGGGAGACCTTGTGGACGTAGCCGGCCTCGCGGGACAGGTCGCCGGGCAGCGTGGCGCCGCCGTGGTGGCGGTTGAGCAGGCCCTCCGACTCCAGCGCGCGCAGGTCGCGGCGGACGGTGACCTCGGAGGAGTGCACGGCCTGGGCCAGCTCGCGCAGCGACACGGCGCCGTTGGCGCGCACCAGCTCCAGGATGCGCTGGCGGCGTTCGGCGGCGAACACGGGCCTGCGTCCGTCGCTCTGCGTGTCGCTCACGCCCCGATCATAGTCGATCGGGCCAACCGGGTTCGACTTTGACCGAGTCAGAACGAATTTGATCGGAAATCTTGACCGGGTCGGTCCGTCGGTGCTTATTTGGGGGCAAGTCCAGGGTCAAAGGCTGTTCGAACCTGATCGGCCGCGTTACGAAAGGACCCCCCGTGCGTAAGCGCCTCGCGTTGCTGCTGGCCGTGCTGTTGACCGTCTTATGGCAGGCGCCGCCACCGGCGTCCGCCGCCACCACTACCGCCGCCGCCGAGCGGAACGGGCTGCGCGGCGACTACTACCTGGCCTCCGGGCCGGGGAAGTTCGACTTCGCCGAGCTGAAGGCGACCGTCGTCGATCCCAACCTGGAGCTGGCCGACCTGAACCCGACGTTACGGCTGCTGACCGGCAGGGAGGACGACGTCACCGTCCGCTGGACCGGGAAGATCCAGGCGAAATACTCCGAGACGTACACGTTCTCGATGATCGGCGACAACGGCTTCCGCCTCTGGATCGACGGCAAGCCGATCATCGACCACTGGGTGGACGATTGGGACCGCGAGCAGGCCGGCACCCCGATCGCCCTGGAGGCCGACCGCACGTACGACGTCAAGGTCGAGTACTTCGAGCACTTCGGCGGCGCGCACCTGCGGCTGCGCTGGCAGAGCGCGAGCCAGCCGAAGGCGATCGTGCCCAAGGAGGCGTTCACGCTGCCCGCCGGCTTCGAACCCGCAGGGCCCTCCGACGCCACGCTGAACGCGGCCGGCGACGTGGCGACGCTGACGTTCGCCAACCCACTGAACGCGCTGCCCGCGGGGGCGGCCGGCAAGCTCGTCGTCACGGTCGCCGGCACCCCGTGGCCGGTGACCGCCGCCACCCTGAAGAATCCGGAAACCGTCGAGCTCAAGCTGAAGTATCCGGTCCCGGCCAAGGCCGGCGCCACCGTCCGCGCCGACTACGACGGCAGCGGCGGCATCACCCACACCGACGGCACACCGCTGGCCGCCTACCGGTACGCGTACGTGGTCAACGCCTCCGCTTATGTGCTCCGCACCCAGTGGGCCGAGGACGTGAACCCGGACAACCCGCTGCCGGAGTACCCGCGGCCACAGCTGGTCAGGGACCGCTGGCGCAGCCTCAACGGCACCTGGCAGTTCGCCCCGGCCAAGGGTGGCGAGGCCGCGCCGATCGGCAGGGACCTGCCCGAGCGCATCGTCGTGCCGTACCCGGTGGAGTCGCAGCTGTCCGGCATCGGCCGGCACGAGGAGCGCATGTGGTACCGCCGCACGTTCGAGGTGCCGCGCACCTGGCGCGGCGAGCGGCTCCTGCTCCACCTCGACGCGGTGGACTGGCAGGCGACCATCTACGTCAACGGCAAGCAGGTCGGCACGCACAAGGGCGGCTACGACCGGATCACCGTGGACGTGACCGACGCGCTGCGCCGCGGCGGCCCTCAGGAGCTCGTCGTCGGCGTGTACGACCCCACCGACACCGGCAGCCAGGCCATCGGCAAGCAGCGGCTCAACCCGAGCGGCATCTGGTACACCGCCGTCTCCGGCATCTGGCAGACGGTCTGGATCGAGCCGGTGCCCCAGGACCGCATCGACCGCGTGGACACCGAGCCCGACCTGCGCGGCCAGGCGGTGTATGTCACCGTGCACGGCACCGGCGGCACCGCCACCGTCGTCGCCAAGGACGGCCGGCGGGTGATCGGCAAGGTCAGCGGCCCGGTCGGCAAGGAGCTCAGGCTGCCCGTGCCCAGCCCCAGGCTCTGGTCCCCGGACGACCCCCACCTGTACGACCTGGAGGTCAGGCTCAAGCAGGACCACGTCGCGTCGTACTTCGGGATGCGCTCCATCGAGCTCTCCGGCAACCGGATGCTGCTGAACGGCAAGCCGGTCTTCCAGATCGGACCACTCGACCAGGGCTTCTGGCCGGACGGCATCTACACGGCCCCCACCGACGAGGCCCTGCGCTACGACCTGGAGCAGACCAAGGCGCTCGGCTTCAACGCCGTGCGCAAGCACGTCAAGGTCGAATCCGACCGCTGGTACCACCACGCCGACAAGCTCGGCCTGCTGGTGTGGCAGGACATGCCGTCGGCCTTCCGCACCGACGACCGGCCGCAGTTCGAGGCCGAGCTGCGCGAGATGATCGACCAGCACCGCAGCAGCCCGTCGATCATCATGTGGGTGCCCTTCAACGAGGGCTGGGGTCAGTACGACCAGGCGCGCGTCGCCGATCTCGTCAAGAGCTGGGACCCCTCGCGCCTGGTCAACAACATGAGCGGCGTGAACTGCTGCGGCGCCGTGGACGGCGGCAACGGCGACGCCAAGGACTTCCACATCTACCCCGGCCCCGGCAACCCCGGTAAGCCCTCCGGCACCCGGGCCAACGTGATCGGCGAGTACGGCGGCCTGGCCCTGCCCGTGGTCGGCCACACCTGGTCCGGCGGCGGCTGGGGCTACGCGGTCGAGCCGAACCCGGAGGCCCTCACCACCCGCTACGTGAACATGATCAAGGAACTCGAGCGGCTGCACGCCTGCGAACGGCTCAGCGCGGCCATCTACACCCAGACGACCGACGTCGAGACCGAGATCAACGGCCTGATGACGTACGACAGGGCGATCACCAAGCCCGACGTGAAGCGGGTCCACGACGCGCACAAGGCGCTCACCGGCGCCATCAACCCGGCCTGCGGCTGACCCTCTCGTGTGCCCGGGCCCCTGTGGCCCGGGCACGGCACCTGGTAGGAAAGGAACCGCCATGACCCCCCGCATCCGGACAGCCGCTCTGACGCTGGCCGTGCTCCTCACCGCCGCCGCCTGCGCCAAGAGCGAGCAGCCGCAGAGCGCCCCCGCCGCCACGAGCACCGCCGGGCAGCAGGTCGTGCAGAGCCCCACCGGCGGCGCCGGGCCGACCTGCACGCTCCAGCAGTTCGGCGGCACCGCGTTCGACCTCAAGACCGCCACGGTCGGCTTCTCCCAGTCGGAGAAGGAGGCCAACCCGTTCCGCATCGCCGAGACCAAGTCCATCAAGGACGAGGCGGGCCGGCTCGGCATCGCCAAGCTCAAGGTCACCAACGCCCAGTCCCAGTTCTCCAAGCAGATCACCGACGTCCAGCAGCTCATCGCCCAGGGCGCGCAGCTGCTCATCATCGCCCCGCTCAACTCCGACGGCTGGGAGCCGGTGCTCCAGCAGGCCGCGGCCAAGAAGATCCCGATCATCACGGTGGACCGGAAGATCAACGCCAGGCCGTGCAGCGACTACTTGACGTTCATCGGCTCGGACTTCTACGAGCAGGGCAAACGTGCCGCCGACCAGATGATCGAGGCGCTGGGTGGCAAGGGCAAGGTGGCCATCCTGCTGGGCGCGCCCGGCAACAACGTCACCACCGAGCGGACGAACGGCTTCAAGGACCGCGTCAAGGAGAAGGCGCCCGGGATCACGATCTCGTTCGAGCAGACCGGCGAGTTCGCCCGCGAGAAGGGACAGCAGGTCACCGAGCAGCTCATCCAGTCCAACCCCGACATCAACGGCATCTACGCCGAGAACGACGAGATGGCGCTGGGTGCGGTCACCGCGCTGAAGGGCGCGGGCAAGGAACCCGGAGACATCACGATCGTGTCCGTGGACGGCACCCGCAGCGCCGTGCAGGCCATCGCCGACGGCTGGCTGCACGCGGTCATCGAGTCCAACCCGCGCTTCGGGCCGCTCGCCTTCGAGACCGCCCAGAAGTTCCTGGACGGGCAGCCGATCCCGGACAAGGTGATCATCTCCGACCGCGACTACGACACCGGCAACGCCAAGGAATCGCTCGGTGAGGCGTACTGACGTGGAGCCGGTGCTCGAGGCGCGGGGGATCAGCAAACGTTTCCCCGGCGTGCTCGCCCTCGACGGCGTGTCCCTCGCCCTGCGCCCGGGCGAGGTGCACGCCCTCGTGGGGGAGAACGGCGCCGGCAAATCCACGCTGATCAAGGTGTTCACCGGCGTGTACCGGCCGGACGGCGGCGAACTGCGCTACCAGGGCGGCCCGGCCGCCTTCGCCACCCCCATGGACGCGCAGCGCGCCGGCATCTCCACCATCTACCAGGAGGTCAACCTCGTCCCGATGATGAGCGTGGCCCGCAACCTGCTGCTCGGCCGCGAGCCGCGCGGCCGCTTCGGCGTGATCGACGCCGCGGCCATGTACGAGGAGGCCGCCCGCGTGCTGGCGGGCTACGGCGTCGCGGCCGACGTCCGGCGGCCACTGCGCACGCTCGGCGTGGGCGCCCAGCAGATGGTCGCCCTGGCGCGGGCCGTGTCCGTGGACGCGCGGGTGGTGATCATGGACGAGCCCACGTCGTCTCTGGAGCCGCGCGAGGTCGAGACGCTGTTCGGGGTGATCAGGCGGCTGCGGGACTCCGGGATCGCCGTCATGTACGTCAGCCACCGGCTGGACGAGCTGTACCGGGTGTGCGACCGGGTGACCGTGCTGCGCGACGGCCGCCTCGCCCACACGGGACCGCTCGCCGGGCTGGAGCGGCTGCGGCTCATCTCGCTCATGCTGGGCCGCGACCTGAACGAGGTCCGCTCCGAGGGTCTCACCCGCTTCTCCCGCCACCGCCTCTCCACCCCACCCCACGCGGGTGGACACGTGAACGGACAGGTCCCCGTCGTGCGGGCGCGCGGGCTGGCCCGGCGCCACGTCCTCCGCGACGTCAACGTGGACATCGGCCCTGGCGAGGTGGTCGGCCTGGGCGGCCTGCTCGGAGCCGGGCGTACCGAGACCGCGAAGGCCATCGTCGGCGCGCTGCCGCTGGACGGCGGTCAGGTGACGGTGGAGGGAACCCCGGTGCGCAAAGGCTCCACCGCGGCGGCGATCAGGGCGGGGGTGAGCCTGCTGCCGGAGGACCGCAAGGCCGAGGGGATCATCCCGACGCTCTCCGTGCGCGAGAACATCGCCCTGGCCGCCCTGCCGTCACTCGGCAGGGCAGGCGTCGTGTCGGAGGCGAAGATCGACAGGGTGGTCGAGATCTTCATGCGGAGGCTGAGGATCAAGGCCGCCTCCCCGCACCAGCTGGTGTCCGAACTGTCCGGCGGCAACCAGCAGAAGGTGCTGCTGGCCCGCTGGCTGGCCGTACGCCCCAAGGTGCTGCTCCTGGACGAGCCCACCCGGGGCATCGACATCGGCGCCAAGGCCGAGGTGCAGGCGCTGATCGACGAGCTGGCCGAGGAGGGCCTGGGCGTGCTGCTGATCTCCTCGGACCTGGAGGAACTGGTCGAGGGCGCCGACCGGATCCTCGTGCTGCGCGAGGGCACGGTCGTCGGAGAGCTGTCGGGCGACGAGGTGACCGAGGAGAGGATCATGGCGACGATCGCGGAGCAGTCCGATGGCTGAGCTGACATCCCAGGCGCAGGCCCGCGTTGTGCGCAAACAGCGCGTGTTCGCCTGGGTGCAGGACTACGGCGTGTACGCGGCCGTGCTGGCGCTGCTGCTGTTCAACGTGCTGTTCACCCCGCACTTCCTGGACGCGGCGAACTTCCGCACCCAGCTCGTCCAGGTCACCCCCATCGTGATCGTCTCACTCGGGATGGCGCTGGTGATCGGCACCCAGGGCATCGACCTGTCGGTCGGCTCGGTGATGGCGCTGGCCGCCGCGCTGGTGGTGATGTATCTCGGGTACGGCTGGCTGCCGGCGGTGATCGTGGCCGTCGTGGGCGGTGCGGTGGTCGGGGCGGTGGGCGGGGCGCTGGTCGCGTACGTCGGGGTGCAGCCGATCGTGGCCACGCTCGCGCTGCTCGTCGGCGTACGCGGGCTGGCCAACGTGCTGGTGCCGCAGCTCGTCGAGTTCCGCAACCCCGACCTGATCGCGCTGGGCAGCAGCTCGGTGGCCGGGATCCCGGTGATCGTGCTCATCGCCGCGGCCCTGACGGTGATCGTGCTGTTCGTGGTGCGGCGGACCACGTTCGGGCGGCAGGTGGTCGCGATCGGCGGCAACCGGTCGGCCAGCGAGCTGTCCGGCCTGCCGGTCAAGCGCGTGCTCCTGACCGTGTACGTGATCTCGGGCCTGCTGGCGGCGCTGGCCGGCGTGCTGGCCACGGCGCGGCTGCAGGCCAGCGACCCGACCTCGCTCGGCCTGTTCATCGAGCTGTCGGCGATCACCGCGGTCGTGGTCGGCGGCACCCCGCTGACCGGCGGCCGGATCCGGGTGCTCAGCACGGTCATGGGCGCGCTGCTCATGCAGCTGCTGTCGGCCACGCTGATCAAGCACAACCTGCCCCAGTCGTGGACCCAGATGGTCCAGGCGGTCATCATCCTGGCCGCCGTCTACGCCACCAGGGAGCGCCGATGAACCGCGAACAGGCCGGCAGGCTGCTCCAGCAGCACGGCGCGCTCATGGTGCTGGGCGTGCTGGTGATCGTGGGCAGCCTGGCCTTCGACTCCTTCGCCACGCCGGGGAACGCGGCCAGCGTCGTGGTGTCGTCGTCGTTCCTGGCGATCATCGCGATCGGGATGACGTTCGTCATCATCAGCGGCGGCATCGACCTGTCGGTGGGGTCGCTGTTCGTGCTGGGCGGGGTGCTGGCCGCCTACGGCTCCCAATACGGCCTCGCGGTGGCGCTGCTGCTGCCGCTGGCGGTGTGCGGGCTGGTCGGCCTGCTCCAGGGGCTGGTGATCGCCAGGACGGGGATGGCGCCGTTCATCGTCACCCTGGCCGGGCTGCTCGGCGTGCGCGGGCTGATGCTGGCCATCTCCGACGAGGGCGCGACCACATACCTGGTCAAAGATCGCGCCTTCGCCGCGGTCGGCCAGGGCGAGCTGCTCGGGCTGTCCTATCCCGTCCACATCACCGCCGCCCTGGCCCTGGTGGCGATGGTGCTGTTGCAGCGCACCGGCTTCGGCCAGAACGTCTACGCCGTCGGCGGGAACGAGCAGGCGGCGGCCCTGATGGGCGTGCCGGTCGCACGGACGAAGATCTTGGTGTACGTCATGTCGGGCCTGCTGGCCGGCCTGGCCGGAGCGCTGAACGCGGCCCGCCTGTCCTCCGGCGTGACAATCCTCGGCATCGGGCTCGAACTGGACGCCATCGCCGCCGTCGTGATCGGCGGCACCCTGCTGACCGGGGGAGCGGGCGGGATCACCGGCACCGTGGCCGGGGTGCTGCTGCTCGGCGTCATCCAGAGCCTGATCAACCAGGTCGGGAGCCTGACGTCGGCGTTCCAGCAGGTCGTGAGCGGCGTGTTCCTGGCGCTGGTCGTGGTGGCGCAGCGGCTGCTCAGCAAGGCGCAACGGCTGACGTGAGAGGCGTGGCTCCGGGAGCGCCGGGCCACGCCACGCCCAAGCGACTGCAAAGGCCGCGCCAGGGCAGAAGAGACGTTCGTGACGGAGCCATCGGACAGCCGCAGGGCCGAGCTGATCGCCGCGGCCCAGGCGAACTGGATATCGGCGCTCACCGATCTGGGCGGGCGCAACACGCTGCTCTACTACAAGGACCGCCGGGCAGGCACCCTCGACCTGGCCGCGGCCGACCCCGCGCGCCTCGAACGTTTTCTGCGCACCGGCTCGATCAGGCTCACTCGCCTGTTCGGCGACGCCGACGCCCGGGCCGACGCGATCAGGCGCGTGCAGGCCATCCACCGCAAATCCCGCGAGCTGCTCGAGGAGCGCGGGCTGCGGGCCGCGTACCTGGCCATCGGCATGGCCAGGTGGGACGAGCTGTTCCTCGAGCCCGCCGCGCCCGTGCTGCTGCGCGGCCTCACCATCTCACCCACCCGGGCCAGGCACGACGACTTCGAGCTCGTGCTCGACGACGAGGCCGAGGTCAACCCGGTGCTGCTGCACAAGCTCGCCACCGTGTACGGCGCCGACGCCGAACGCGCCACCGGCGACCACGACGAGTTGCGCGCCATCGCGGCCGCCGCCGAAGTGCCCGGGTTCGGCATCCAGGACCGGCGGGTCATCGGCACGTTCACCTACTCCAAGCTGCCCATGGTCAGGGACATGCAGGCGGCGGGCGAGCTGCTGGCCGACAGCGACGTGGTGGCCGCCATCGCCGGCGACCTCGACGCGCAGGAGCTGCTGTCGGGGGACCGGGGGCAGCCGATGGAGCTGGACTCGCCGGAGGACGACTACTCGGTGCTCGACGCCGACTCCTCCCAGCGCAGTGCCATCGCCGCCGTGTTGTCGGGCCGCAGCCTCGTCATCCACGGGCCGCCCGGCACCGGCAAGAGCCAGACCATCGCGAACCTGATCGCCGCGCTCGTCGCCAAGGGGCGCAAGGTGCTGTTCGTGGCCGAGAAGCGGGCCGCGATCGACGCCGTGTTGTCCCGGCTCAAGGGCGCCGACCTGGGGGATCTGGTGCTCGACATCCACGAGGGCACCCGCGACCGGCTGCGGATCGCCCGCGACCTCGGTGACACGGCCGACCTCGCCCAGACCGTGACCGAAGGACGCGCGCAGGAGCTGGACCGGCGGCTCATCGACCGGCAGCGCCGGCTGTCGCGGCACGTGGCGGGGCTGCACGAGCCGCATGCGCCGTGGGGGTTGTCGGCGTTCCAGATCCAGTCGGCGCTGCTCGGCGTCCCCGCCGAGGCGCGTACCCCGGTGCGGCTCTTCCCTCCCGAGCGCATCGATCGCGAGGCGGCCGATCGGATCCGGGATGAGTTGCGCGACTTCGCCCATTTGGGCGGGTTCACGCTGCGGCCCGGCGGCACGCCCTGGTACGGGGCTTCGCTGCGGACCGCCGAGCAGGCCAGGCAGGCCGCCGATCGCGCCTCCCGGCTGCACTCGCACCTGCTGCCGCTGCTGGCGTACCGGGTGGATCAGGCGTGCGCCGAGGTGGGCCTGCGTGCGCCGGAAGGGCATCGGGAGCGGATGGCGGTGCTGCAGCTCTTCGCCGGGGTCGCGCAGACGATGCGGCGCCTGTCGCCGCGCGTCTTCGAGTCCGACCCGGCCCGCCTGGCCGCCGCAGTCGGCCCGCACCCGATGGCGGCCGGGGACGGCGGTCCCCTCGGGCTTCGGGAGCGTCATGCGCTGCGCAAACGGGCCGGTGCCCTGTGGCTGGGCGCCGGTAAGCCGGAGCGCGCCGAGCTGCACGCGGCGCTGGCGGAGGCGGCCGGACAGCTCGCCGAATGGGACGCCCTCCGCCTCCCGCCACCCGCGCCCGGCGCCTGGCGCGCCGGCTCCGACGGCACCTCCCCGCCAGGCACGCCGTGGCGAGGCGGCGCGGCCGGGAGCGGCGGCGCGGCCGGGGACGAGGCGCGGGAGAGGCCGCCGTGGCCGCCGTCCGATCTCGGCGGGCTGCTGCGGCTGCAGGCCGAGTGCGAGGCGCAGCTCGCCTCCCTCCGCGCGTACGTCCGCGTCCCCGACGAGCCCGCCGAGGTCCTCGCCGAGCTCTGCGCCGACCGCGACACCGCATGGAAACTCCCCAGACTGTACGACCTGGGCATGCGTTTCGACGCTTTCGGCCTCGGCCAGCTCCTCGACGACCTGGCCCGCAAGCAGGCGACGTCGGACCTGGCGGCGGCCGCCTTCGACCACGCCTGGTATTCGTCCATCCTCGACCACATCAGGGTGAGCGACCCCCGGTACGCCGCCGAACGGGGAGACGCGCTCGACGAGATCGCCGGCGACTTCCGCGAACGCGACATCCGGCACCTGGCCGCCAACCAGGCCCGCGTCCGCCGGGCATGGGCGGTCCGGCTGCGCGACGCCGAGGACCGGCACCCGCTCCAGGCCAGGGTCATCCGCAAACAAGCGGCCCTGCGCCGGGGCCACCTGCCGCTGCGCCGCCTGCTCGATCAGACCGGCGACGTGTTGTTCGCGCTCAAGCCGTGCTGGGCCATGTCCCCGCTGATCGTCAGCCAGGTGCTGCCCGCGACCAGGTTGTTCGATGTGGTGATCTTCGACGAGGCCAGCCAGATCGTGCCCGCCGACGCGGTCCCGTCGATCATGCGGGCGCACCAGATCGTGGTGGCCGGCGACGACCGGCAACTCCCGCCGACGAACTTCTTCCGCCAGGTCAGTGACGGGCTCGACGACGCCGAGGACGAGGAGAGCCTGGTGTCGTTCGGCGCGGGGTTCGAATCGGTGCTGGACGCGCTCCGGCCGCTGCTGCCCACCTGGCCGCTGACCTGGCACTACCGCAGCAGGGACGAGCGGCTGGTGGCGTTCTCCAACGCCCGGATCTACGGTGGGGCGCTGACCACGTTCCCCGGCGTGTCGCGCGGCGACTGCCTGCGGCACGTGGTCGTCGCCCAGCCGCCCGGGCCCGGCCAGGAGGCGTCGGTGCCGGCGGAGGTGGACAAGGTCGTGGAGCTGGTGCTGGACCACGCCCGCGCCCGCCCGGGCGAGTCGCTCGGCGTGATCGCGCTCGGCATGCGCCACGCCGAACGCGTCGACCAGGCGCTGCGGGAGGCGCTGGCCGAGCATCCCGAGCTGGAGGACTTCTTCGCCGAGGACGCGCCGGAGCCGTTCTTCGTCAAGAACCTCGAACGGGTCCAGGGCGACGAACGCGACGCGATCATCCTCACCATCGGGTACGGCAAGCACCGCGACGGCCGCATGCGCTACCAGTGGGGCCCGCTGCTGCGCGACGGCGGCGAACGCAGGCTGAACGTGGCCGCCACCCGCGCCAAGCACCGCCTCACCCTGGTCAGCTCGTTCTCCAGCCACGACGTGGACCCCGCCCGCGTCACCAAGGCAGGCGCCCGGCTGCTGGCCGACTACCTGGAGTACGCCGGCTCGGGCGGCACCCCGGCCGACGCCTCGGGCGGCACGGCGCTCAACCCGTTCGAGGCCGACGTACGCGATCGCCTGGCCAGGCACGGCATCACCGTCGTCCCGCAGTACGGCGTCGGCGGTTTCCGCGTCGACTTCGCCGCCACCCACCCGAAGGACCCCGACCGCATGGTCCTGGCGATCGAGGCGGACGGCGCCTCCTACCGTGACTCGCGTAGCGTGCGCGACCGCGACCGGCTGCGTAAGGAGCACCTGGAGCGGCTCGGCTGGAACTTCCACCGCCTGTGGTCCACGAACTGGTTCCACAACCCGCAGGGCGAGGCGGACAAGCTGCGCAAGGCGTACGAGGAGGCGGTCGCCGCCTACGAGCCCGAACCCGACGCCGAGCCGGCGCCCTCGCCCCACGCCGGCCCGGCGCCGTCGCCCCACGCCGGCCCGGCGCCGTCGCCCCACGCCGGCCCGGCGCCGTCGCCCCACGCCGGCCCGGCGCCGTCGCCCCACGCCGGCCCGGCGCCGTCGGCCGACGCCGGTCGCGCGTTGGACAGGCGACTGCCGGAGCCTGAGCGCGCGCTGGACAGGCGACCGCCGCAGCCCGGCAGTGAGCTGGACCGGCCCGGCTGACACCCCGACCGGGCGGGCGGCCCGGCAGGGGGCCGCCCGCTCAGCCCAGCGTCTCCCACCACCCGTCCACCGCGGGCGCCCCGGTGGTGTCCACGGCCTCGCCCGGCCGCGGCACGACGATCTCGACATCCCTGGCCTTGGCCTCGCGCCACAGCCGCTCGACCGGCTCCGCCCACGGGTGCAGCGCGAGCGTGAACGTCGCCCAGTGCACCGGCAGCAGCAGCTCGCCCCCGAGGTCGAGGTGGGCGTTGATCGCCTCCTCAGGGTTCATGTGGATGTCCGGCCAGGCGGGACTGTAGGCGCCGATCGGCATCAGCGTCAGGTCGAACGGCCCGTGCTGCGATCCGATGCCCCGGTAACCCTCGAAATATCCGGAGTCGCCCGCGTAGAACACCCGCTTGCTCGCCCCCGCCACCACCCACGACCCCCACAACGTGTCGTTGCGGGTGAGCGCCCGCCCCGAGAAGTGGCGGGCCGCCGTGGAGACGAAGCGCAGCCCCGCCACCTGGGCCTCCTCCTCCCAGTCGAGCTCGATGATCCGGTACGCGGGCACGCCCCAGCGCTCCAGGTGCGCCCCGATGCCCAGCGGCACCAGAAAGGGCGCCTTCTGCGTCCTGGTGAGCGAGCGCACGGTCGCCAGGTCGAGGTGGTCGTAGTGGTCGTGCGAGATCACGACCGCGTCGATCGTCGGCAGGTCCCCGATCGACACCGGCACCGGGTGGTGCCGCTTCGGGCCGACCAGTTGCGAGGGGGAGGGCCGCTTGCTCCACACCGGGTCGAACAGCACCCGCTTGCCCTCGATCTCGACCAGCGTGGAGGCGTGTCCGTACCAGACGGCGCGTACGCCGTCGGCGGGCGGCGGCCCCGACGGGGGGACGCGCAGCGGCACGGGACCCGCGGGGCGGCGCTGCTCCTTGTTCTTGGCCATCTCGGCGAACAGGTTCACCGGCGGCGTGGTCATCAGATGCGTCGGCTCGGGCATCGGGTTGAAGAACGTGCCGTCCCTGAACTGCGGCGAGCGGCGCATCCGCGCCGCCCGGTCCGGGCCCGAACGCAGCGGCCGCACACCCAGCTCGGCCGGCACGTCGCGCAGCGCCCACCCGGCCGCGGCCAAGGCCGCGCCGCCCGCCAGGATCCGCCGTGCCGTCGAGCTCCGCCGCCTACCCGCCATCGCTCACTCTCCCCCTTGAAAGTCGGTTCACTTGGCTCAACCGGGCGACGAGTCCCCGGTGTTCCCGGTCCTACGATATATCGCGATAGGTTCAGACGGTTTTGATCGCCCCGCCGTCGATGATGTAGTCGGCGCCGCTGATGCTTCCGGCGTGCGGCGAGGCCAGCCAGGTCACGAGGGTGGCGACCTCTTCGGGCTCGATGAACCTGCCCGTCGTCATTCCCAAGGCGGACGGCAGCCCGGCCAGGAGCTGCTGGTGCTCGACGCCGTGCGCGGCGGCCACCGCGGCCCCGTACCCGCCGGGGGCCTCCCACAGCGAGGTCCGGATGAGGCCGGGCGAGATCGTGTTGACCCGCAGCCCCTGCGGGCCGAACTCCTCCGACAGGGCCTTGCCGAACGCGGTCAGCGCGGCCTTGGCGGTCGTGTACGGCAGCGGGCCGGTGTGCGGCGTCCTGGCGCCGATGGAGGAGATGTTGAGCACTGTGCCGCGGCGGCTGATGAGGCTCGGCAGGGCGGCCCTGGTGGCGCGTACGGCACTGAGGAAGTTGAGGTCGTAGGTCTGCCGCCACTGCTCGTCGGTGAAGCCGAGGAACCCGCCGGTCTGCCCCTCACCCCCGTCGCCCCCGCCGACGTTGTTGACCAGCAGATCGATCCCGCCCAGCTCGGCCAGCGCCTGGTCGATCACCTCGGCGGGACCGTCCGCGGTGGACAGGTCGGCCGCCACCGCGACCGCGCCGGTCTCCTTCAGCGCCGGCGAGATCGTCCGTGCGGCGGCCACCACGCGCATCCCCTCGCCGGTCAGCGCCTGGACGATGGCCAGCCCCAGCCCCCTGCTCGCGCCGGTGACCACGGCTGTCTTGCCGGTGAGGTGCATATCCATGAGATCCTCCATGAGTTGCGTCAGTCGTGATGCTTCGACCATACGACTTGCAACATGAGTGATGCAACTAGATAGGAAATGGTGACGGTGTCGTACCCTGTGGGGGTGAGTGAGACGACCCGGGCGATGCGGTCCGACGCGGCGCGGACGGTGCGGACGATCCTGGAGGCGGCCGAGCACGTGCTCAGCAAGAACCCGGCGGCCAGCATGGAGCAGATCGCCGAGGCCGCGGGGGTGGCGCGCACGACCGTGCACCGGCGCTTCGCCTCGCGGGAGGCGCTGGTGGACGCGATGGCGGCGTGGGCCACGCGGCAGTTCGCCGAGGCCGTCGAGTCCGCGCACCCGGAGAGCACGCCGCCGCTGGTCGCTCTCTACCAGGTCACGGCCAGTGTGCTGCGGGTCAAGAGCGACTGGGGGTTCGCGATGAGCCGGGCGCTGTCCGACGACCCCGAGGTGGCCGGGGTGCACGAGGACGTGTCGCAGCGCTGCGACCGGCTCTTCAGACGGGCGCAGGCGGCCGGGGTGCTGCGGGCCGACGTCGATCCCGAATGGGCCAGGCGGGTCTATTACGCGCTGATCCATGAGGCGGCCCAGAGCCGCGATGCCGACCCCGACGCCCTCGCCACCCGCGTGGTGGACACGTTGCTCCGGGGTGTCGGCACCGGCCAGGGCCTCTAAGCGCCTTCACGCCGCTTGCGGCCGGGGTGCGGCCACGGGTTCGGCCGGCAGCGGCCCAGCGACTTCGACTGCTGGACCATGACCGGGGCGAGCCGGCCGGGACCGGGGCAGGACTGGTGGTGGTGCCCGAGGGCGTGGCCGACCTCGTGGTTGATCAGGTAGGCGCGGTACGCGGCCAGGTCGTGCCCGTACTGCGGGACGCCTTTAGCCCAGCGCAGGGCGTTGATGATCGAGCGGCTCCCGTTCCAGCAGGACAACTCGCCGCCGGTGCGCAGCGGCAGGCACTGGCGGATGGTGAGGCGGGGGCTGGACAGGGCGATCCGCACCCGCGCCGGGCCGCGATCGACCCGCTGGAACCGGGCCCACCCGCGGACGTCGTTGAGTATGCGGTGCACCTCGGCGGCGAACGCGCGGGCGTCGATCGGCAGGCCGCGCTCCACTTCGACCAGATACCGGATCACCGCCCCGCGACCCCGCCGGGCGGGCGCGGTTCCGCGCACGACCGCGTACCTGCCGGAGGCCGCGTGCGGCACCTTCAGCGGGACCGGCTCGGGCGCGGCGGATGGGGCGGGTCGTGCCTGAGCGCTGGACGGCGCGGCGGAAGGAACGGCACGAGCGGCGGGAGCGGAACGAGCGACGGGAACGGGTGCGGGCGGCTCGGCGGCGCAGGCGGCGGCGAGCAGCACCAGCACGAGCAGTGCGAGCAGCGGCAACGCGTCCTCCCCACGAGTGCACGGTGGGGAGAAAACCGATCATACGTACCTGCTCGTCACGCTATTTCGCCGGGGTGCCGGTGAGCTCACGAGGCGACCGGCGCCCCCGCCGAGATCGTCAGGCTCGAGAATCACGGTTCAAAGGGCGAACGCGGCGCCGAGATCCCGGCGGCTAGAGCCTCACGTCGGCCGGGCGGGGCACGCCGTCCCGGCATGCGTGAGTGGCGTCCCACGGCGGCCGGGGTGAGCTACGGGCTGCGCGTTGTCCGCGCGGGTCGTGGAGCCCTTCTCACTCACGCGGTGGGCGTGACGTCCAAGGGCGGCAGGCAGCGGCGGTCAGAAGGCCACGCCGCAGCGCAGGATGACGTTGGCGTACGGCCGCGCCTCACCGGTGCGCACCACCAGCTTGGCGGCGGCGGAGAGCTGCTTGAGCCGTTCGTGCGGCACGTACGCCACCCTTGGCAGCCGCTCGCCGAGCAGCTCGTGGCAGGCGGGGTTGGCCGTGCGCACCTCCTCGGCCGCCGTGGCGCCCTCGACGACGATCTCGGCGAGGATGCCGTCGAGCACGTCGGCGAACGACGGGATGCCCGCGACGAACGCCAGGTCCACCACCGGTACGCCGGCCGGCAGCGGCATGCCGCTGTCACAGATGAGCAGCTCGTCGGTGTGCCCGAGCCGCGCCAGGGCGCCCGCCAGGGCCGCGTTGATGACGCCGCCGCGCTTCACAGGTCCTCCACCTCCGCCATCGTCGGGTACGAATCCTGCGCCCCCGGTCTGCGTACGGCCGCGGCGCCCACCCTGGCGGCGAACGCCGCGGCAGCCGTGAGCGGCTCGCCCACGGCCAGCCGCCAGGCCAGCGCCCCGGTGAACGCGTCGCCGGCCCCGGTGGTGTCCACGGCCGCCACGCGGGGACTGGGCACCGCGTGGACGGCGCCGTCCTCGGCCACCACGGCCCCGTCGGCGCCCAGGGTGATGACGACCGAGCGGGGGCCGAGCGCCAGCAGGCTCTTGGCCTGCCGGTCCGCCTCGCCGGGCACGCCGAGCAGCAGGGCGGCCTCGTGCTCGTTGACGACCAGCGGGTCGCACAGGGCCAGCAGCTCGTCCGGCACCGGAGCGGCCGGCGACAGGTTGACCACCGCCCGGCGGGCCAGCCGGGCCGCGGCGAGCACTGCCGGCAGCGGGATCTCCAACTGCAGGGACACGACCGGAGCCGACCGCAGCAGCGGCGCCGCCTGCAGCACGTCGCCTTCCGTGACCCGGGCGTTGGCGCCGGGGGCGACGATGATGCTGTTGTCGCCCTGCGGCCCGACGGCGATCATCGCGATGCCGCTGGCGGCCGGCGTGTCGTGCAGGTGACCGTGGTCCACGCCGTCGTGTTCCAGCGACTCGCGCAGCAGCCGCCCGTGCTGGTCGGCGCCGACCCGGCCGAGCAGCGCCACCCGCGCGCCGAGCCGGGCGGCGGCCACGGCCTGGTTGGCGCCCTTGCCGCCGGGGTGGACGGCCAGCTCCGAGCCGAGCACCGTCTCGCCCGGCGCGGGATGCCGTTCGACCCGGACGACCAGGTCGGCGTTGGCCGACCCCACCACCACGACATCGAACGGGTGGCGGGGCGGGCCGTCGCCGTGTTCACCCACCGCGCTCATGCCCCGGTGAACTCGGACAGGTTGTCCTTCGTGGCGACCTTCACCGGCACGTTGAGGGTGGCCTCCAGCTTCTCGCCCTTGGCGGCCTTGACGGCGTTCTGCACGGACTGCTGGCCGAGCAGGGCCGGCTGCTGGGCGATGCTGGCCGCCAGTGTGCCGGCCTCGATCGCCTTGAGCCCGTCGGGGGTGCCGTCGAAGCCGACGACCTTGACCTCCTTGCCGGCCTTGGCGCCGAGCGCCTTGATCGCGCCGAGCGCCATCTCGTCGTTCTCGGCGAACACGCCGGTGACGCCGGGGTGCGACTGCAGCAGGTTCGTCATGACGTCCAGGCCCTTGGCGCGGTCGAAGTCGGCCGGCTGCTGGGCGACGACCTTGATGTTGGGGAACGCCTTGATGCCCTCGGTGAAACCCTGGCCGCGGTCGCGCGAGGCCGAGGTGCCGGGCACACCCTGCAGAAGGACGACCTCGCCCTTCTCGCCGATCTCCTTGGCGAGCTGCTCCGCGGCCAGCTTGCCGCCGGCCACGTTGTCGGAGGCGACGGTCTGGGCGACCGTAGTCCCGTTGACGCCGCGGTCCACGGCGATCACGGGGATGCTGGAACGTTCCGCGATCTTGACTGCCGGCGCGGCGGCGTCGGAGTCGACCGGGTTGATGATGATCGCCTTCATGCTCTGGCTGGTGAAGTTCTGCACCTGGTTGACCTGCTGGGAGGCGTCGTTCTGGGCGTCGGTGACGGTCAGCGTGACGCCCAGCTTCTTGGCCTCGGCCTCGGCGCCCTCGCGCAGCTGCACGAAGTAGGGGTTGTTCAGGGTGGAGATCGACATGCCGACCTTGACGTCGCCGCCGGAAGCGGTTCCCGGCGAGCCGGAGGAGGACGTGCCGGACGAGCCGCAGGCGGTCAGGCCGAGGGTCAGTGCGGCGCCCGCCGCGATGAGGGCGTGGATGCGCATGGTGGTACCTCACTATTTCTTACTGGGTTTGCGGTGATGTCAGCGGCTGCTTCGGCGGCGCAGCGTGTCGAGCAGGACGGCCAGGGCGATCACCACGCCGATGACCACCTGTTGCCAGAAGGCCGAGACCGACAGCAGGTTCAACCCGTTGCGCAGCACTGCCAGGATGAGGGCGCCGACCAGCGTGCCGAGCGCCCTGCCCTTGCCGCCCGACAGGCTCGCCCCGCCGATGACCACGGCGGCGATCGCGTCCAGCTCGTAGCCGGAGGCGGCCTGCGGCTGGGCCGAGGCGAGCCGGCTGGCCAGGACGATGCCGGCCACCGCGGCGAACGCGCCGGACAGGGCGTAGGTGACGAGTTTCTGCCTGCTGACGGCGATGCCGGACAGCCGGGCGGCCTCTTCGTTGCCGCCGATGGCGTACATCGCCCGGCCTGCGTAGGTGCGGTTGAGCACGACGGCGGCGATCACGCCCATGAGCGCCATGACCAGCACGGGCACCGGCAGGTAGCCGCCGACGGTGTCGCCGAGGTGGGAGACCGCCTCGGGCATCTCGATGGGGCTGCCCTGGGAGACCACCAGGGCCAGCCCGCGCGCCACGCCCAGCATGGCCAGCGTGGCGATGAACGGCGGCAGTTTGCCGTACGCGATGAGCGCGGCGTTGACCAGCCCGCACCCGACACCGACGGCGAGGGCGACGAGCGTGGCCAGCGGCCAGGGCAGCCCGGTGTCGGCGGCCGTCCAGGCCAGCACGATCGCCGACAGGGCGGCCACGGCGCCGACGGACAGGTCGATCCCGCCGGTGATGATGACGAACGTCGAGCCGAACGCGAGGATCGCGGTGACCGCCGCCTGGACGCCCACGTTCAGCAGGTTCGTCACGGTCAGAAAGTCGCCGGACAGCAACGACAGCGCCACGACGAGCACGACGAGCGCCGCCAGCGAGCCGTTCTCGGCCAGCAGGCTCCTGGCCGCCGGCCGTCCGGCCAGCACGTTAGTGGACACGGGCATCCTCCACCTCGGTGACGGCCAGCGCCATCACGGAGTCCTGGTTCGCCTCGGCGGCCTCCAGCTCGCCGACGAGCCTGCCTCTGGCCATGACGAGGATGCGGTCGCTCATCCCGAGGATCTCGGGCAGATCACTGGAGATCATGAGGACTGCGTGGCCGGAGGCGGTGAGCGAATTGATCAACTGGTAGATCTCGACCTTGGCGCCGACGTCGATGCCGCGCGTTGGCTCGTCGAGAATGAGCACGTGAGCGTCGGCGAGCAGCCACTTGCCGATCACGATCTTCTGCTGGTTCCCGCCCGACAGGGTGCGCACCTCCTGGCCGAGGTGGCTCATCCGCACGCCGAGCTGGGCGGCCACCCGGGCGGCGGCCTGGCGCTGCCCGGCCCGGTCGACGAAACCGCCGCGGGTGGCGCCGCGCAGGGTGACCAGGCCCAGGTTCTCGGCGATGTCGGCGCCCAGGACAAGTCCTTGACCCTTGCGGTCCTCGGGGACCAGGCCGAGCCCGGCCTCCATGGCGGCGCGCACGTCGCCGCCGGGCAGCCGCCGGCCGCGTACCAGCACCTCGCCCGAGTCGTAGGCGTCGGCGCCGAACACCGCCCGGGCCACCTCGGTGCGGCCCGCGCCGACCAGCCCGGCCAGGCCGACGACCTCGCCGGCGCGCACCTCGAACGACACTCCGGAGAACGCTCCGGCCCGGCTCAGATCGCGCACCTGCAGCAGCGGCTCGCCGGCCGTGGCGACCTGGCGCGGGTACTGCTGGTCGATGGGCCGGCCCACCATGAGCCGGATCAGCTCCTCCTCGGGCGTGCCGGCCGGCACCTGCGCCACGGAGCGCCCGTCGCGCAGCACGGTCACCCGGTCGCCGATCTGGGCGATCTCCTCCAGGTGGTGGGTGATGAACACCACCGCGACGCCCCGCTCGCGCAGCTGCCCGACCAGGCCGAACAGGCGCCGCACCTCGCTGGTGGTGAGCACGGCGGTGGGCTCGTCCATGATGAGGACGCGGGCGTTCAGCGCGAGCGCCTTGGCGATCTCGACCATCTGCATCTGCGCGATGCCCAGGTCGGCGACGCGGGTGCGCGGGTCGACGTCGATGCCCACCTGGTCGAGCAGTCCGCGGGCCTGCTCATGCATGCGCCGCGTGTCGACGAACCCGAAGCGGCGAGGCGGCCGGCCCAGGGCGAGGTTCTCGCCCACGGTCAGCTGGGGGACCAGGTTGAACTCCTGGTAGATCGTGGCGATGCCGAGCCGCTGGGCGTCGGCGGCGGTCCGGACGGCGACCGGCTCGCCGTCGGCGAGGATGCGTCCGCTGTCGGGCTGGTAAGCGCCGGACAACATCTTGATGAGCGTGCTCTTGCCGGCGCCGTTCTCGCCGAGCAGGACGTGCACTTCGCCCTCGCGCAGGTCGAAGTCGACGCCGTCGAGCGCCACCACGCCGGGGAACCTCTTGCCGAGCCCCTCCACGCGCAGGATCTCCCGTGCCTGGCTCACGAGCCGTCCTCCTTCCGTGTGCCTGTCTCTCCGCACGACTCGCGCACCACGAGCGTCGCGGGCAGCACCACCGACTCGGTGGCCCGGCCGTGCAGCTCGTCGAGGATCAACCGGACCGCGCGCCGGCCCAGCTCGGCGGTGGGCTGGCTGATCGCGGTGATGCGTGGATGGATGTGGTTGAACCACGGCACGTCGTCGAACGAGGCCAACGCGACGTCGCCGGGGATGTCCAGGCCGCGCTCGCGGACCTCGTCGAGTGCGCCGAGGGCCATGAGGTTGTCGCCCAGGAAGATCGCCTGCGGTGGTTCGGCCAGGTCGAGCAGTTCGGAGGTGATCCGCTGGCCGCTGCCGGCACGGAAGTCGCCGACGCGCACGTACTCCTCGGGAACCTCCAGGCCGTGCTCGGCCGCCGCCCGCAGGAAGGCCTCCGTCCGCTCCCGCCCCGTGGACAGAGTGCTCGGCCCGGAGACGAACGCGATCCGCCGGTGCCCGAGGGCGCGCAGGTGAGCGACCAGCTCGGCGATGGCGGTGCTGCCGTCGGCCCGCACGGACGGCACCTCCACGCCGCTGAGCGTCCGGTCGAGGAAGACCAGCGGCCGCTCGCCCCTGCTGACCTCCTCCACCAGGGGCGTCACCTCGGCGGTAGGGCAGATCAGCAGCCCGTCGACCCGCTGTTCCAGCAGGGTGCGCACGTAGTGGTCCTGCTGGTCGGGGCGCTCGTCGGCGTTGCCGATGATCACGGTGTAACCGGCCTCGCGGGCCTCGTCCTCCACGGCCCGCGCCAGCTCGGCGAAGAACGGGTTGAGGATGTCGCCGATGATCAGCCCGAGTGTCCTGGTGGCCTCGGTGCGCAGGGACCGGGCGACGGCGTTGGGCCGGTAGTTCAGCGCGGCCATCGCCTCGTGGACCCGGTTGCGGGTCTCCTCGGTGACCGAGGGGTTGTTGTTGAGCACCCGGGAGACGGTCGCGACCGAGACGCCCGCTTGCGCGGCGACATCTTTGATGCGAGCCACCTGACCTCCATGTAATCGGTTACATGAGGGTATGTAATCGGTTACATCCTTGTGAAGCGGTAGAAAGTGTGATTCAGGTCACATTGCGGGTCCGTGTCCGGGGCTGCCCTCCAGCGTGCCCGCGGCCACGTAGCGGCTCCGCCACGGCGAAGGCCAGGTGCGCGTCGAAGCGGAGCAAGTCGATCTCGGGCAGGTAGTCCCTCGTCCGGCCGTCAGGGTAGTGGCCGGACGTCGTGTCGGAGTGCAGGCCGACCAGCATGACGGTGCCGGGCGGGCGGCTCGCGCGGGACCGTCGAGCCCTTCCGCTCACACGCGGGGCGGCGCGTAGGGCGTGACGTCGATGGGCGGCTCCTCGCCCAGGGCGAGCGCGGCGGCGATCCTGCCGGTGAACGGGCCCGCCGTCAGGCCGTACGCGGACAGGCCCGTCGCGACCACCACGCGGCCGGTCAGCCGGCCGATCAGGGCCGGGCCCGGCGCGTACACCGGGCGCAATCCCACCCGCGTCTCCGTCACCGACGCCCCGAACAATCCGGGCGCCACCCGCAGCCCCGCCTCGATCAGCTCGTCCAGACCGCCCATCGTGACCCGCGGCGCGAACCCCACATCCTCCACGGTCGCGCCGATCAACACCCGCGAGTCGGAGAAGCCCAGCAGGTACGGGCCGGCGCTGGGCAACACGATCGGCCACCACGCCGTGTCGACGCCCTCCAGCGTCACGTGCAGGATCTGGCCCCGCCGCGGGAACACCGGCAGCTCCACGCCCAGCGGCCGGCACACCTCGCCCGTCCACGCGCCGGCCGCGACGATCACCATGTCGGCGTCAAGAGGAGTGCTCTCGCCGGCGAACCGGCGGGCCGATCCCATGGTCGCGGGCGGCGGGGCGGAGGGGGTGAGCGGCGCGGCCTGCCGCCAGGACGTCGTCTCGCCGCTCACGCCCGGCTGCTGGCGCGTGGGCGGGGTGCGCTCCCCGAGGGGCTGAAGCGGGGCGGCCGGAGGCGACGGCTCGCCGGGGGCCGCACCGGCCAGGGCGTGCACGAGGACCTCGCCGTCAGGGGTGAGCCGCGCGGCGCCCGTACGCACCTCGGCGCCCCGGGCGATGGCGGCGGCGAGCAGCGCGTCGCGTACCGAACAACCGTCCACCCGGGCCGCGCCCGGCACCAGCAGGGCGCTCAGGGTGTCCGACAGCGGCGGGAACAGCTCGGCCGGGGCGGCCACGTCGGTGATGTGGCCCATCTCCGGTGCTTCGGGATAGCGACGGCGCAGCAGGGCGCGCACCGGCTCCAGGTCCGCCGGGTCCTCCGCCACCAGCAGCGCCCCGACCTCGGCGTACCCGATGTCCTCGCCCAGCGTCTCCACCAGGTCCGGGTAGTGACGGGCGCCCTCGCGGGTGAGCCGGTACCAGGCGTCGTCCTCGGGATGGTCCACCCACGGGCACACGATGCCCGCCCCCGCCTGCGTCGCCTCGCCCTGGTACCCGCCGTCCACCACCGTCACGTCCGCGCCCCGGCCGCTCAGGTAGTAAGCCGCGCCGGCTCCGACGATGCCGCTTCCGATCACCACAACACGCATGAGGCCAATGATCCCAGCCCGGGTGAGCTGCGCCGATGACCGGGGCCGCCCCCTTGCCGCCCGCGCGTCCTCATTCTCCTGAGGAGCGCTGGTTTCCGCCCCTGAAGGAGAGATGGCGGGCATGCGGCGGCAAAGCGTGTCACCATGCGCCCCGTGTCTTCACGGGTCCGTGTCACGAGGCCGCGGCCTGGTGGTGGGGCGTTCGTGTGTGGCGGCGGTCCAGCCGAGTTCTTGCGGCCTGCCCCGCGAGAGGGCGCGCGTGTCACGGAGTGCCCGCGTCAGGGCGGGCATGTCCGGCCTGGCCTTCATCCGCCTGGCGCGGGGCCACCTCACCGTTTGGTGCCAGGGCGGGTGAGGGGAGGCCGCAGTCCGGGGTAAAGGCCAGCGCATGGACCTCTCCGTCACGAAGATCGACCTGCCCCGCCCCGTCCGGGCAGCCGCGTCGGACGGGACCACTGTGTGGTGCGCGGGGACCGACGGAGTTCACGCCTACACGACATCCGGCACGCCGCTGCCCCGGCCTGAGGCCGGCGGTGACAACGGGGCGCGTACGCCGGAGCTGCGGTCCCTGGCGGCGGTGCCGGGGACGGTGCCGGGCACGGCGGGGGTGCCGGGCACGTTGCCGGAGACCGTGATGGTGCCCAGGACGTTCGCGGGCACGGCGTCACCCGAGGGCTCGCTGCAGGGGACCCTGGCCGGGACCGCGGCAGGCCGGGTGTACTGGCTCGACCCCGACGGCACGCCGCACGCCAGCGCACGCTTCGACGGCCGGGTGCTCGCCGGCGGCGGGGAGATCTGGGCCGTCGCCGGCGGCCAGGCGCGCAGGCTCACCGGCCCCGGCCGATTAGCCGAGCCGGTGGAACTGACCGGCCTGGACTCGTGCGCCGTGGAGGGGGAGCGACTGTGGTGGACCTCGACGCGCGACACCCTGCTGCGGGGCGGCCCCAGGGAGATCGACCTCGGGCCGCGCGAGCGCGGGGGCATGGCCGTGTGCGCCGGCTCCTTATGGATCAGCGTGCGGGGCGGGCTGCTGCGCGTCTCGGCCTGGTCGGGCGAGCCCAGGCGGCTCGTGGAGGCGCCGGACGGGCCGGTGCCGTTCCTCGTCTGCGCGAACGGGGTCCTGGCGGGAGGCGGCCGTGACCTGTTCGCGCTGGCCCCGGCCGGCGGCGCCGCACTGCGCGTGATCAAGCTCGGGCTGCGGGCGCCTGTCGCGCTGGTGATCGCGGCCGGCAAGCACATCTGGGCCTTCCCCGCCGGCCGCGCCCAAGCCCTGATCGTGCCGGCCGCCCTCCTCAGCGGTGGGGCCCCTGGCCGGTAGCGGCCACGGCCAGGCCGCGCTCCTCAGCGGTGGGGCCCCTGGCCGGTAGCGGCCACGGCCAGGCCGCGCTCCTCAGCAGTGGTGCCCCTGGCCGCTGGCGGTTACCGGCCGGCGCCCCAGCCGTGCGTCTTCATGAGGCGGGCCGCGACCCGGGCGAAGAGGTCGGCGTCGAGCACCGCGCCCTCCCGCCGGATGTCGTCCTCGTCGAGCACGAACACCCGGTCCAGCCGCACGTACGACGCCCGGCCGTCGCGCCCCCACGCGCCCAGCGGCAACCACTCGGGCCCGTCGTCGCCCTTGCTGGACAACATCATGCCCAGCAGCCTGCGCCCGGTGCGGCCCACGACCAGCAGCGGCCGGTCCTTGCCCCGCGACGGGTCCTCCTCGTACGGCACCCACGCCCAGACGATCTCCCCGGGATCGGCCAAGCCGTCGAGGTCGGGGGAGTAGGCCAGGGTGGCGGGGCCGTTGAGCACGTGAATCTCGCGTACCGCACCCCGGACGGGGCGGGGGTCCTCACCTAGATCGCGCATTGGGGGAGCTTATGGCTGCGGACCGGCGAAAATCCAGCGCTCACGGATCACCGGGGGGCGAGCAGGCGGCGCAGGGCCGTGGGCGTGTGGCCGACGTGCCGGCGGATCGTGCGGGTCAGGTGCGCCTGGTCGGCGAACCCCAGCTCGGCGGCGAGCGCGGCCAGGCTCGGCTCGCCGTTTTCCAGCCGGTCGAGCGCCCGGCCCACGCGCACCCGATTGCGGTAGTGGGTGAGCGAGATGCCGAGCTCTCGGGTGAAGGCCCGGCTGAGCCGGTAAGGCGACACCTCCAGGAACTCGGCCAGCGACAGCAGCCCGCCCGCCGCCGGGTGGCCGGCCGTGATGGCCTCACGGGCGGCGCCGACGAGGGCGGCGCTCGTGCGCGAGGCGGCAGGCCCCGGACGGCCGGTGGCGGCCCCTGGACGGCCGGTGGTGGCCCCCGGACGGCTCTCGGCAGCCTCCGGCGGGCAGTCGGCGGCCTGGGCGAGGGCGGCACCGATCAGCGGCAGCAGCGACTCGGCCACCGCGAAGTCGGTGTCGCCGCCGCGCGCGGCCGCGAGCACGCGGCGGTGGGCGAGGTCGAGGCGGGCGTCGACGTAGACGGTCGAGCGTGTCGTCCGGGCGTCCTCGCCGCTGAGCATCCGCCACAGGTGGGGCGACAGCGACAGGGAGGTGCACACGTCGCCGCCCGCAGGGTGGGCGAAGTGCTCCTCCTCGCCCGGCGCCGCCAGGTAGGCCATGGCCGGGTCGGCGACGGCGCTGCGGCCGTCCGCCTTGCGCCGGAACATGCCGCGGCGCACCAGCACCACCCGATAGCGAGGGTTGACCTCGGCGGGTGACCAACCGCGGTGGTCGTCGACGCAGGTCACCGCGTCGAGCGTGAATCCGGGCCCGGTGGCGAGAAGCACGGAGGAACGCACGGTGCGAACGCTACGCCGCCCCTCCGACAAATCCCGGCGCGCAAGGATGTTCAAGACCCGGCCGTCCCGCCACCGGCACCCTTGCCTCATGAGCACGACGACACTTTCTTCCATCGTCATCGACTGCGCCGACCCGGCGGCCCTGGCGGCCTTCTACGCCGGCGCGACAGGATGGCGGCTCACCGACGGCGACGCCGACTTCGCCGGCCTCGAAGGCGGCCCCGTTTCCCTCGGCTTCCAGCGGATCGACGGCTACCAGGGGCCGGGCTGGCCGGCCGACGGCAAGCACGTGCACCTGGAGTTCAAGGTCCCCGACGTCGAGACCGCCATCAAGGAACTGACCGCACTGGGCGCCACCGTTCCCGCCTTCCAGCCGGGCGGCGACTCCTGGACCGTCCTCCTCGACCCGGAGGGCCACCCCTTCTGCGTGATGGGCGGTTAGAGGAGAGCGGATGGCGGCGATGCGCCGTACGCCGCAGCCGGTCTCGTACGTGGGACCGGCTGCACGCGTTCGGGCGGCGGCCGCTCTCCTCTAGAATCTGATTCTGTGTCGTCGACGACAGCGTTCTTCACCCAGAAGCAGGGCGAGTTGGTCCCCTCCCCGCACGCCCGCGGCCCCTGGTCCCCCGACATGCTCCACGGCCGCCTCCTCGGCGGTCTCGCCGCCCGCGCCCTCGAGCAGCGCCACGCCGAGCCGGGCCTGCACTTCGCCCGGCTGACCGTCGACCTGTTCCGCAACAGCCCGATGCTGCCCGTCACCGTGGAGACCGCCCTGGTCAGGGACGGGCGCCGGATCCGGGTCGCCGACGCGACCCTCTCCACCGAGCAGGGAGTGATCGGACGGGCCAGTGCCGTGCTGCTGCGGCAGAGCGAGCCGCCGGACGGCCCGCAGACCCTCGTCACGCCCGCCTGGGACGAGCCCGCGCCGGACGGGCCGCCGGCCGAGGGGCCCGGGTGGAAGCCGCCGTTCGACCTGTGGCGGCTGACCGAGTGGGGCGCCCCCGGGCCGGGACGGGCATGGATGCGGGAGAGGCATCCCCTGGTGGACGAAGAAGCCGTGACGCCGTTCGTCCGGGCGGCGCTGGCCGCCGACTTCGCCAGCCCGCTCAGCAACGCCGGAACGGACGGACTGCGCTTCATCAATGCCGACTACACGCTGACCCTCGCCCGCCTCCCGGAGAGCGACGTCCTCGGCATCGAGGCCACGGGACACCTCAACGCGGCCGGCGTCGCCACCGGCCACGTCACCCTGCACGACGCCGCCGGGCCGATCGGCTTCTGCGTCGTGACGGCGGTCGCCAACCCGGCCGGTCTCGGCGGCCGCTGACCCGGCCGGGCCGCCAGGCGCACCATGGTCCGCGCCGCGCCGGCTCAAGCGCCGGCGAACACCTCGTAGTGGTCGACCGTCCGTTCCCGGTCGACCAGGAACGCGTCGTCCTCGGGGTAGAAGACCGCCCTGCCCGGATCGTCCCCGGCGAACGCCCTGATCGCGTCCCACGACTCCCAGAGGGAGATGAGGAAGAACTCGGTCCTGTCGCCGGCGTCGCGCCTGGTGAAGTAGGCGCCCCGGTTGCCCGGTGTCGAGGTGTATCCGGCGAATCCGGTGCGCAGCAGATAGGCCTCGTAGGCTTTGGCGTCGCCCGATCGCGTCCAGCCCCGCCACGTGCGAACGATCATAAGTCCATGATGCTGCGACCGGCCATCGCCGTACAGCGGTGACATCCCCTCGGTGACGAAGGCGTCCGGATCGGTGAACCGCCGCCGCGTTTTCCGCGTACGGACAGGCATAGGCTCCAACGATCCAAGGCAGGAGACCATGTCGAGGTCCGGCCCCATCCTCACGTTGCTGGCGGGCATGGTGACCACGGCCGCCCTGGCGTCGCTCAGCCTCGCCGAGCTGCCCCCACCACCGTCCGGCGGCACGACTTCGGCGTCCGTGCGGGACCCCGCGGCCGAAGCACAAGACCCCGCCCCGACGCCGACCGGCAGCGCGAGCGAGGAGGATCCGGCCGCGGAACCGCGAGACCCGGCCCCGACGCCGACCGGCAGCGCGAGCGCCGCCGCGCCCGCGGCGGCGGTGGTCCGCGCCGACTACGCGACCCGCGTCCGGGGCAGCCGCGGGCTCCTCGCGATCTCCGTTCGCGGCGGAAAGGCGATCGCGTACTTCTGCGACGGCAGGACCGAAGCCTGGTTCCAGGGCACGGCAACCGGCGGGATCCTGACTCTGGACGGCTTCGGCGGCGCCGGCGTGAGCGCCGAACTCGCCGATGGCAGGGCCATCGGCGAACTGTCGATCGGGGACCAGCGCTGGGACTTCACCGCGCCGACGGTACGCAGGCCGTCCGGCCTCTACAGGGCGACGGCTCAGGTCCGGGGCGCGAAGCTGGTGGCCGGATGGATCTACCTGCCGGACGGCAGCAGGGTCGGCGCCGTGACCCTGGACGGCGCCCTGATTGCCGCGGAGATCCCCGAGCCCGGGCAGGCCACGGTGATCAAGGGCGCGGTGATCACTCCTGAGGACGTGGACGCATTCATGGGGGAGCTCTGATGTACGACACCGAAGTGACCCACCGGTCCGGCCCGGGGGCCATCCTGCTGCTCCTGCCCCTCGGCGTGGGCGCGCTCGTCGCGGTCGCCCTCGGCCGTTACGGTACGCTGCACGAGCCCACCGGCTTCGCCGTCGGCGTCGCGGGCTTCTCCGGCGCGCTGCCGATGAAGGCCTGGCTGACCACGGGCGCGCTGCTCCTCGCCGCGGTCCAGCTCTTCTCCGCCCTGGTCATGTGGGGCCGGATTCGGCTGGACATGCCCTGGATCTATGGAGTGCACCGCTGGTCGGGCCGGCTGGCGTTCCTGCTGACGCTGCCGGTGGCCTTCCACTGCCTCTACGCGCTGGGAGCGCGCTACGACGACACCCGCGTGCTGGTCCACTCCCTGGCGGGCTGCTTCTTCTACGGGATCTTCACCACCAAGATGCTGGCCCTGTCCCGGCGCGGGATTCCCGGCTGGGCGTTCCCCATCCTCGGCGGGCTGGCCTTCACCGCCCTGGTCGCCCTCTGGCTGACCTCGTCGCTCTGGTTCTTCACGACGGCCGGCCTGAAATGGTGATGGCGGCCCGCTCCGGTCGGAGCGGGCCGCGCCGTGAGTCTAGGCCGGGCGTTCGGCGCGGTCGCCGGACCAGTCCGTGTGGAAGGAGCCCTCCTTGTCCACCCGCCGGTAGGTGTGCGCGCCGAAGAAGTCGCGCAACCCCTGCACCAGCGCCGCGGGCAGCCGGTCGCGCCGCAGCCCGTCGTAGTACGCCAGCGCCGACGAGAACCCCGGCGTGGGCACGCCGATCTGCACCGCCGTGGTGACCACGCGCCGCCACGCGTCCTGCGCCGCGTCCAGCGCCGCCGCGAACGTCGGGTCCACCAGCAGCGTCGGCAGGCCCGGGTCGGCGTCGTACGCGGCTCGGATCCGGTCCAGGAACTTCGCCCTGATGATGCAGCCGCCACGCCAGATGGTGGCCATCGCGCCCAGGTCCAGATCCCAGCCGTACTCCTTGGAGGCGGCCGCCATCTGGTCGAAGCCCTGCGCGTACGCGACGATCTTGGACGCGTACAGCGCCTGCCGCACGTCCTCGATGAGCTCCCGCCCGCCGACCCCGGACAACTTCGGCCCCGCCAGCGACGCGGCCGCGGCCCGCTGCTCCGGGTGCCCGGACAGCGCCCGCGCGAACGTCGCCTCAGCGATGCCCGTCACCGGGACCCCGAGGTCGAGCGCGCTCTGCACGGTCCAGCGGCCGGTGCCCTTCTGCTCGGCCTGATCCACCACGACGTCCACGAACGGCTTGCCCGTCTCGGCGTCCACCTGCTCGAGCACCTCGGCGGTGATCTCGATCAGGTACGAGTCCAGGTCGCCCCGGTTCCACTCCCTGAACACCTCGGCCAGCTCGGCCGGGGTCGCGCCCAGGGCCTGGCGCAGCAGGTCGTACGACTCGGCGATGAGCTGCATGTCCGAGTACTCGATGCCGTTGTGCACCATCTTCACGAAGTGCCCGGCGCCGTCCGGCCCGACGTGCACCGAGCACGGCACCCCGTCCACCTTGGCCGAGATGTCCTGCAGGATCGGCCCGAGCGCCTCCCACGACTCCTTCGACCCGCCCGGCATGATGCTGGGCCCGAGCAGAGCGCCCTCCTCGCCGCCGGAGATGCCGGTGCCGACGAAGTGGATGCCCCGCTCGCGCAGCGCGGCCTCGCGCCGCCTGGTGTCCTCGAAGTGCGCGTTGCCGCCGTCGACGATCATGTCGCCCGGCTCCATCAGGTCGGCGAGCTGGTCGATCACCGCGTCGGTGCCCGCGCCCGCCTTGACCATGATGACCGCCCGCCGCGGCCGCTTCAGCGAGGCCACGAAGCCGGCGAGGTCTTCCGACGGCACGAACGTGCCCTCCCCGCCGAACTCCTTGACCAGCTGCTGGGTACGGCCGTACGTCCGGTTGTGCACGGCCACCGCGTAGCCGTGCCTGGCGAGGTTGCGTGCCAGGTTGCGCCCCATGGTGGCCAGGCCGGTGACGCCGATGTCTGCCAAGTCCATTGTCAAAGCTCCTCTATGGGGAATACGCATGGTCCAGCCCGGGAGTTCGGCGGGATATTCCGTGTCGGTCGAACCGCACGCCGATTTCGTCGAGCCTGTTCAGCATGTCCGCCGGATCGGCGTACACCCTTAAGGCCCCCGCACGTTCGAACTCGTCCCTCCCGTACCCACCGCTGGTCGCGGATCACGGGGACTTCGTCGCAACAGTTGCCCTCCGTAAAGAGCGCCGGCCCGGCGGGCGGCGAGCAGGTCCCAGACGTTGTCGCCCACCACCATGGCATGCCGCGGATCCACGCGCACCAGGGCGGCGCCCGTGCGAGCGTACCCACTGGTCGCGATCGCCCCGGCACGCCCCGCGCGCCGAGCTCGGACAGCAGCTCGGCCGCGCCGGGCAGCGGCTTGACGGAATGGACCTGCCGCTCGTACGCCTCCATGTGCATGGTCTGCAACTGGTCGATCTGCTCCCGCGTCAGCTCAGCCCGGTCTCACGCAGCAATGCGCTGACGAACAACCCGCCGCTCATCCCGATCCACCGGTGGATGCGCCACACCGACAGGTCGATCCCCATGCCGGCCAACGCCTGCCGCCAGGCGATGACGTGCTGGTAGACGCTGTCGATCAGAGTGCACGTCGAGGCCGAAGAGAAAAGCGGGCGCCGGAGCCTGCGGCAAGTCGCTCATGGGTTCCATGACACCATGAGAGCCATGCGGATCATCATCGCGGGAGGACACGGGAAGATCGCGCTGCGCCTGGCGGAGCGCCTGAAATCCGGCGCGGTCGGCCTGGTGCGCAACCCGGCCCACGTCGCCGACGTCGAGGCCACCGGAGCCGAGGCCGTGGTGTGCGACCTGGAGAAGGCGAGCCTGGACGAGGTGACGGAGATCGTACGCGGCGCCGACGCCGTCGTGTTCGCGGCGGGGGCGGGACCCGGCAGCGGCGCGGCACGCAAGGACACCGTGGACCGGGCCGCGTCCGTGCTGCTCGCCGACGCGGCCGAACGGGCGGGCGTTCGCCGCTTCATCCAGATCTCCTCCATGGGCGCGGGCAAGCCGCCGGCGCCCGGCCGGGACGAGGTGTGGGCCGCCTACATCGACGCCAAGACCGCCGCCGAGGACGACCTGCGCCGCCGCGACGGCCTGGCCTGGACGATCCTCCGTCCCGGCCGCCTGACCGACGAGCCGGGCACCGGCCTGGTCCGGCTGGCGCCCGAGGTGCCACCGGGCGCGGTGCCGCGCGACGACGTGGCCGCCGTGATCATGGCGCTGCTCGACAACCCGGGCACGGCCGGCCAGACCCTGGAACTCGTCTCCGGCGAGACTCCCATCCGCACCCTCGTTGCCGCAGAGTGAGACTCGTGCCGGGCCGCGCACCATGGAGCACCTGGAGAGCCGGCTCACCGCCGCCGACGTGCGGCTGAGCGACGACGTGCTCGACCGGATCGACGAGATCGTCGCCCCCGGAGTCACGCTCGACCCGGCCGACGCGGGCCGGCAGCCGCCCCAGCTGTCCGACGCGAATCTGCGCCGGCGCCCCTGACCGGATGCCGCCCCAGCCGGCCGACGTGAGCCTGCGCCGGCGCCCCTGACCGGATACTTGCCTGCCGCTGGCTATCGCTTGCGGTCCGCGCGGCTAAGTGTGCCCTGGAGGGTAGAGGGGGCACTTCGATGGCGGACATGCCGTTCAGGTCGTTTTTCGGCGGGGACCCGTTCAGAGGGTTCGAGGAGCTCACGGGCCGGGTGTTCGGCGGGATGGAGGGCTGGCCGCCGACCCGGCCCAGTGTGCAGCGCGTGGACGTGGGCAAGCTGCTCAGCGCCTCGGCCAGAGAGGTGCTGCGCCGCGCGCTGGAGGCGGCCGGGCAGCGCGGCGCGCCGGACCTCGACGTGCTCGACCTGCTCGACGCGCTGATCGACGACGCCGCCGCCCAGGGCATGATGCGTACGGCGGGGGTGGACCTGGGCCGCCTGCGTGACCGCATCGACGAGATGGCGGGCCCCGGCCAGCCCGCCGAGCCGCCCATGACCCTCACGCCCGCCGCCAAACGCGCCATCCTGGACGCCCAGCGCATCTCCCGCGCCCTGCAGTCCTCCTACATCGGCCCCGAGCACCTGCTGCTCGCGCTGGCCGCCAACCCGGACTCCAGCGTCGCCCGCCTCCTGCAGCAGCAGGGTGTCTCGGCGAACGAGCTGCAGCAGGCCATCATGGCGGGCCCGGCCCGCCGGGGCGACGGCCGCCGGGCGACGACGAACACGCCGGCGCTGGACGAGTTCGGCCGGGATCTCACGGAGGAGGCCAGGCAGGGCAGGCTCGACCCGGTCGTCGGCCGCGAGGACGAGATCGAGCAGTCGATCGAGGTGCTGTCGCGCCGCACCAAGAACAACCCGTGCCTCATCGGCGAGCCCGGTGTCGGCAAGACCGCCATCGTCGAGGGCATCGCCCAGCGCATCGTCAACGGCAGCGTCCCCGACACGCTCAAGGACCGCCGCGTGGTCGCCCTCGACCTGACCGGCATGGTGGCCGGGACGAAATACCGCGGCGAGTTCGAAGAACGCATCAAGAAGGTCATCGACGAGGTGCGCGAGCACGCCGACGAGATCATCGTCTTCATCGACGAGGTGCACAACCTGGTCGGCGCCGGCTCCGCCGAGGGCGGCATGGACGCGGCCAACATCCTCAAGCCCGCCCTGGCCCGCGGCGAACTGCATGTCATCGCCGCCACCACGATCGACGAGTACCGCAAGAACATCGAGAAGGACGCCGCGCTCGAACGCCGCTTCCAGCCGCTCCTGGTCGCCGAGCCGACCGTCGAGGAGACCGTCGAGATCCTGGCGGGACTGCGGGACGCGTACGAGGCCCACCACCAGGTCCGCATCACCGACGAGGCGCTCGACGCCGCCGCGAGCCTGTCGGCCCGCTACATCTCCGACCGTTTCCTGCCCGACAAGGCCATCGACCTGATGGACCAGGCCGCGGCCAGGGTGCGGCTGCGCTCGCGCACGCCCGGCAGCGACGTGCGGGAGCTGGAGGAACGCCTGGACTCGCTGCGCCGCGACAAGGACCAGGCCGTCGCCGCCGACGACTTCGACCGGGCCAAGGACCTGACCAGGGAGATCGACAAGATCCGGCCCGAGCTGCAGCGCGCCAGGCAGGGCAGGGACACCGTGCCGCAGGTCATGGTGGAGGACATCGCCGAGGTCGTCTCCCGCCGTACCGGCATCCCCGTCACCCAGCTCACCGAGCAGGAACGCGACCGCCTCATGCGGCTCGAAGAGCACCTGCACCAGCGCGTCATCGGCCAGGACGAGGCCGTGACCGCGATCGCGGAGGCGGTACGCAGGGCGCGGGCGGGACTGTCCGACCCCAACCGGCCCATCGGCAGCTTCCTGTTCCTCGGCCCGACGGGCGTCGGCAAGACGGAGCTGGCCAGGGCGCTCGCCGAGGCCCTGTTCGGCGGCGAGGACCACATGGTGCGCATCGACATGAGCGAGTTCCAGGAACGGCACACGGTCTCGCGCCTCATCGGCGCGCCGCCCGGATACGTCGGGTACGAGGAGGCGGGCCAGCTCACCGAGGCCGTACGCCGCCGCCCGCACGGCGTGATCCTCCTCGACGAGGTCGAGAAGGCCCACCCGGACGTCATGAACATCCTGCTGCAGATGCTCGACGACGGCCGCCTCACCGACGGTCAGGGCCGCACGGTCGACTTCACCAACACGATCGTCATCATGACCAGCAACATCGGCGCCCCGCTCATCCTGGAGTCCACCGCCGACCCGGCACAGCTCGAGAACCAGCTCATGGACCTGCTGCGCCGCTCCCTGCGGCCCGAACTGCTCAACCGCATCGACGAGACGATCGTCTTCAAGCGGCTGGAACGCGAGCAACTGCGTCAGATCGTGGACCTGATGCTGGAGAAGACCCGGCAGCGGCTGCGCGGCCAGGACGTCGCGCTGGAGGTCTCGGACGCGGCCAAGGACTGGCTGGCGCAGCGCGGCTACCAGCCGGAGTTCGGGGCCCGGCCGCTGCGCCGCACGGTGCAGCGGGAGCTGGACAACCGGCTGTCCACGATGTTGCTGACCGGCGAGGTGGCCGAGGGCGGCAGGGTGACGGTCGACGTCGAGAACGACAACCTCCAGCTCAGGGCGTACAACCCCGAACCCGCCACCTGACCGAGACGCTGTCGCTCGCGACAGCCCGCCAAGGCGCGGTGGACCGGATGGGTGTGCTAGACTGCAAGCAGTTGTAGTTGTGGTACCCATAAGACTTTGTGCGCGCCCGACAGAAGATCTTCGGGCGCGTTTTTGTTTTCCGGTCATCTCCGGATGGGCTCATCGCAGCGACACGGCAATTCGCACGGTGCGAATTGCGTTTCCTGCACATCTCAAGGAGATCGACATGGCAACCGGAACCGTCAAGTGGTTCAACGCCGAAAAGGGCTTCGGCTTCATCGCACAGGACAACGGCGGACCCGACGTCTTCGCGCACTACTCCAACATCGTCGCCAGCGGCGGCTACCGCGAGCTGCACGAGGGCCAGAAGGTGTCCTTCGACGTCGTCCAAGGTCAGAAGGGTCTGCAGGCGGAGAACATCGTCCCCGCCTGACCTGACACGGGTCATGGATCCGGTCCCGCACCACAGCGGGATCGGGTCCTTGCCATGCCCGGCACCGTCATGCGAGCGGAGGCCGCGGGCGACGTCAGTTTCTTGCCAACGGTCGATTTATTCGCTGGCAGGCCGCATACTGGAATCAATGAGACATCAAGCCGCGGCCCGGCGACGCCTGCCTGGAAGTCCCTTCAACGTTGCGGAGCCCCCACCACCGCCCATTGAGCAGTTCGCCGTGCGCGACCAAGTCAGCCACGACAAATACGGCCTCGGCCGAGTGATCGCAGTCGAGCAAAATGTTGCCGTTCTGATTGATTTCGGTGCGGAGACGCGCCGCATCAACGCGCCGTATACCAAGCTTGTCAAACTGTGACGATGACCGCGCTCGTCGCGGGAGTGTGCGGTCGGCGGTCAGGCCGCCACTCGCAGACTTCGGTCCAGGCCGGTGAGATGCAGGAGCCGGGACATGTACGGGCGCGGGGCGGTCAGCGCAAGGGCGATCCCTTGCGCGCGAGCGCGGCGCTGGATGCCGACGAGCACGGCCAGCCCGCCGGCGTCGCAGAAGCTCACCTGTGACAAGTCGAGGATGAGCAGGTTGCTGCTGTGGCGCAACACGTTCAGGAGTTGCCGGCGCAGCGCCGCAGTGGTGAAGAGGTCGATCTCGCCGCTGAGGTGAATCGTGGTGGGGGCCGATGTCCCGGTCCCACCGAGCGGGCGGGTGTCACTGATCATGAACGTCTCCCATCGGAGAAAGCCGGATTGAGACGCCTGCCGGCCAGAGCCCGGCCCGCCGCACTGGAAGGCGGTATCGGCCTTGACACGCCAGTGCTCGACGGCGAGAGGTGAAGGGGGACGGTTGGCGTCATGGGTGCCTGTCCGGGCCCCGCGAAGGGCCGAAGCCATGTTTCGCCGTGGGCGACGCCGACCTGAATGTCAACGCACGAAATGTCCTCGGTATTTAGAGTATACCTCATACCCGAAGGCCATGTTTTGGAATTGTCAAATTCCAGAGATATTCGCCGACGCGATTTCCGGAAAACCCGCACAATGAGCTGTGCTCAGGAACACCCGGATTCGAGCTCCGAGGCACGCACCTGCGCTGGCGGCTGAGGCGGCGCACGATGAACGTCCCCGCCGGTGGGTGTGGGCCGCCGGCCGGACCCGCGGACCTGATAGGCGGCGCTCCCATCACACGCTTGGGCGATGCCCTGACGGTCGGCGCCGCGCTTCACTTCCGGAATGGGGGATTCGGAGGACCGGCAGGTAAACCTCTTTTCTTCCTTCAAACCAGTGGCCTTAGGAGAGGGCCGCGCGGGCGCGTTCCCGGCATTCCTGCAGGGTGAGCGCCGCAAGGGCTTCCCGGACTGCGGGAACGCACACCGGGGCCATGGACAGGCTCGTCACGCCGAGCCCCACCAGCAGGGGAGCGAGCAGCGGGTCGCCCGCCGCCTCGCCGCACACGCCGACCGGCTTGCCCGCCTCCCGCCCCGCCTCAGCGCACATCGCGATCAGCTCCAGGAGGGCCGGCTGGCGCGGGTCGAGCAGGTCGGCCAGGGTGGAGTGCTGACGGTCGGCGGCGAAGGTGTACTGGGCCAGGTCGTTGGTGCCGATGCTGAGGAAGTCCACCTCTTGCAGCAGCCGCCGCGCCCGCAGGGCCGCCGCCGGCACCTCCACCATCACCCCGACCCTGGCGATGCCCTTGGCGCGGGCGCGGCGGGCGAAACCGGACGCCTCGCCCATCGTGGTGACCATGGGCGCCATCACCCACGCCTGCGTGCCGGTGGCCTTGGCGGCCTCGGCGATCGCGTCCAGCTGGGTCTCCAGTACGGCGGGCAGCAGGCGGTCGACCCGCAGGCCACGGACGCCCAGAGCCGGGTTCGGCTCCTCCGGCAGGCCCAGGAAGGGCAGCGGCTTGTCGGTGCCGGCGTCCAGCGTGCGGACGATGACCGTCTCGGCCTGCGTGAACACCTCGGCGTAGGCCGCTACCTGCTCCTCGAACGTGGGCGCCTGCTTGCGGTCCAGGAACAGGAACTCCGTGCGGAACAGCCCGACGCCCTCCGCATCCGGACGCAGGTCCGCGGCCGAGCCGATGTTGAGCAGCAGCTTCACCGGGTGGCCGTCGGCGGTCCTGCCGGGGCCGTGGCTCGCCGCCAGCCGGGCCTTCTCCGCGCGGTCGCGCTCCCTGACCTCGGCCGCCTCCTCGGCGGTGAGGCCGACGGCGATCTCGCCGGTCATGCCGTCCACGCCGACGACGGTGCCGTCGGGGACGCCGGCGATCTCGGGGCAGGCCACCACCGCGGGCAGGCCCCGGCCGCGGGCCAGGATGGCGGTGTGGCTCGTCGGACCGCCCCGGGCGGTGATCAGCGCGAGCACGTCGTCGCCCAGGCCGGCGGTGTCGGCGGGGGAGAGGTCTTCGGCCACCAGCACGTACGGGTGGCCGGGGGAGGGGAGCCCCGGCATGGGCAGGTCGAGCGCGAACGCCACCGCGCGGTGCTTGAGATCGTCCAGATCGGCGGCCCGCTCCGCGAGGTAGCCGCCGAGCGCCGCCAAGGCGTCCCGATGCCGGGTGAAGGCCGCGTCCAGGGCGTGCGCGGCGTCGAGGCCGTCCCTCGCCCGTCCCTCGGCTTCCTCCCGTAACATCGGGTCGTCGGCGATCATGGCGAGTGCCTCGAGGATCTCGGCCGCCTCGCCGTGAGCGGCGGTGGCGCGCTGGGCGAGGTCGGCGGCGACCGCCCCCAGCGCCTTGACGACCGCGGCGGCCTCGGCGCCGGGGTCGGCGACCGTACGGGGAGCGGGCAGCCGCGGCGGAGCGGCCATCCGGATCACGGGGCCGGCCGCCCGCCCCTGACTGACCCCGAGCCCGGTGATCCGCCCAGCGGCACCGGTCCAGGGGCCGCCGGTAGGCAAGGTGTCAGGACGGATGCCGTCGGCGGGCGAGGGGCCGTCGGTGGGGGTGGTGTCAGGCATCGAGGGCCTCTTCCGCATCCAGGTCGCGCGAGAGCAGCGACACCAGCGCGTCCAGCGCCTCCTCGGCCCCCGGCCCGTCCGCCTCCAGCGTCACCTCCGTTCCCTGGACGGCGCCCAGCGACAGCACACCCAGCATGCTCTTCGCCGGCACGGCCTTCTCGCCGAGCCGCACCGTCACCGGCACCCCCAGCCGCACCGCCTCCTGGACGAACAGCTTGGCGGGCCGGGCGTGCAGGCCGCTGGCCGAGGCCACGGCGACCGTTCGTTGTGCCATCACAGCGCCTCCCTACGGTTCTATCGTGACCTTGATGGCCGCGCCCCTGCTGACGAGGTCGATCCCGTCGAGGACCTGGGACAGCGGCAGCCGGTGAGTGATCAGGTCGGACACCACGACGGCCCCCTCCGCCACCAGCCGCAGCGCCGAGGCGTTGTGGGCGGGGCTGGAGCCGTTCGCGCCGATGATCGTCAGCTCCCGATAGTGCACCAGGTTGGAGTCCAGCGCGATGATCGGGTCGTCCTTGGGCAGGCCGCCGAAGAAGCTGACCCGGCCCTGCCGGGCCGCCATCCGCACCGCCTGCTCCTGCGCGGCCCCCGACGCCGCCGCCGTGATCACCACGTCGGCGCCTCGCCCGCCGGTCAGCTTCAGCACCTGCTCGACGGGGTCGGCGTCGATGGCGGCGTCCGGGCGTACCAGCTCGGCGGCCATCGCCAGGCGCTGCGCGTTGACGTCCACGAGGAACACCCGGGCGGCGCCGCGCGCCCGCGCGAGGCGTACGTGCAGGCAGCCGATCGGGCCCGCGCCCATCACCACCACGTCGTCGCCCGCGCCGACGCCCGCCAGCTCCTGCCCGTTCAGCACGCAGGCCAGGGGCTCGGCGACGGACGCCTCGGCGTACCCGACGCCGGAAGGGATGGCGTTGACGCCGTCAACGGCCAGCACCTTCGCCGGGACGATCATGTACTCGGCGAAGCCGCCGTCGTAGTGGTAGCCCATCGACTCCTGGTTCGGGCAGACCGTCTGCCGGCCGCGCAGGCACTCGCCGCACGTCCCGCACGGGATCGCGGCGATCACCTGTACCCGTGCGCCCGTGTCCACGACCTCGCCGGCGATCTCGTGGCCCATCACCCGCGGGGGCCTGATGTGGTGGTGCCCGAACTTGTAGATCTTGGCGTCCGTGCCGCAGGTCGAGCAGTTGCGTACCCGGATCTTCAGCTCGCCCGGCCCGGCCACGGGTTCGGGCGCGTCCTCGATCCTGATGTCGCCCGGGGCGTGGAATCTGGCGACTTTCATGTCAGCTCCTTGATCACCTGCGAGACCTCGGTGGCCTCGCGGAGCGCCTTGGCGCGGTCGGGGTCGAGCAGGATCTCGGCCAGCGCCGCCAGCAGGGGCACGTGGCCGCCCTGCCTGGCGGCGATGCCGACGCACAGCGTGACCTGCTCGCCGTCCCAGTCCACGCCGCCGGGGAAGCGTACGACGCAGATGGCGTCCCGCTCGATGTCCTCCTTGGAGGCGGCGGTCCCGTGCGGGATGGCGACGCCCTCGCCGACGTAGGTGGAGATCGACCGCTCCCGTTCGAGCATCGCCTCGACGTACGGCTCGGTGACCGCCCCCACCTCGACCAGCACCCGGCCGCAGAGGCGGATGGCCGCGTCGCGGTCGGGAGCGCTCTCGTGCAGCCGCACCGCCCGCGGGTCGAGCAGGTCGTCACGCATCGACGGTGCCGCCGTTCTTGATGGTGTTCACCAGCCTGGTCACCGCCGGGTCCCCGAGGAAGATCTGGAACGGCACCAGCACCTTCCCCGGAGCGGAGGCCCTGGCGCGGGCGGCCAGCCCGGCGTGGCAGAGCACCACGTCGGCGTCGTCCGGGATGGAGTTGACCGGGGTGTGCTCCACGGTGACGCCGCTGTCCTTGAGCTGCTTGCGCAGCTGGGAGGCGAGCATCACGCTGCTGCCCATCCCGGCGTCGCAGGCGACGATGATCTTGCGGATGTCCTTGGCGTCCATGGCTTACGCCTCCTTGGTGGCGGGTTCGGTGCTGGAAACTTCCTCATCGGCGGCCTTCTCGCCCCTGCCGAAGCCGAGCAGGACGGCGGCGACGGCGAAGGACACGGCTGTGGCCACGAGGATGCCGAGGCTGGAGCCCAGCCAGCCGCCCTTCGGGGTGACCGCGATGTAGGCGAAGATGCTGCCGGGCGACGGGGTGGCGACCAGGCCCGCCCCGGTGATCATGAACGTGAACACCCCGGCCGCGCCGCCCGCGATGACGGCGGCGATGAGGCGCGGCTTCATGAGCACGTACGGGAAGTAGATCTCGTGGATGCCGCCGAAGAAGTGGATGATCATCGCGGGGGGTGTGCTCGGCCGCAGCTCGCGCGGCCCGAACAGCATGTACGCCAGCAGCAGCCCGAGACCGGGGCCCGGGTTCGACTCCAGCATGAACAGGATCGACTTGCCCTGCTCGGCCGCCTGGGCGACGCCGAGCGGGCTGAGCACGCCGTGGTTGATGGCGTTGTTGAGGAACAGCACCTTGGCCGGCTCGATGAGCACGGACGCCACGGGCAGCAGGTTGTTGGTGATCAGCCACTCGACGGCGTTGCCCGCGGCCGTGGTGACCGCCTGCACGATGGGCCCGATGCCGAGGAATCCGACGATCGCCATCGCGCCGCCCACGATGCCGGCGGAGAAGTTGTCCACCAGCATCTCGAAACCGGCCTTGGTCCGCGCCTCGGTGAACTTGTCCACATATTTCAGGATCAAGGCGGTGAGCGGGCCGATGATCATGGCGCCGAGGAACATCGGGGCCTCGGTGCCCACCACGACGCCCATCACCGCCACCGCGCCGACGACGGCCCCGCGCTGCCCGTGCACCATCCGGCCGCCGGTATAGGCGATGAGGACCGGCAGCAGGGTCGAGATGATCGGGCCGACCATCTTCGCGAGGTCCTCGTTCGGCAGCCAGCCAGTCGGGATGAACAGCGCCGTGATCAGGCCCCAGGCGATGAACGCGCCGATGTTCGGCATGATCATGCCGGCCAGGTGGCCGCCGATGCGCTGGATGGTGGCCTTGACGCCGGTTCCGGTGACCGGAGGTGTGTAAGTGTCGGCCATGGGACTTGCTCCTTCGGGGGGTTGAGCAGTGGATCAGCCGGCGTCGCCGGGAGTTACGGGAGAGGAGCGGGTGCGGGCGGGGTGGAGGTGAGCAGGCGGACCGGGTCGGGCGGGCCGACTGCGACGCCGGCCGGATCGATGTCGTCGGGGCCGGGCATGCGGCTGCCAGGCAGGCGTACGGCGGCGGCGCCCCAGGTTAACCCCTGTGCCAGCGCGTCGGGCCCGTGCCCGCCGGCCGCCAGGAACCCGGCCAGCATGGCGTCGCCCGCGCCGACGGAGCTGCGGGGCTCGGTCACCGGCGCCTCGCCGTACCAGATGCCGGAGTCCTCGACCAGCACCGCGCCGTCGGCGCCGAGGCTGGCCAGGACCGTGCGCGCGCCTGCCGCCCGCAGCTTACCCGCGGCCTCCACCACGTCGCCCAGGCAGCGGATGGGCATGCCGGTGGCCGCCGCGAGCTCCTCCACGTTCGGCTTGACCAGGGCCGGTGCCGCGCCGAGCGCGCAGGCCAGCGCCGGTCCGCTGGTGTCGACGGCGACGAGGATGCCTGCTTCGGCGAACCTGCGGCACAGCGCGGCGTAGACGTCGGCGGGCACCTCGGGCGGCAGGCTCCCGGAGGCGACCACCCAGTCCGCCTCGTGGGCGGCGGCCAGCACCGCCTCGGCGATCGTGTCCAGCTCGCCGGGCGACAGGGCCGTGCCCGGCTCGTTGATCTTGGTGATGGTGCCGTCGGGCTCGGCGAGCGTGACGTTCGACCGGGTCGGGCCGGCCACCGGGACGGTGACCATGTCGAGCCCTTCGGCGGCGAGGAGACGGACGAGCTGCCTGCCCTCGTCCCCGCCGAACGGCACCACCGCCCTGCTCGCGACGGCGTTGGCGAGCAGGGCCCGCGAGACGTTCACGCCCTTGCCGCCCGGATCCAGGTGGGCGGCGGCGGCGCGGATGACCGCGCCCCTGTCGAGCGCGCCGATCGCGATGGTGCGGTCCAGGCTGGGGTTGAGGGTCAGGGTGAGGATCACGCCCTGATCACCTCCGGCCCCGCCGCCGCCACGTCGGCGGCGAGCGTGACGTCGAGCCCGGTGTCGCTGATCACCACGTCGATCTCGCTCAGCTCGGCGAACGTGGACAGGTAGGTGTTGGAGAACTTCGTGTGGTCGGCCAGCAGCACGCTGCGCTGCGCGGCCTTGACCATGGCCCGCTTGATCGCCGCCTCGGCCGGGTCCGGCGTGGTCAGCCCCCGGGTGGGCGAGCAGCCGTTGGTGCCCATGAACGCCACGTCCACGTTGAGGTGCGCCAGCGGGCGCAGCGCCCAGTCGTCGACCGTGGCGAGCGTCTTGCCGCGCAGCCGGCCGCCCAGCATGATCACGTGCAGATTGGGCCGGGCGGCCAGGACCGTGGCCAGCGGCGGCGAGTTCACCACGACGGTGAGCTCGCGGTCGGCGGGCAACTCCTGGACCAGCCGGCCCGTCGTGGTGCCCGCATCGATGATCACCGATCCGTCCTCGGGCAGCTCGGCCAGCGCCGCCTTGGCGATGCGCTCCTTCTCGGCCGTCATCAGCTCGTCGCGGGCGGCCAGCGCGGGCTCGAACCCCAGCCGCTCCACGGGGATCGCGCCGCCGTGCACCCGGCGCAGCACGCCCGCCCGCTCCAGCGACGTCAGGTCGCGGCGGATCGTCTCGGTGGTCACGTCGAGATCGGCGGCCAGCGTCACCACGTCGACGCGGCCCGCGGCACGCGCTCTCCGCAGGATCTCCTGCTGCCGCTCCTCCGCGTACATGATGTTGATTCACCGCCGTTTCTTGTTGGTTTCATCTGTGTTTATACCCGATTGAGTTGGAACGTCAAGGGTCTGGTAGTTATAGGCAAGTGCGCATGAAGCCCCTGGCCGCCGTGCCCCTCCTCGTCGCCACGCTCGCCGCGCCCGCCCAGGGCGCCGCGACCGCGCCGCCCCGGGTTCCGGCCGGCACCACGGCGGCATGGGTGGTGTTCGACCGGCAGGCGGGCAAGATCGTGGCCACCCGCAACGCGCATCGCGCCTACCGCTCGGCGTCCGTCATCAAGATCCTCATCGCGATCGACTACCTGGAGCGGCGCAAGAGCGTGCCCGCCGCCGACGCGAAGCTGCTGAAGATCATGCTGCGGTCCAGCGACGACGACGCGGCCTCGGCGTTCTGGGACCGGGGCGGCAAGGGGCAGATCATCGTGCGGATGGCACGCAAGCTCCGCCTGTCCGACACCGCGCCGCCGCCCGCGTCCAAGCCCGGCTTCTGGGGCTACAGCTCGCTCAGCGCGTACGACATCGTCCGGACGTTCCGCTACCTCCTGGACACCGCCGATGCCCGGGTCAGGGACACGATCCTCGGCCACCTGCGCAGGGCCACGCCGTGCGGCACCGACGGCTTCGACCAGACCTTCGGCATCCCGGACGCGCTGCCCCGGCCGTGGGCGGTCAAGCAGGGCTGGTCCGGGTTCGGCACGACGCCGCCGACCAGGTGTGACGCCAGGGCGATGAGCGCACCCATCTCATGGATCGCCCAGCGTTCCGCCGGCTCGGGCGTGCCCGACTACGGCCGTCCCGTGCTGTACACGACCGGGCTGGTGGGCAAGGGGGAGCGGTACGTCATGGCGCTGCTGACGGCCCACCCGGCGGGCAGCACGTGGAGCACCTCCGTCAAGCGCATCACCACCCTGACCAGGGACCTCTACCGCAGCATCTCCTAACCCGCGCGTCGCCACGAGCCTGTGCGCCGCGCGCCGCTCTACGGTGCGGTGGGTCCGTCCTCGGAAGGAGGGCCGGGATGAGGGGCGTGGCAAGCTCCCCCTGGACCCCGCTCTCGTTGACGCTCGGCATGCGGCCGAGCACCTGGCCATCCTCTCCGATGCCGTACGCGCCTGCGGGATCAAGGACCCGTAAGCCAGGGTCACGGTTCTGGACGAACGCTTCGAGCACGTGGCCCCGCCGCTCGGCGCGACACCCGACCCGGGGAGGGAAGTGGCCGGTGCTACTACACCGGCCACAGCTACAAGATCTACGGCGATGGGTTGGAGGTCGGCGACAGGGGGTTCGTCGACTGGACGGCCCGCCTGCTCGGCAACCGCGAGAACGCCACGTAGACGATCTTGCCTACGCGGAACTTCACCCGGTCCCTGATGAGGCGCTCCGACGAGCGGGGAAGCGTGCGCGCGAACTGCCGTACATCGTCGACTGTGACCACGCGGCCACGTTACCGGTTGCCCTCGGCGGCCGAAATGTCGCCGAGCGCCGAGTTCGGGTCCCGCTCGATCGCGAGGTAGCCGAGGCCGATGCCGACACTTCAGCTTGTTAGGTGCAATGTGGACATGTCCGAGGCGCAGCCGACATTCCCGACTTTGCTGCCATGCCTGACCTCTCCCTTGCCTGTGAGTGGATCCGGATTGATCTACACACGGATGCTTTCGCTCGTCAAGACGTGGCGCTCGCCTGTGATGTGGTAACTCGGCGTGCCGGATGAGTTAGCTGTGAGTTTGCTGGGAGTCCGAATTGTCGGGTTCCTTGCGGGCTGATCGGTGATCTGCGGCTTTTACAGACAGTCACGTTGACCGTGAGTCGGTGAGGCCGTCGGCTCACGATGAATCTTCGCAGCGGAGATCGCTTCTCGGGGTCATGGGAGTGGATGTTCGAAAGCCAGCTCTGATCACGCTGCGTGATTCTTGACTGAATGCCCGATTTTGTGGCGTGATGCGGGTGTTTTTGCCGCGCCGATCTTTATCTCATCCTTATCCCTCGGCCCTGCCGGGCCTGTCTGGAGTGGAGCGCGCCTTGCCCCAGTTACCCTCCGATCAGCTTTCCGAGTCCCTCTTACGGCGCCACCGTCGTCACGGACGGTGGCGGCGCGCGATCACCATGGTGATCGCCCTCGCCATGCTCGCCTCCCTGGCGCCGCCGTCCCCGGCACTGGCGCAGACGACCTCGGCCCCGGCCGGGCCGAGCCTGGTGTCCCGGTTCGCGTCCTGGGTGAGCGGCGCTGTGGCCGGCACGGTGGCCGGCACGGTGGCCGGCTGGTTCACCGAGGATCCCAAGGGCGAGATGCGCCCCGCCCAGGAAAAGATCACTCTGCCGGGGCGGGACGGCGGCCCCGCACCGTTGAAGCTGGAACCCGTCAAGGAGCCGGGCAAGCGGGTCAAGGAGCTGACCGACCAGCGCACGGCCTCCAGCCGGACGTTCGAGCTGGAGGACGGCCGCCGGCAGGTGGAGATCTCCCCGGTGCGCCGGCACGTGCGGGACGAGTCCGGCACGTGGCAGCCGGTGGACACCCGGGTGCGCGAGCACGCCGAGGACGGGTTCACGCTGGCAGCCGAGCGGGTGGGGTTCGTCGCCCGGTTCGGTGAGCGCAGCGACCGGCTGGTACGGGTCGGGATCGGCACGGCGCAGGCGACCTTCGGGCTGCCGGGCGAAGCACGGACGATCAAGCCGGAGGTGGACGGCGCGAAGGTCACCTACCGGGGCGCGTTCGGCGAGGGCGTGGATCTGGTGTACGAGGTGACCGCCTCCGGGGTGAAGGAGAGCATCGTGCTCGCCCGCGCCCCGCAGGGCAACCCGTCCTACCAGTTCACCGTCAGCATGTCCGGTGGCCTGCAGGCCAAGGCGAACCCGGACGGGTCGATCGGGTTTGTGACGCCGTCCGGCAAGGGGACGGTGCTCACGATCCCGAAGCCGTTCATGATCGATTCTGCGGACGACGCGGCCTCGCCGTACGGCAAGCGCTTCTCCGCGGCCGTCACCCAGACGCTGGGCGAGCAGTCGACCTTGACGGTCATCCCGGATCCGGGCTGGCTGGCCGCTCCCGAGCGGGCCTGGCCGGTGATCATCGACCCGACCGTCGTCATCGCGCCGGACGGGTCCACCTCCAGCGACGCGATGATCGTCTCCACCTCGCCGACCACGAACTACGACAGCGACCTGCGGCTGAGTGCGGGCCGTTCGGGGACCAGCGTGTATCGCGGGCTGGTGCAGTTCAACCTGACGGGGGCGGTCCCCGAAGGGACCACGATCGACAAGGCCGAGCTGGGGATGTACTACGACCAGACGCTGGCCGGCTCGACGGGATCGGTGGCGCTGGAGGCGCGGCGGGTGACCCAGCCGTGGGCAGCAAGCACGGTGACCTGGAGCTCGATCAACACCGCGATGGGTGAGGTCGCCGCCACCGCCACCTTCCAGGCCGCCCAGGCCAACATCTGGCACACCTACACCATCACCGACCTGGCCCGCGCCTGGGTCGCCGGGACGACGCCGAACCACGGCGTGATGATCAAGGCGGCCAACGAGACGGTGACAGCGGGCGGCCCGCAGTACGCCGAGGGCGCATGGGGCGCGGGTTTCCCGGAGAACCCGATGCCCAAGCTGACCCTCACCTACGGGACACCGTCGGTGCAGCTGGGCCGGCCGCTGGTGGTGCACGCCACCGGCGCGGAGCTGGCCTGGAAGCCCTATGACGGACCCGGCGAGGTGACCGAGTACCAGGTGCACCGCAGCCAGGACCTTTCCTTCATCCCGTCCCCGGCCACCCTGGTGGCGCCACTGGACAACCAGACGACCACCTACACCGACACCTCGGCCACGCCGAACACGAGGGTGGCCTACCGGGTGGTCGCCATCCGGTCGGCCGGGGAGGCATCGACATCGGGGCCGGTCATCGTCGGTCTTCCCAACGCGGGCATCACCGTGGCCACCCTCCCGCCGAGCGCCGACACGACACTGACCAGCTGCCAGCCCAGCACCGGGCACGACAAGCTGGGCGAGCGCGCGAACCTGTCGGCAGGGTTCGGCGGCACCACCTTCGGCACCACCAGGGCCCTGCTGAAGTTCGACACCTCCGTCATCCCGGCAGGCGTCCAGCAGGCCTCGGCGAACCTACGGATCTTCCAGGTCGCCCACCGCGGCCTCGAGCCGAGCTACCACTTCTACCCGCTGACCCGCTCCTTCGATGAGGCCACCGCCTCATGGCAGCAGGCCGCATCCGGCGTGCCCTGGACGAAGGCCGGCGGCGACCACGAGACCACCTCGGTGGGGGAGGGCTTCTGGACCTCCCCCACCGAGCCCGACTTCTCCAGCTGGTGGTCCCCCAGCGGGTTCGACACGCTGGTGCAGCGCTGGATCAGCGACCCCTCCAGCAACCACGGTCTGCTGCTGCGCGCCGACAGCGAATCGACCAAAGCCTGCCCGACCAGCGGCAACGGCGACTCCTTCACCTCCTCCGAGGCGGCTGAGCCGGAGGTGCGGCCGTGGCTGGTGGTCTACTACTACGACCCGACGCTGACCTACCACGCGCCCGCCACCCCGTCCCGGATGGCCGGTGGCGAGCAGCGCACGATCGACGTCACCATCACCAACACCACCAGCGAGACCTGGCCGGCGGGCTCGACCCGGCTGGGCTATTTCTGGAAACTGCCCGACGGCACGGACGTGACCGGCGGCACTCAGCTGTTCACCCCGCTGCCGGTCGATCTGGAACCTCGTGACACGATCACCGTCCAGGCCGAGGTCAAAGCCCCGGCGCTGGCGACGGGCAACCTGGCCGATGCGGTGTCGCTGGTGTGGGACACCCAGGACACCACCACCAACAACTGGAAGTCCGCCAGCCACCACCTGCCGCAACTGCCGCAGCAGATCCGCCTGGAGTCCCCGACCAGCGACCTGCTCGGTCTGGAGAAGTTCTACGCCTACACCGGCAAGAACACCGGCGCCGGCGGCACCGCGCTGGTCAACCCGTACGCCGGCAACGTGGTGTGGAACTACAACGCCTTCTCCAACCCCTCCCGCGGCGCGCAGACGTTCGTCCGGATGACCTACAACAGCCTGGACACCAGCGCCTCGTCCATGGGCTACGGCTGGTCACTGCAGACCTCCACCTTGCAGCGCCTCGGCTCGCAACTGCACCGCCACCCACCCGGCCAGGACTGGCCCGAACAGGTACGGCTGACCGACGGCGACGGCACCACCCACGTGTGGCTGCGCGACCCGCCCACCTGCACCGCCAACTGCGAGTACAAGCACCCGCGCGGCGTGCACCTGTACCTGCAGAAGACCGGCTCGGCCGACCCGCTGCGGCAGTGGGTCTTCACCAAGCCCGACCGCACCCAGTTCTTCTTCGACGACGAGGGCTTCCAGTCGGCGATCGTGGACAAGAACGGCAACACCATGTCGTTCACCTACGAACGCCGCAAATCCAACAACAAGCCCACCAAATTCCTGCAGTACATCACCGACGCCGCCGGCCGCCGCACCCTGACCTTCGACTACCACGAAAAGGGCCAGGACTACACCTACATCGACGACGCGAGCTGGCAGCCCGTCCAGGCCACCAAGCTGACCAACCCGCACATCATCGACACCGTCGAGTCGATCACCGACATCGCCGGCCGCAAGGTCACCTTCGCCTACACCGACAAGGGCCTGATGGCCCGGATGATCGACGGCGCCGGCGACGAACAGGCCAAGACGTTCGGCTTCCGCTACGACGCCACCCAGGGCAACAAGAACGTCAAACTCGTCACCATCACCGACCCCCGGGCACACGCGGAAACCCCGGACAACCCCGAGCAGCGCGCCACCAAGCTGGACTACTACGACGCGACCGAAGACCCGGAAGATCTGTGGAAGGCCCAGACCCTCACCGACCGGCTGAACGGGGTCACCACCTTCGGGTACGTCGACCCGGACGGGCCGAGTGGTGCTGTGGTCCACGCAACGGTGACCGACCCGCTGGAGCACCAGACACGGTACGTACTGGACGCCTATGGCCGCCCCGATCTGATCACCAACGCCAACGGCGAGATCACCGACCTGGAGTGGGACGCCGACCACAACGTCACCACACTGATCGAGAAAGGCCGTCCCGACGCCGGTACCGAAGACGCCATCACGACCTGGAAGTACGACGACAAGACCGGCTACCCGCTGGAGATCAAGGACGCCGAGGCCAACAAGAACGGCACCCCGCCCACCACACTGACGTACGCGGCTCCGGCCAACTTCAAGGGTTTCGTCGCTGACCTGGTCTCCAAGACCAGCCCGATGGGCAACAGGCCGGAAGCCGGCACCGACCCCAGGCACCACACGTGGCAGTTCGGCTACGACGACCACGGCAACCTGGAGACGGTCACCGATCCGCTCGGCGTCCTGACCGCCGATCCGAGTGATTACACCACTACCTACACCTACGACGACGTCGGCCAGTTGGCCACGGCGGCCGATGCCAAGGGCAACACCACCGCCTACACCGACTACCACCCGACCGGCTACCCGCAGAAGATCACCGACGCTCTCAACAACGCCACCACCACCGAATACGACGTGCGCGGCAACGTCCGGTCGGTCACCGACGCGCTGGGCAAGATCACCACCCAGACCTACGACATCTTCAAACGCCCGCTGGAGTCGAAGGTCCCCAAGGACCAGAACGCCTCCCCGCCGGTGCTCATCGTCACCCCGGCCCCCATCTACGACCGCAACGACAACGTGGTCAAGATGACCGCCCCCAACGGGGCCGTCTCCACCGCCGCCTACGACAACGCCGACCAGCTGACCGCCTCGTTCCTACCCAAGGACACCGCCGACGCCCCAGAGCGCAAGGCCACCTTCACCTGGGACCTGGCCGGCAACCTGAAAACCCAGACCGAGCCCAAGGGACACCTGCCCGGCGCCGACCCGGCCCACTACACCACCACCTACGAATACGACCCGATCTACCAACTGACCGGCGTCATCACCACCGACGTCCCCGGCAGCCGCCAGAACAAGATCACCTACACGTATGACGACGTCGGCAACGTGCGGTACGTCATCGACCCGCGCAAGAACGCCACCGCCGACACCGCCGACTACACCGCCTTCTACACCTACGACCTCGACCACCGGGTCACCAAGGTCAAGGACGCCGCCGGATTCGAGACCGAGGTCCGCTACGACCTCGACGGCCGTGTCATCGAGCAGGAGGACCAGGACGACAACATCGCTTACACCGACTACAACGAGCGCGACGAGGTCATCCGGACCCGCGTCCCGCACGCCGGCACCGCCGACGGCATCAAGTATGTCGTCACCGAGTTCGCCTACGACGAGGTCGGCAACCGTACCAAGGTCATCACTCCGCGTGGCGTGGAGACCACCGACGACCCGGCCGACTTCATCGCCGAAACCGTCTACGACAAGCTCAACCGCCCGGCCGAGGAGATCTACCCCTACGACCCCGACGACCCGGTCTACAACACCCCTGACAAGGTCCTTTACTCCTACGACCCGGTCTCCCGGCTGAAGGAGATCTCCCACCCGCCCTCGCACGGGCAGAGCATCCGCAACGTCACGACGATGACCTACTGGGACAACGGCTGGTCCAAGACCACCACCGACCCGTGGGACATCAAGACCACCTACGACTACAACGAGCTCGGCCTGCAGACCAACCGCACCGTCACCTCAGCGGGCGGCTCCAGCCAGCGCGCTTTGGACTGGTCGTACTACCCCGACGGCAAACTCAAGACGCACTCCGACGACGGCGCCCCGCTCGGCCTCGACGTCGTCCTCAACGACAACTCCGACACCGGCCAGGTCACCACCACCGGCACCTGGACCCTCGGCACGGGCGGCAGCTCGGCCTCCAACATCGTCGGCCCGCAATCCACCGCTGAAGGCTTCGTCGGCTACGACTACGCCACCGCCCCCGCCGGCACCGGCCAGTCCGCCTTCACCTGGAACCTGACCACCCCCACCGACGGCACCTACAAGGTGCAGGTCCAGTACCCGACCGGCGCGACGGCCACCAACGCCAAGTACACGGTCAAGCACAAGGACGGCGAGGCCGGCGTCACCGTCGACCAGACCCAGAACCCCGGCACCTGGGTCGAGCTGGGCAGCTACACCTTCACCGCCGGCACCGCACACAGCATCACCCTCACCGACAACGCCAACGGCACCGTCGCAGCCGACGCGATCAAGCTGGTCCGCGACAACACCGGCGAGTCCGACACCGAGAAGAAGGACTTCACCTACACCTACGACCCCAACGCCAACCTCACCAAGATCGAGGACAAGTCCCCCACCGCCAAGATCGACGTGTGGGACGTCGCCTACACCAACCTCAACCAGATCGACACGATCAAGGAGTTCCTCGGCGGCGCGCTGAAGAACACCACCAGCTACGCCTACAACGAAAACAGCGCCGTCACCACCCGCACCCACGACAAGACCATCGCCACCTACGGCTACGACGTCCGCGACCTGGTCAGCGAGGTCGTCAACAAGAAATCGGCCACCGACACCGCGCCGAAGACGACCCGCTACACCTACACCTCGCGCGGTGAACGCTTCACCGAGACCAAGGCCAATGGCAACACCGTCGCCTACGACTACTTCCTGTCCGGCGTCCTGCGCCACTCCCTCGAGAAGAAGCCCAACGCCACCGTCGTCTCTGAGCACACCATCGGCTACCAGGGCAACCTGCACCGCTCAAGCGACCACGCCAAGATCCAGAACGCCGACAACCCCGGCGCCTACCTCGACCACACCTATACCTACGCCTACGACCCGCGTGACCGGATCGCCAAAACCGTCAAGACGCCGACCGGCGGCGGCCCGATCGAGAACGAGATCTACTGGCACGACGCCAACAGCAATGTGTGGGAGGAGGAGGTGCTCGGCAAGAAGACCACCTTCGCCTACGACCGCAACCGCCTGATGACCTCCGTCACCAACGGAGCCACCACCACCTACACCTACGACCCCTACGGCCGGCTGCGCACCATCCAAAGCGGCGGCAAGAGCCAGGAGAAGTACACCTACGACGGCTTCGACCACGTCACCAAACACGAAAAGCTCGGCACCGACGGCGCCACGTCCACGGTGACCAGGTACACCTACGACCCGCTCGACCGCACCACCAGCAAAACCGAGAAGGAAGGCACCGCCAACGCCAAGACCACCACCTACTCCTACCTCGGCCTCTCCGCAGAGGTCCTGGACGAGGAAGTGGCCGGCAAACTCACCAAGTCCTTCCAGTACACGCCGTGGGGCGAGCGACTGTCCCAGATCAAGTTCAACGCCGACAACACCGAGGAATCCTCCTACTACGGCTACAACTCGCACACCGACGTCGAGCAGATCACCAAGGAGAACGGCGACACCCGCGCCACCTACGGCTACACCGCCTACGGCAAGAACGACGACAAACTCTTCACCGGCGTCGACAAACCCGACCCCATCGACCCCACCGCCAAAGAGGAGTACAACCCCTACCGCTTCAACGCCAAGCGCTGGGACAACTCCACCGGCATGTACGACATGGGGTTCCGCAACTACAATCCCGGCCTCAACCGCTATCTCAACCTCGACACCTACAACGGCGCCCTCGATAACCTGTCACTCGGCCTCGACCCCTGGACCGCCAACCGCTACTCCTTCACCGGCGGCAACCCCATCACCAACATCGAACTCGACGGCCATCGTTCAGACCCCAAGGGAGCCGGGAACCCCGCACGTTCCGCTGAGAACGCCGCACCTGTCCAGGGGGAATCCATCCCGGTGAAGCTCGACTGCGCCGGATCGGACTCCGGCGCGTCTCAGGGGATGGGCTGCGGACCTCCTGAGCTGAACATAAATGCGTTCGAGAAAACCTTTGTCCTTTGGATGTGGAACTGGCGCAATGCAGTGGCCGGCGCGGCAGAATGTGCATCCGGGAAGAGCATGCTGGCCTGCTTGGAGGCCATGCAGGACGCGTTGTTCAAGAGGCGTATCGGAGTCCCGGATTCCACCGGTAAAGGTGCGACAAAGAAGTTCGACTGCCACAGCTTCGTGCCCGGCACCGAAGTGCTCATGGCCGATGGCACTCGTAAGCCCATTGAGGATGTAAAGGTCGGAGACGAGGTTCTGGCCACTGATCCGGAAACCGGGGAGACCAGAGCCGAACGCGTCACGGCAATCATGACCAGCAAGGGCGACAAAGATCTCGTCCAGATCAGCATCGACATCGACGGTGACAAGGGTGACGCCCGCGGCAGCATCATCGCCACCGATCACCACCCGTTCTGGGTGCCCATCCTGCGAAAGTGGGTCAAAGCCGACGAACTCCAGCCTGGCATGTGGCTCCGCACATCCGCAGGAACATACGTCCAGGTAGAGGCAATCCGCAAGTGGACCGCAATACAGCGCGTTCACAACATGACGGTCGAACGCCTCCACACGTACTATGTTCTGGCAGGCTCCGCGCCGGTACTCGTTCATAACTGCGATATCGGAAGCATCATCGACGAGCTTCCAGGGCGCGGCAAGGACGATCCCACACTCGGGCAGGTCTTCAAGGAGACCGACGAGGGCAACCAGAAGATCGGAGCTCCGTTCAGGAGTGGCTACACTGACGACGCGGACGAAATTAACAAATACCTCCTGAAGTCTCCTTACATTGATAATCCGCCAAATGGGAAATTCGGGATAGTCAGTCACGTGGAAACAAAACTCGCATGGCGTATGAAGAACAAAAAGATAAAATCCATGAACGTTGCGATAAACCATAGGAAGGGCCCGTGCACAGGAGACTTCTCGTGTTCAAGGGCGGTCGAGGCGATCCTTCCTGTAGGATCAACCCTGACGGTCTGGTTCAAGGACCCAGCAGGTAAAGTACACAAGACCGTACTCAGGGGAAAGGCGCCGACGGAATGAGCCGCCTCATGCCGACGGCAGGGCTGCCGGTCACCGCGTAATCGCAGGCCTGACATTCTCCAGATGACATAGCCGGAGCTCCTGGTGGGTGGGCGGATCTTCACACCTACACCCTTCTGCCGGGAGCTCTGTGTGCTGTTCTAACGTCGGTCGGTTTCTCGTGCTCAACTCTGCACTGCGACGAGTGGGCCATGCTGCTGTCAACCCGATCCCTGATACGTGGCCATGCTTCAGACAAGGCCGAGACGACGGTCTGCATGGTGAACATCCGGGTCATCGTCCACCTGACGCGATCCTCTGGACCTCCGCCTCCCTGCCGGGCAAGACCCACGACCTTTCCGCGGCCCGGATCCGGGTAACGCCCGGAAGGAAGCCGGAGTCTGCTGGTAAAATCCTGGCGTATCCTGCACAACGCCATCTCTCTTCTGCAAAACCACAGAATCACTCAACACGAAAGACTCAACGACAACGGAAGTGATAGGTCATGATTCTCAGTGTATTGTTCAATAATGAGGTGCACTATAGTGAAAGCTGGGACGCGACGTCTCGGCTCATCACCGAAGCGATGGAGAGCCTGCGCGGAGAAGAACAAGAGGCCGACGGCGCCTTTTATCCCGGAGATGACGCCTGGTTCCGACTTGCCGAACGGGGGGACAGCGATGAAGCCCCGGTGGCGAAAAGTTACTTGCGCGTCGCGATCAACCGACACACTGGTTACGGAGCTGCGGTCTGGTTCGTCAACCAAGAATTTCCCAAAGGGGGAGAGATTTACGAGTCAGTTTGGATATCCGATAATTCCGAACCCCCTGACTTTGACCCGCGCGTTGTGTCGGACCCTCACTATCCATTGTTCCATGACCCGACCAGCACGCTTCCGATTCCCCGGATCCGCACCGTGGTGGAAGAATTCTGCCGTGTGGGCACAGGAGAGCGGCCCGAGTGCATCAGTTGGGTTGCCGGCGAAATGAACGGGCAACGTTTCGACCGTCCACCCATTACCGAGTTCGTCGAAGACCCGGAAATTGATTGGGATAGCCTTAGGTAGCTCGTGAGGACGCATCCTGCTGGAGCACGTTATGTAGGTGTCTGCTGCCGGCTGCGCGACATGGGTTCATGCCAAAAGGATGAGACATCCCAATGAGGAGCAGTCAGGGGCCCATGCTCGGCGGTCGGCCAAGGACAGCATCCAGCCGGGCATGGTGTCGCTCGTACCCATTCCTCTCGACAAACTGGCTGTTCGCGATTGACCGGGCCAGTGCTGTCGGATAATCATGGTTGGGGATCGCGAGGGATCACCATGTGCCGCCCACTGAGATGATCATCCGAAGTGAGGAGCACTCGTGGTGGTGGATCATGTCCTCGCTAAAGAGGCACGGCCACGTTGGATTCTCATCGAGGGGTGGCCCTGGCCGGTGACGACCCTGCTGCCTCGCTCTTTCGCGCTCGGGCAGAACAGCCGTTGTCGCTTGTCAGGGAGAAGGGCTCTGCGGCGGATTTCGTGACCTCGTTGCGCACCGTGACGAGGAGGAGAAGCACAGGCGGATCATGATCATGATCGCGATTAGGTAACCGGCCGTGCATGGGTGCGGCCGCTATGTAGAAGATCGTTCGACCAAGAACGTGATCGTCTACAAGCGGGCGGCTGGGAGCCCATTGTGCAGTACGCCGGAGCAGGAACGGGAGCCTGCTGCGTCCATCTGTTCCTGCCGCAGTTGAAGAACCTGCAGGTCGAACGAGTCGTCGCCGACGCTGACAGCCTGCGGATCACCGCGCGAACCCGCACGGCTCATGCATCATGTCCGGGCTGTGGAACAGAATCGTCTCGGGTACATGCTCGCTATGAACGTCTTGTCCACGATGGCGTGGTCGGTGGCCGGCCCGTGGTGATCTGCCTGGCCGTACGGGGCGGTACATCTGCGTGAATTCCGCGTGCGGAACCAAGACGTTCACCGAACAGGTGCCAGGGCTGACCTTGCCGTACCGGCGGCCCAGCGTGTAACTGCTGGACATGCTGGAGAACATCGCGCTGGCGCTGGCCGGCCGGGCTGGCGCCCGCCTTGCTGGACTGCTGCGGATCGTTGTCTACCCGACCACGCTGATAAGGCTGATCCGAGCGCTCCCCGAACCCGAGCTCACCCCGGCTCCTGAGGTTGTCGAGGTTGATGATTTCGCGCTTCGCAGTCGGGCCGCTACGGGACGGTCATCGTGGAATGGGCACCGGGAAGGTGATCGACGTGCTGGACGGCGGCGACGCGGAGCCGTTCAAACGCTGGCTGACCGACCACCCTGGAGCCCGTGTGGTGTGCCTAGACAGGGCCGGAGCGTATGCGCTGGCGGTCCATGAAGGCGCACCTGACACCATCGAATGCGACGACGAGCCTGCCGTGGCCGTGGTTCCTGCCAGCGTTCCTGGTCGGCATCGTGGCCCTGGCCGTCCTGTACGGCGAGATGCGAGTGCGTACCGGCTCCATCTGGCCCGGCGTGGCCCTGCACACGGTGAGCAACGCGATCTCGACGCCCCTCCTGCTCCACGGCCACCTGCGCCTCGAGGGCCATGCTGACGTGTGGGTCGGGATCGCGCCCCACGCGATCGCCTCGATGGTGATCTTCGGCGGTCTCGGCTTCCACCTCTATCGCCGCCGCATTGCCGAGCGACCTTGAATAATGCTAAAGAAACTTTACTGAGGGTTGTAGGGCTGTGATACTCGCCGACCAGAACCCCCCGAGAAAGAGGATCACATGCCCCGACGAGTCATCATCGTCCTCTTTGGACTGCTCGCCGCGCTGGCGCCCGCGGTCCCCGCCGCCGCGGCCGACCCCCCTGTGACACTGGTCGGCCAGGCCTCCCTGCGCTGCCTGACCGTCCAGAGCCTCAGCACCGAACCCGGCGCCAAGGCCATCGTGTGGGACTGCAACGGCAAGGCCAACCAGGAGTGGACCTACACCGACGCCCAAGAGCTGCGCGTCTACAGCGGCAGCGACGTCAAATGCCTCGACGTCCAGGGCCGCGGCACCGCGCCCGGGACCGCCGTGCAGACCTGGAACTGCACGGGCGCCACCAACCAGAAATGGACGCTCAACGCCAACGGCACCATCACCGGCCACCACTCGGGCCTGTGCCTGGACGTCACCGGCGGCGGCGTCAGCCCCAACGGCACCGAGGTGAAGATCCAGACCTGCACGACCGGCACGAACCAGAAGTGGGCCCGGCCCCTGGCCGATCTCCCCGCCGGCGTGTACTTCCAGGACACCGGGACCCTGACCGGCTGGAACAGCTTCCCGCAGAAACCGCAGAAGCAGGGCGTGCTGCGCACGGTCGGCAGCCCCGTCTACAAGGGCGCCACCGCCATCGAGGCCCGGCAGACCTACATCAACGAGGGCGGGGGATACCACTCCGAGACCATCCAGCACCGTACACAGGCCGTGGGCCAGGACCGCTACTACGGCCAGGCCATCTACCTGCCGCCGACCTGGCAGTTCCACAACCAGAACGTCACCTTCCAGCAGTGGTCTCCCGAGGACCCCGAAGGCCCCTGGGAGCTGATGTACGTCCAGAACGACGAGCTCAGGCTCGGCGGTTCCGGCGGCTTTGCCGCCACCCTAGGGAAGATCACGAACCTCCGGGGCACGTGGATCAGGATCGTCACCCGGCTCAAGTTCCACGCCACCGACGGCGCCTTCGAAGTCTGGGTCAACGGGCAGAAGACGTGGAGCCGGACCGGCGTCGCGGTGTTGCCCAAGACGTCGCAGACCGTCCGGTGGTCGTCGGGCATCTACTGCACGGGCTGGCGTGAGGGCACGCCGAGCGGGCAGAGCGTCCTGTCGATCTACCACGATCACGCCAGGATCACCGCTTCCTACGCGCTCGCGGAGCCGGCCAACTGGTGACGCACTCTCCACCACGCGGATTCGGGCGGCCCGAAAATGACGGGCGTTGGCGGGAATCCCCGTGATAGGGGTGGGGGATGACGGAGCGAACGAGCGCACTGGACCGGGTGCTCATGCAGGCGGGCGGAAGCGAAATCCTCGACGTCCTGGCCGGACGCCTGTCCGGCGCCGACCTGACCACACTCCTGCTGGAGGTGATGCGGCGCCGCGCCCAGGCGCTCTCACCGGCCGACGTGCTGCGCCGCTACGGCCAGGACCGCTTCGTCGCCCCCGCCCCGATCCCGTTCACCAGGCTGCGGCGGGCGGAGGACGCCGTGTTGTCGGCGCTTCCCGCTGACGTCGAGGTGGTCACGCTGGCCCCGGTAGCACCCCTCGGCGCCTGCTCGGCGGTCGGCCCGGTGGACCAGAACAAGGTCGTCTCCACCGTCAGGAACAGCGAGGTCGCCGCCGACCCCACCAACGCGCTCGCCCTCGAGGCGGCGCTGCGCCGCCGCGCCGCCGCGGGGTCCGAGCCGGTACGCCTTGCCGCCCTGCAACGCGTCACCCGCGCCCAGCGCTTCGAAGGCGCCGCCTTCTTCGCCCACTTCACCCTCTTCGCCCTGGTAACGGCGGGCCGCGACACCGGCGACCTGGCGTTCGAACGCCGGCACGCGGCCGAGCACCTGGCCATCCTTTCCAAGGCTGTACGCGCCTGCGGGATGCCGGACCCCGAGGCGCGGGTCACGGTCCTGGACGAACGCTTCGAGCGCGTGGCCGCATCGCTCGACGCGAAACCCGACCCGGACAGGGAGAGCGGCCGGGGCTACTACACCGGCCTGTGTTACAAGATCTACGGCGGTGGGCTGGAGGTCGGCGACGGCGGGTTCGTCGACTGGACGGCCCGCCTGCTCGGCAACCGCAAGGAACGCCTGCTCATCAGCGCGCTCGGCGTCGACCGGCTCGCCTGAGCTCAGCGCGCTCGGCGTCGACCCGGCTTGCATGAGCTCAGCGCGCTCGGCGTCGACCCGGCTTGCATGAGCTCAGCGCGCTCGGCGTCGACCCGGCTCGCCTGAGGTCAGCGTCCGGATCGGTTGAGTCAACGTCCGGCTTGCCTGAGTTCAGCGACCGGCGGCGAGCTCTTGCTCCAGGCGCACCTTCTTCGGCACGCACATGCGCCAGGCCTCCAGCACCAGCTCGCGCATCTCCGCGACCTCGAGTGCGGCCATGCGCGCCACCACCCAGTTGAAGCGCAGGTCGGACTCCCTCGGCATGAGGAACTTGTCCGGCTCGGCCGCCACCAGCGCCTCGCGCTCCTCCTTGGGGAACCCGAAGCCCATGAGCGTCTCGTCCCGCGAGAACGCCACGTAGACGATCTTGCCTACGCGGAACTTCACCCGGTCCCTGATGAGGTGCTCTGATGAGCGGGGAAGCGTGCGCGCCAACTGCCGTACATCCTCGACTGTGACCACGCGGCCACGTTACCGGTTGCCCTCGGCGGCCGAAATGTCGCCGAGCGCCGAGTTCGGGTCCCGCTCGATCGCGAGGTCGCCGAGGCTGACGATGCCGACGGCGCGGCCGTCCTCGACCACCGGCAGGCGGCGCACGGCGTGCGAGCGCATGAGCTGCACGGCCTGGTCGATGCTGGTGTCGGGGCCGACGGCTTCGACCGACGGGCTGCAGGCCTCGCGGACCGGCGTCTGCGGGCCCTTCTCGTCGGCCACCACGCGCACCGCGATGTCGCGGTCGGTGACGATGCTGGCCATGCGGCCGTTGTCGTTGACGATCACGGCGCCCGCGTCGTTCTCGCGCATCAGCGCCGCGGCGACGGACACCGGCTGGTCGCCCTCGATCGTCGCAGGATGCGACGTCATCACGTCCGCTACGGTTTTCGCCATGGGAATCCTCCTGTAGGTCGGTCCGGGCCGACCTCCTACCCGGGCGAGTGAGCGATTCACGTCCGGAGGGACTTGGCCGCCAGGCGGATCTCCTCCAGCAGCACGACCAGGTCCCGCTCGGTGGTGTCCGGGTGCAGGAAGCAGGCCCGCAGCGCGTCGCGGCCGCCCAGCCGGGTGCCGGTGAGGAACGCGTTCCCGCGGGCCTGCACCGCGCCGGGGATCGCCCGGTTGAGCGCGTCCAGCCCGTCGCCGTCGCCGTCGCCGTCGTGCGGGCGGTGGCGGAAGGCCGTGATCGACGTGGTGACCGGGGCGAGCAGCTCGAAGTCGGAGGCCTCCTCCACCATGACGGCGAGCCTGCGGGCCAGGCCCGCCGTGTGGTTGACCAGGCTCACGATGCCGGAGCGGCCTAGGTGGGACATGGTGGCCCAGGTCTTCAGCGCGCGGAACGGGCGGGTCTGCTCGGGGCCGTACTCGGCGAACCAGCCGAGCTCGCCGGCGTTGTCGTCGATCAGGTACGACGGCACCAGGCTGAACGCGTCCCTTGCCGCCGACGGGTCGCGCAGCAACGCGCACCCGCAGCCCACCGGCACGCCCAGCCACTTGTGCGGGTCCAGCGCCAGGGAGTCGGCCCGGTCCAGGCCCGCGTAGTGCGGCGCGGCAGAGCTCGCGCCCTCGGCCAGGATGCCGAGCGCGCCGTAGGCGCCGTCCACGTGGAACCAGAGCCCGTGCTCGGCGGCCACGTCGGCGATCTCGTCGAGCGGGTCGACGGCGCCGGAGTTGACGGTGCCCGCGCTGCCCGCCACGCAGAACGGCCGCCGCCCCGCGTCGAGGTCCTCGGCCACCATGGCGCGCAGCGCGCCCACGTCCATCCGGTACGCGGCGTCAACCGGCACGGTGCGCACCTGCCGCGCCCCCAGGCCGAGCAGCTGGGCGGCCTTGTGCAGGCAGCTGTGACCCTCCTCGGTGACGTACATGACCATGGGCGGCCGGCCGGACAGCCCCTCCTCGCGGGCGTCCCAGCCGTCGGCGAGCGCGGCCCGCTGTCGGGCGGCGGCCAGGCAGATCACCGTGGCCATTGACGCCCCGCTGGTCAGGAGCCCACCGCCGGGCGGATGCGGGAACCCGACCAGCTCGGCCAGCCAGCGCACCACCGCCCGCTCCAGGTGCGGCCCGGCGTGGTCGCCGCCGGCGCAGCTGGGGTTGAGCGCGGCGGCCAGCGGCTCGACGAGCACGCCCGCCGGGTTGGGCGGGGAGTTGACCCAGCCGAAGAAGCGGGGGTGGCCGTTGCCCATCGGGTGCGGCAGCACGTGCGTGCGGGCGTCCTCGAGCAGCTCGTCCAGCGGGCGCCCGGCCTCGGGCAGCTCCTGATCGCTCAGCCAGGCGCGCTCGGCCGCCGGCACCGGTTGCCAGACCGGCCGACCGGCCACGCCCGCGAGATGCCCGGCCGCGATCGCGGCCGCCTTCGCACCGGCCGCACGCAGATCCTCGCCGTACGTACCGTGCGCGCCGTCCTCGTGGGAACCACCGGTGCCGTTCGCGGCGGGCGGGCGCAGGTCATTCATCGAGCTGTTCCTTCCGTGGTTCGTGGTGCCCGACTCCTCCCAGCTCCATGGCCAGGTAGTACACACAGTCGACGGCGCCGTCGTTGGCGAAGGCGTGGCGGCAGTCGCCCGGGTAGTAGCACGCGTCGCCTTGCTCCAGCACGTACGCCCTGCCGTTGATGGTCAGCCGCAGGCTGCCGTGCTCCACCGCGAGGTATTCCCGCGACCCGGGCGCGTGCGGCTCGAACTCGCCCGGGTCCACGCCAGGCCCGATGGTCGTGCGCATGAACTCGAACTCCACGTCGCTGAGCACCGGTGACAACACCCGCCGCTCCCAGCCCGACGGGTCGCGCAGCACCCGCTGCTCGCCGTGGCGCAGCACGCGCATGGCGCCGTGCGCCGGCTCGTCGAGCAGCCGCCCGATCGACGTGCCGAGCGCCGTGGCCAGCCGGTCGAGCACCAGCACGGTCGGCGTCTTGGCGCCGCGTTCGACGTCCGACACCATGCTCCTGCTGATGCGGCTCAGCTCCGCCAGCCGCTCGATCGACAAGCCGCGCGCCCGTCGCTCGCCGCGAATCCGCTGTCCCAGCTCGGCCATCGACAGGCCGGTGGACAGGACCCCTTCGCCGTCCATTCCTCCACTATAGCGGTGTCTTGTCCGCTACAGCGGAGGCGTGAGCCTCGCGGTAGGCGGCCAGCACCTGCTTGCGGCGTTTGGCGGGCAGGCGGTCGATGTAGAGGTGGCCGTCGAGGTGGTCGGTCTCGTGCTGCAGGCAGCGCGACAGCAGCCCGGTGCCCTCGACCGTGACCGGCTGTCCGGCGGCGTCGAAGCCGTGCACGGTGGCGTGGTCGGGGCGGGGGAGCGGCGCGTACTGGCCGGGGACCGACAGGCAGCCCTCGTCCCCGGCGTCGAGCTGCCGCTCACCGACCTCCGGCAGCTCCAGCGTCGGGTTGACGACGACGCCCTTGTGATGCACGCCGTCCGCGTCCGGGCAGTCGTAGACGAACACGCGCAGCGGCACGCCGATCTGGTTGGCGGCCAGGCCCACGCCCTCCGCCGCGTACATGCTCGCGAACATGTCCGCCACGAGTGCCGCCAGCTCGTCGTCGAACCGGGTGACCGGCTCGCACGGATGATGCAGCACCGGGTCGCCCACATGCACGATCGGCCGGACCTCTCCCACGACCAACGCCTTCCTCAGAAACGGGAACCTTCCGCCGCAAGTCTACTGTCTCACATAACAAGACATTCTCTCTTGAATGGTGAGACGAACGCTAGGGTGATCGGTATCGGAGCAAACGAAGGAGTTTGGCGATGGACGCCGTCTACACGCATGGCCACCACGAGTCCGTGCTGCGCTCGCACCGCTGGCGCACCGCGGAGAACTCGGCCGCGTACCTGCTGCCGCACCTGAAGCCGCACATGGCGCTCCTGGACGTGGGCAGTGGCCCCGGCACGATCACCGCCGACCTCGCGGGCCTGGTCGGCCACGTGACGGCGTCCGAGGTCACCGCGGAGGCGCTGGACCTGGCGAAGTCCGAGGTGGCCGCCAGGGGACTGGGCAACGTGGACTTCGCCGTCGCCGACGTGCACGACCTGCCGTACGCCGACGACACCTTCTGCGTCGTCCACGCCCACCAGGTGCTGCAGCACGTCGGCGACCCGGTGCGGGCGCTGCGCGAGATGCGCCGGGTGACCAAGCCGTCCGGGTACGTCGCGGCGCGCGACAGCGACTACGCGGCGTTCACCTGGTATCCGCTGGTGCCGGCGCTGGACGAGTGGCTGGAGCTGTACCAGACGGTCGCGCGCGGGAACGGGGGCGAGCCGGACGCCGGGCGGCGGCTGTTGTCGTGGGCCAGGGCCGCGGGGTTCGAGGACGTCACCGCCACCTCGTCCACCTGGTGCTTCGCCACGCCGGAAGACCGTGCCTGGTGGGGCGGCATGTGGGCCGAGCGGGTCGTGCGCTCCTCCATGGCCGAGCAGGCCCTGGCCACGGGCGCCGCCACGGAGGCCGATCTGCGGCGGATCTCGGACGGGTGGCTGGAGTGGGCGGCGGCCGGCGACGGCTGGCTGTCCATCCTGCACGGCGAGATCCTCTGCCGCGCTTAGCCCTGGGCGGGCCGGGTGCTAGAAGCCCAGGGTGCGGGCCCGCTGCCACTGCGGGTCGCGGTAGAGGACCATGTCGTCGCCGACCATCTCGTCGGGCGCCGACAGCATGGCGATCTCGCCCGCGGCCTGCAACTGCAGCAGCAGGTCACGCACCCGCGGCCCGATGGGCAACCGTCCGGCGGGCAGGCCGAGACCGGACCGCACCGTGTCGGCGATCTCCGACAGGCGGAACGGGCCGTCGAAACCGGCCACGATCCCGCGTACCACGCTCAGGGTGATGAGATTCTCGGCCTCGGCGTACGCCAGCTGCCAGGTGATCTGCCTCTTGCGCCGCCCGCTTCCCGCGCAGGACGAGCAGCCGCGCGCCAGACCCGGCGCGAGCTTCTCCTCGGCGGAGCCGAGGCAGGCCGAGCACAGGCCGTTCTCGGCGGCATGCAGCTCGGCGGTCATGCGGCCGCCGAGCAGCACGCCGCAGTCACAGGCGAACGCCTCACCCAGGATGCCGCGTTGTGGGGAGATCGTATGCTTCGTCACCGAGCCGACTCTACCGGGAAGCCGCCCGGACACGACCGGTCACGTACGGAGATCGCCCAGGCCACGCAGCCGGCGCAGGGCCTTGCGGGCCGCGGCGGCGACCCGTTCGTCCGGATGGTGGTCGATGAACACCTGCAGCACCCGCCCTGTCCACGGATGGTCCCCGAACGCCAGCATCGCGATCGTGTTCGTCTGCTCCTCCGAGTTCATGCCCATGGCGATGGAGTTGATCACCTCGCCCGGTTCGTCCCCGAACTCCAGCAGCGCCGCCGCCATGTCCACCAGCACCCACGCGATCTCCTCGGGCACCGGCTGACGATCCTCGCGCCCGGACCTGGCCGCGATCACCGCGCCCAGCTTCGGCTCCTCCAGCAACCTGGAGAGCGCCAGCCGGCCGTCCTCGCCGAGGTCCGACCACAGCAGCTCCACGCCGACGGCGCGGCTCAGCGGGCTCACTGTGCCCAGCACCGAGGCGATCTCCGCCGCCGCGGCCGCGTCGGTGTCCCTGTTCTTGAGCCACCCCGCCAGCTCCTCGCCGCGCTCGGCCTCCGGATAGGAGCGCAGGCCGTGCAGCAGCGCCGCCGCGTCGCCGTCCGCGAGCGACCCCATGACGGGGATCTCCTGGCCGGTGGTGTCCGCGATGATGAGCCGCGCCGCCCACAGGCCGAGCCAGCTCAGCGTGTACGGCTCCGCCTGGCGTACCAGGCCGAGCCCGGACAGCGTCTCGGGAATGTCGCCCTTGGCCGGCTCCCGCGACAGGAACATCCGGATGAGCTCCAGCAGCAGGCCCTCCTCGGTGGCCAGCCGCTCCCGGCAGTGATCCGCCCAGGCGGCCAGCACCTCCGCGTCGTCGCCCTCGGGTTTCAGCTCCTCGGCCAGCGGGGCGCCGCGTACGGCAGCGGCCAGCGTGGCCTCGTCGGGCAGCCGGATCGGAGGCTGCAGGGGCAGCGTGTCGTCGTCGTAGGACCTCACGAGCCCATCCTGTCGTGATATTTCCGCTAGAGTGCCCGCTGACGCCGAAAAGTCGGAAGAAAGGAGGCGCTGAGATGTCGGCACTGCCCCGGGCGCTCGTGGCGCCCGCTTTCACTTCTCGGAGGAATCATGCTTTTCCGTACCGCGGTCGAGGCTGATCTAGACCGCCTGCTCGACTGCGTCGTCGACGAGTCCATCAGCTGGGCCCATCCCGAGCGCCTGCTGTCGTTCCTGGAGAGCGGGAACTACCGTTACGACCGTATCTGGATCGCCGAGGACGACGAAGGCCGGATCCTGGCCCGCGCCGTCTGGTGGGGCTTTCCCGGCAGCGACAAGCCGCCGCTCGCGATGGACTGCCTGTACGTCCATCCGTCTGTCGATGATCGCGTGGGCTTGGCGGCCGAGTTGCTCCAGCACGCGTTCGCCGCGTCCGGGGAGCGGCCCGCGTACCACGTGTTCCTCTCCAACGGCTGGCGCGGCGATCCGAAGGCCACGGCGGCGATCGCCTGGCGGTGGCAGGCGGCCGGGCGCGCCGGGCTGACGGAGGAACTGGAGCGCCTACGGTACGAGTGGACGGCCGACGAGCCCGTGCCCGAGCCGTCGGAGCGGCTGGTGTTCCGCGGGGATGACGACGACGAGGCGTTCGTCGCGGCGTTCCGGCGGGTGGCGGAGGGCTCGCTCGACTACGACACGCGGGAGGGGCTGCTCACCATGGACCCGGAGACGCAGGCGCGCGAGGACGTCGACGTCTACAAGTCGATGCCGGGGGACCGGTCGTGGTGGCGGCTGGCGTACACCAAGGACGGGGACCTGGTCGGGGTCGCACTGCCGTCGGCCAACAACGCCGGACCGGTGGTGGGTTACCTCGGCGTCGTGCCCGAGCACCGCGGCCACGGGTACGTCGACGACCTGCTCGCCGAGATCACCCGCTTCCACGCCGAGCGGGGCGTGCAGCGGATCGTGGCCGACACGGACATGGGGAACGTGCCGATGGCGCGGGCCTTCGAACGGGCCGGTTACCGAAATTTCGCCATCCGGCTGGTCCTGTCCGCCAAGCCGGAAATCGCGGCGGACGGTGCGGACGCCGCGGAGCTCGGATAATCCCGTGAACACATGATGCGCGCGGGCCGTCGTACCCGTCATTGTTGATCGTATGACATGGGACATTGAGAAACTCGACCTGGACGCGTACCTGACCAGGATCGGCTACGACGGCCCGCTCGCCCCCACGGCGGCGACGTTACGCGCCGTGCACCTGGCGCACGTCCAGGCCATCCCGTTCGAGAACCTGGACGTGCTCCTCGGCCGCGGCGTCCGCCTCGACCTCGACAGTCTGCAGGACAAGATGGTGACGGGCGGGCGCGGCGGCTACTGCCACGAGCAGAACCTGCTGTTCGCCGCCGCGCTCGAACGCCTCGGCTTCACCCTGAAACGCCACCTGGCCAGGATCCGGCTCGGCCGCTACCACCTGCCGCGCTCCCACGCCACGCTGACGGTGGTAGTGGACAGCCGCACGTGGCTGGCCGACGTCGGGTTCGGGGGTGACGGACTGGTCGAGCCGATGCCGTTCGAGGACGGCGCCACGCTGGAGTCGGGCACGTGGCGGTGGCGGCTGGGGCGCGACGGCGACTTCTGGGTGCTGCATTCGGGGCCTGATTCCGAGGAGACGCAGCTGTACGCCTTCCGCCCCGACGAGCCGCACTATCCGAGCGACTTCGAGGTGGCCAACTTCTACGTCTCGGAGTACCCGCAGTCGCCCTTCCGGCACCACGTGCTCGTCCAGCGGACCACGGCGGACACGCGGATCCGCCTGGAGGACCTTCCGGTGACGACGGCGGAGGAGCTGGCGACGACCCTGAGCGACCGCTTCGGCATCGAAATCGCGGAGCGCGACGCCCATGCCGTCCTCCCCAAGCTCACGACCTGACCGTCCACGCCCAGGAGCACGATCGAGCGACCCGCCGTCACGTGGCCGCTCACCGCCCGGCCCTTCGGCTGCCGAGTCTCAGCCACGGGTGGTGTGGCAGCAGGACGCAGTGGCGCACCGCCCGAGGCCGGTCAGGCGGGGCCTCGGTACCCAGAGGGCGGGCCCTGGCCCTCGTAGGCGGGCACCGGACGGCCGGACAGAAACGTCCGCAGGAGCCCGAGATACGCCTGGCTCTGGTATGTGCCGCCGCCGAGGTAGGCGAGTGTGGCCGAGGGCAGCGCCCGCCGGAACTCCAGGGCCGACGCCCAGCTCTGCTCGTCGCACTGGCCCTTGACGATCAGTACGGGCGCCGTCACCTTGACCAGCCGCAGCCTGAGCGAGTCCGGCGCGGCCCGCCCGGTCAGGCCGACGTAACCCCCGGAACCGGTTGCGGCGGCGGGGCAAGGACGCGGGACTTCCTCGCGGACCAGGTCGAGGTAGGCGTCCAGCTCCCGGTCGCCCGCGAACGCGTGCGCCGCCTGCGGGCTCACCCGTAGCAGCGTGGAGAGGGCGAGCAGGCGCGGGTTCGGCGTCCCGTCGCGTCCGAACACCGCCGCCACCTCGACCTTCCCGTCCGGCTCTCGCCCTTGCGGTTTCCAGGCGGGTGCCCCCTGGGACGGCTCGGTGGGAGACGCGGGGAACGACACGGTGGGGGACTCCTGGGATGGTCCGGCCGCGGAGAGCCCGGCCGGAGAAGAGAGCACCGCCGTCGCGACGCGGTCCGGATGCGCGGCCAGGTAAGCGGCCGCGAGCTGGGCGCCGTAGTCCTGGGCGATCAGGTTCACCCGCTCGGCGCCCACGGCCTGGCGGATGGCCTCCAGATCCTCCACGTCGCGCGTCAGCCCGTACCCCCGAGGGTCCCGCAGCCGCGCCGAGCGCCCGGCCCCGAGCTGGTCATAGACGTACACCTCGTAGCCGTCCGCCGCCAGCTTCCCGAAGAACGCCGACGACCCCGCCAGGTCCGCCACACCCGGGCCGCCGTGCAGGAACACCACGGGGTCGGGCCGGGTGACCCGCTTCGGCGCGAGCCGCACGTACGCCAGCTCCGAGCCCGTCGGCAGCCGCCACTCGCGCTGCCCGGCCACCGGCGCCGGCGGAGCGTGGGACGGAGCCGGGCGCAAGGTGGCCACGCTGACCTGCCAGACCACCGTCGCCTCCACCCCGAGGATCACCACCGCGCGTAACCATCGCGCCCACGCCACCCTCGGCCTCGGCACACACAGCAGCAGGCCCAGAAAGAACACCGACGCGAAGACCGCCAGGCCCGTCACCACGAACGCCGTCGGCTCCGCGCCTACCATCGCCATCCCGGCCAGCGTGGCCAGCCCCAGGACCGGCGACAGCGCCAGCACTCCGGCGCCTGTCACCGCCCGCCCGGCCAGCCTGGCGAAAGAAGCCATAAGGGGACGCTAGTGCACGCGCCGCCCCCACTCCGCGGCCGACTGCCTGTTGCGGGGATCCTCCCCAGGCCGTATGAGACCGCTGAGGCTCGACGGCAGGTCACGACGTGTGCCGCGCGTGAGCCGCTGCCGGGCCTACTGCCGAGCGAATCAATCGGCCCCGAATGTCCACGATGATCGTGGTGCGCAGGCTGGAGGCGGCCTTGCTCAGTTCCTCCAGCATGTCGCTGACCCGGGTTGCGCCGGCGAGCGCGGCCTGATCATCAGAGGTCGCCCTGATCACCGTCACAGTGTCGGCAAAAGCGCTGGCCAGCGCTTCCAGAGCGGTATCGAGCGGATGCGCGGGGTGTTCGGGCATCTTGGCAGCGGTCATGACATGTGACGGCCTTCCAGCGGACGGAAGAAGGGGGCCCTTGGCCAGTACCCGGCCCTCATCAAGGCATGCCCACGCCTGCGGCTCAGCTGAGTGATCTCCTGGTTAAGCCGCCGGCCACGACACGGCCGGCGAGCAGGCCGTACAGGAAACGCGTGCACGGCAGCGCCCGTCAAACGACGGGAGCCCTGCGAGAGCATCGCGCGGCCAATTCCCCGTCCTCGGACGCGTACGGCATCGGGCGACGAGCCGACCGTCGCGCCCGCCGACGACCGCCCACGTTCCACCGCCTCCTCCAGCAACCGGCTCTTGCCGATCCCCGCAGGCTTTCCACCACGAGGCACCCGGGCTCCGCCGCCAGCACGCCATGGACGGCCCGAAGTGCCCCTTGCCGGCCGACGAGCGTCATGGCGCCGCCAGCCGGGCCTGTACCACGAGATCGTGCAGCGCGTGTTCGGCCGCCGCCCGCTCCGGCAGCGCCGAGGCGTCCCGGGCCTCCTCCAGCGCCGCGGTCATCCGCTCCACGTCCGCCTCCACCCTCAGGACGGACGGCGACCGCCCGTGCTCGGCGTCCCGCTTCAACGCCACCAGTTCGGGCAGGTACGCGGGCCCGTACGCGTACAGCCGCGTCAGGTCGGCCTCCAGCTCCCCGGTACGCATGAGGTGTGTCCCCGTGGCCAGCACGCGGAAGGTGTAGAGCAGCGGCTTCAGCTCCATGGTCTTGAGGAAGAGCCCCCACTGCGTCCGCGCGAAGCCCAGATAGTGGTGAGCGTGATGCCGCGTCAGGCACCCGGGCGCCAGGGCGACCAGTTCCTCGTGCACCGCCGACGACGCCACCACCAGCGGCGACAGCAACTGCTCCAGCACATACCCGTTGCGCCCGAGCAGCAGCCGGCAGAACTTGGCCAGGTCGTGCGTGACCAGGTCCATCTCCACGCCGTCACGCGTCCACGTCCGCTCCAGCGTCTCCGGCCCGTGCCGTAACCCCGCCACCTCCTCGACCGGCAGCACGTGCACGCCCCGTAGATCCACGTCCGAGTCCACCGACGGGAACCCGTACAGGTGGGCGCCGCTCACCGTCGCGAACACCAGCGGGTACGGCTGCTCACCCGGGATCTCGGAAAGCCAGCCAGGCAACACGCTCACAGATTCTCCTTACGTACATCGATCAGAAACTCCTCGACCCGCTCCCGGTCCGGCGTCGCGGGCAGCACGCTCGGCGTCGCGGCCAGCTCGGCCGACAAGGCCGCCCGCCAGGCGTCCACCTCCGCCCACGGCATCTCGCCCCGCTTGATCGCCAGCAGCCGCTCTCGATAGGACCCGACGTCGACCAGCGGCTCGCCGTGGCGCACCAGGTGCAGGCCGCTCATCAGGAGCCGGATCATGTGCATGGCCTGCTTCCACTTGGGCGCGGCCGGGTCGAGCCGGCGGAACTGCGCGTCGGCGTACCCGGCGAAGGAGCTGTGCGCCTTCGCCGAGACGAACGCCCCGCGCAGGTCCCGCAGCCGCCGGCCGGCCGGCGTGATCAGCTCCACGACGGGGGACCACAGGCACTCCAGGACGGTGGGGTTCGCGTCGAGCGCCAGCATGCAGAAACGTTCGACCTCCCACGAGAACTGCTCGGGCAACGGCCCGTCCCGGTGTGTGGCCGGTTTGTCCAGCCGCCAGAACGCGGCCGTCGGCGCCGCGAACACGCCCCGCCGGTCGGTGTCCGAGGTGTCCGTCTGGAGCCCGTACGCCCGGGAGCCCACCACGACGGAAAGGATCAGGTCATTGCTCACCGGAACATCTTGCGTCATGGGGCGAGTGACTGTTCTGATCGACAAGTGGGCGGTTATGACGAGGCTTACCGGCACAGCATCGGACACCCCGACGAGTTCTGGGCCGAGGCGGCCCGCGGCATCGACTGGGACGTGGCCCCCGCCACCGTTCTCGGCGACGGCCGGTGGTTCCCCGACGGACGGCTCAACACCTGCCACAACGCGCTGGACCGGCACGTGGCGGCCGGGCGCGGCGGGCAGGCGGCGCTGATCCACGACAGCCCGGTCACCGGGGTCGTGCGCACCTTCACGTACGCGGAGCTGCTCGACGAGGTGGCGCGGACCGCGGGCATGCTGCGGGACCTCGGCGTGCGCGCCGGGGACACCGTCGTGATCTACATGCCGATGGTGCCGGAGGCGGTGGTCGCGATGCTGGCGTGCGCGCGGCTGGGCGCGGTGCACTCGGTGGTGTTCGGCGGGTTCGCGGCCAGGGAGCTGGCCGTGCGGATCGACCACGCCCGGCCCAAGGTCGTGTTGTCGGCGTCGTGCGGAATCGAGCCGGCCCGGCTCGTGGAGTACAAGCCGCTGCTGGACGCCGCGCTGGAGCAGGCCACGCACCGGCCTGACCGGTGCGTCATCCTCCAGCGGCCGCAGTGCACTGCGGGGCTCGGCGAGGGGCGCGACCTCGACTGGGCCGAGGCCGTACGCGGCGCCGAGCCGGCCGCCTGCGTCAGCGTGGCCGCCACCGACCCGCTCTACATCCTCTACACCTCCGGCACCACGGGCTTGCCCAAGGGCGTCGTCCGCGACAACGGCGGGCACGCCGTCGCGCTGCACTGGAGCATGTCCCACGTGTACGGCGCGGCGCCCGGCGAGGTCTACTGGGCGGCCTCCGACGTGGGCTGGGTGGTCGGCCACTCCTACATCGTGTACGCGCCGCTGCTGGCCGGCTGCACGACCGTGCTCTACGAGGGCAAGCCGGTCGGCACCCCCGACCCCGGCGCGTTCTGGCGGGTGGTGGCCACGCACGGCGTGCGGACGTTGTTCACCGCGCCGACGGCGATCAGAGCCATCAAAAAAGAGGACCCGTCCGGAAAATTCGCCAAAAAGTGGGACCTGTCCGGGCTGCGCTACCTCTTCCTGGCCGGCGAACGCCTCGACCCCGACACCTACCACTGGGCCTCCGACCTGCTCGGCATCCCGGTCATCGACCACTGGTGGCAGACCGAGACCGGCTGGCCGATCGCCGCCAACTGCGTCGGCCTCGAGCCCCTGCCGATCAAGCCGGGCTCCCCGACCAGGCCCGTGCCCGGCTGGGACGTGCACATCCTCGACGCCGACGGCAACGACTGCCCGCCAGGCGTCGACGGCGCGGTCACCGTCAAGCTGCCGCTGCCGCCGGGCGCGCTGCCCACCCTCTACCGCGACGACGACCGCTTCCGGCGTTCCTACCTGGAGCGCTATCCCGGCCACTACCTGACGGGTGACGGCGGCCACCTGGACGCCGACGGCTACCTCTACGTCATGGGCCGCATCGACGACGTGATCAACGTGGCCGGGCACCGGCTCTCGACCGGCGCGATGGAGGAGGTCATCGCCGCGCATCCCGACGTCGCCGAGTGCGCCGTGATCGGCGTGGCCGACCAGCTGAAGGGCCAGCTCCCGGTCGGCTTCGTGGTGCTGAAGGCGGGAGCGGAACGCGACCCCGCGGAGCTCGAACGCGAGCTGACGGCGCTGGTGCGCGAGCGCATCGGCCCCGTCGCCGCCTTCCGCCGCGCCGTGGTGGTCGCCCGGCTGCCCAAGACCCGCTCGGGCAAGATCCTGCGCGCCACGATGCGCGACATCGCCGACGGCAGGCCGTACGCCACCCCGTCCACGATCGAGGACCCGGCCGCGCTGCCCGAGATCGCCGACGCACTCGGCGGAAAGTGACGGGAAACCTGCGCGAGCGCGGCATACAGCGCATGATGGGACATCCCAGTCCCCGGGAGAAGGCATGATCGAGACACCGAGCTACGCCGACGCCCTGAGGATCCTCGGATGCAAGGACGGCAGGCTGGCCAAGGTGATCGGGTTCGCCGCGGCCGCCGAGCGCACCGGCTGGGCCCTGGCCGGCGCCGGGCAGCTGGTGATGGGGTTAGCCGACATGCGCGCGTCCATCGTGCGCTTCGGCGAGAACGTCGTGGGCCGTATGCCCGAACTGCGCGGCGGCGTGGACCGCCACACCCGTACCCAGCGTCTGGCCGCCGCGCACGCCGTGATCGTCGTCTCGGCGTACTTCGAGGCCCTCGGCGAGGCGAAGCTGCCGTTCACGCTGGACAAGCTCGACCGCAGCGACCAGATCGCGCGGGGGGTGCCCACCCGCGAGCGGTTCGCCAGGCTGATGGCCGAGCTGCTGCTGGAGCGCCTGCCCACCCCGGAGCCGCACGTGCCGTACGGCGAGACCCGTCAGGCCGTGGAACGTGCCTACCTGCGCATGTCCGAGGCCCTGGCCGGATACGCCGGCGGCCTGTCCGTCTGGGACGAGCTGACCGTCGACGAGCAGCTCCTGCTGCCGAGGATGCTCGCCGAGGGACCGCCCGCGCACGCGCTGCGGATCTACGACGAGGACTACCGGTCGCTGGCGCTGGACAGCCACGAGTTCGGGGTGCGCAGCCTGGTCACCGAGCGCCCCCAACCGGCCACGGCGTTGTCGCGCGTGGCGTGGCTGCTGGCCGAGCTCGCGCCGCCCCGGGTCGGCGACAGCCCCGTGATCCACCTGGCCAGGATGGCCGCGAACGCCCTCGACCAGCCGCTCCTGCTGGCCGGCAAGCTGCCCGAGGACGTCTACCTGCCGCTGCTCGGCGAGGGCTACCTCACCCCGCGCTGCCGCGCCGCCGAGCTCACCCGCGAGGCCACGCCCGCGCTGCGCAGCTGGTGGGAGGGCCGGCGGCTGCTGCCCGACACCGAGGCGTTCCTGGTCGGGCACCTCACGTCGCTGCGCGCCACCCAGGCGCCGCTGCTCGTGCTGGGCGAGCCGGGCTCGGGCAAGACCAAGCTGACCGAGGTGCTGGCCGCCCGGCTGGCCCGCTCGGAGTTCCTGCCGATCAGGGTGGACCTGCAGAGCGTGGGGGCGCGGGCGAGCGTCACCGAGCAGATCGAGCAGGCCATCGGCGCGCTCCTGGGGGAGGAGGTCGAGTACGCCGAGCTGGTGTCGGCCGCCGACGGGGCGCTGCCGGTCATCCTGCTCGACGGGTTCGACGAGCTGGTGCAGGGCGGCGTCGACCGCTACGACTACCTGGCGCAGGTCCAGGAGTTCCAGCGCGGGGAGGCCGGGCACGGCCGGCCGGTCGCGGCGATCGTGACCAGCCGCACCGTGGTGGCCGACCGGATCAGGTTCCCCGACGGGCTGCTGGCGCTGCAGCTGCTGCCGTTCGAGGACGGCCAGGTACGCCAATGGCTCGACATCTGGGACCAGGCCAACCGCGCCCTGCTGGCCAGGCGCGACCTGAAGCCCCTGCCCGCCGAGGCCGCGCTTGCCCACGGCGAGATGGCCAGGCAGCCGCTCCTGCTGCTCCTGCTCGCGCTCTACGACGCCGGCGGCAACGCGCTGCAGCGCGGCACATCAGCGCCGCTCAAGCGTTCCCGCCTGTATGAGGTCCTGCTCAGGGACTTCACCGAACGGGAGACCGGCGGGGCGCGGCGCGTGCTGATCGACCAGGAGCTCGTCATGCTGGGCGCGGTGGCGTTGTCCATGCTGGCCCGCGGCCGCCAGGTCATCACCGACGAGGCGCTCAACCGCGACCTGCCGGCCCTGTGCCACGGCGGCGAGTACGACTGGGCGGAGGAGCACGACCCCGTCGACTGGGTACGCAGGGCCACCGAGCGGTTCTTCTTCGTCCGCAGGAACGGCCACGCGTTCCTGCACTCCACCTTCGGCGAGTTCCTGGTGGCCTGGCTGGCCGTGTACGCGCTGCGCGACCTGGACAGGAGACGCCGCCACGCCGGCGACGAGCCGCTCGCCCTGGTGCAGAGCGTGGACGACGACCTGCTGTACGCCGTCACCTCCCACTCGTGCCTGGCCGAGCGGGCGGCGACGGTCGGGTTCATCCTGGAGCTGCTCGACGAGGTGCCGAGCGCGGTGCGGGCCCGCTGCGCCGAGCTGCTGACCGGGCTGCTGCGGCGCTCCCTGTACGAGCGCAGCCGCCGCCATTTCACCGGTTTCCGCCCGGTACGTCACACGCTGACCCGGCGCCTTGCCGCGTACTCGGCGAACCTCACCCTGCTCATCGTCGCCGCATCGGAGGAGCCGGTCGCCGTCTCGTCGCTTCTGCCCGGACCCGGCCACCTGGAGCGCTGGGCGTCGTTCACCCACCTGTGGAAGGGCCAGCTGGGGGAGGAGGGCTGGCAGGGCCTGATCACCGCCCTGGCGGCGCAGCGCGTGGTCGAGGGCGGCAAGGAGGACGTCGTGCTCGGCGGCGCCGCCGATCGGGCGGCGACCTCCGGCATGGGCGACGTGGTCGTGGCCGTCGCCACCGGCCAGAGCCCGCGCCACCGCCGGCTGCTCGACCTGCTGCTGCGCGCGCTGGGGGAGGGGCGCGCCCTGCCCTACCGCGACCGCGTCGCCATCCTGGAGGAGCTGCTGCGCACGGCGGCGGTCCGCTCGCCCGCCATGCAGCAGGCGCTGGGCGCGTTGTGGACCGAGCCCGGCGCCGACCACAACGAGCTGCGGCCGCTGCTGCGGGCCGTGCTCGCCGATCCGGCCGGCCGGATGGCGACCTGGGAGCAGCTCGTCAAGGCCGGCGTCCCGGAGACGGAGCTGTGGGACCTCCACGAGGACGTCAGGGAGCCGACGGATCCACCGGCAGCTCCACGGTGATCGTCAGCCCGCCCTCGTCCCTCGGCCTGGCCGTGACCGTGCCGCCGTGGGCCTCGGCGATCACCCGGACGATCGACAGGCCGAGCCCGCTGCCCCGGTCGGAGCGCAGCCGATCCCCGTGCAGCCGCCGGAACGGCTCGAAGATCGTCTCGATCTCGTACGGCGGGACCTGCAGCCCCGTGTTGGCCACGACCAGCTCCACCTGATCGGCGCGCCGCCGCGTGGTCACCCACACCTCGCCCTTGGGGTGGTTGTGCCGGATCGCGTTCTCCACGAGGTTCTGCACGAGCCGCTCGACCAGCACCGCCTCGCCGGTCGTGGGAGCGGAGTCGAGCAGCCGGTGCATGGTCACCTCCCGTTCGGACGCCTCCGCAGCCGCCTGATCCAGCACGTGCTCGGCCACGTCCGTCAGGTCGAACGGCCGCCGGTCCAGCACCGCCTGCTCGCCCTCGGTCAGCGCGAGCAGGCCGTCGATGAGGCGCTCGTGCCGGGCGTTGACCAGCAGCAGCGACTCTCCCAGGCGCTTGACGTCCTCGGTCGCGTCCGGCCTGCGCACGGCCACGTCCACGAGCGTCCTGTTGATCGTGAGCGGGGTGCGCAGCTCGTGCGAGGCGTTGGCGACGAAACGCCGCTGGCCGTCGAACGAGCGGGCCAGCCGGCCGAGCATCGTGTCATAGATGTCGGCCAGCTCCTTCACCTCGTCGCGCGGGCCCTCGTATCCGATGCGGCCGGTGAGGTCGTGGCTCTGGGCGACGCGCCGCGCGGTCTCGGTGACGTTCCTGAGCGGCCGGAGCACGGCTCCCGCAGTCCGCCAGCCGAGCGCGAACGCCCCGCCCGTCCCGGCGAGCACCGCGACGGCGCCCACATTGCGCACGCCGGTGAGAGTGCTGTCCTGATAGGCGGCACGCACCTGGAGCCCGAACCCGCGGGCCAGCTCGTACCCGTCGGAGTACCGGTCGGACCAGAGATAGCCGTAGCCGCCCCGCTGGACCGTGATGGTCGCGGGGTTGAAGATCGAGGCCCGGTATTCGAGACTCGACCGCACGACGAAGTAGACGACCGTCAGCACCAGAGCGCCGAGAACGACGAACACCGCGGCGCAGGCCAGGGCGAAACGGAGGCGGACGCTCATGGGATGCGATACCCCGATCCCGGCACGGTCTCGATGACCTGCGGCTCGCCGAGCTTCTTGCGTAATTTCATCATCGTCGTGCGCACCGTGTTCGTGAACGGGTCGATGTGCTCGTCCCAGACCTTCTCCAGCAGGGTCTCCGCCGAGACCACCGCGCCCTGGGCGCGCAGCAGCTCGGCCAGCACGCCGAACTCCTTGCGCGCCAGCGGCACGTACCGTCCGTCGCGGAACACCTGCCGGTGCGCCCAGTCCAGCCGCACCCCCGCCCGCTCCAGCATCGGCGGATCCGCCTTCCTGGCCCGCCGGCCGAGCGCGTGCACCCTGGCCACCAGTTCCTCGAACGCGAACGGCTTGGGCAGGTAGTCGTCGGCCCCCAGCGACAGCCCGGCCACCCGGGAGCGCACGTCGCCCGCCGCGGTCAGCATGAGCACCCGTACCAGCCAGCCGCGCTCGACCACCGTCTTGCACACCTCGTCCCCGTGCACCAGCGGCAGGTCCCTGTCGAGGACCAGCACGTCGTAGTCGTGCACGCCGAGCCGCTCGAGAGCCGCGTCCCCGTCGTAGGCGACGTCCACGGCCAGCGCCTCGCCGCGCAGGCCCTCGGCGATCGAGTCGGCGAGCATCCGCTCGTCCTCGGCGACCAAAACCCGCACCGCACCCCCAAAGACGTAAATGCCCGTCAGTTTGTCCTGGCCCGTATAACGCAGGCATAACCAGATCAGCGTAGGGCCCGCAGCCCGCGTGACTACCGCGCCCGCCGTACACGCGTTGCCGCGGCAGGAGTATCGCGCGGCGGGGCGGAGGCGCACTACCGTGCGGGTGTGAAGACGTTGGGCCTGGTGTGCGGGATGGCGGCGGCCGTCTACTTCTCGACGATCATGGCCTACGGCAACCAGCCGGACGCCAGGCCGCTCGACCTGCTCGGCTACGCGCTGCTCGGCGCGACGGCGCTCGGGCTGGTCTGGCTGCGGGCCCGGCCCGAGGCCGCGCTGGCGGTGTGCGCCGGCGCGGCGGCGGCCGTCTTCGCGCTCGGCTACGCGAAGGCGTTGTGGGCGTTGCCGCCCCTGGTCGCGCTGTTCTGCGCCATCGCGGCGGGGAACCGGCGGGCCGGATGGGCGGGGGCCGCATTCCTGGTGGCGGTGCCCGGCGCGGCGGCGATCGTGCGGTGGGACGCCGAGGTCGCGATCGCGGTCCTCGTCTGGGCGCTGCTCGTGCTCACGGCGGCCCAGCCCGCGGAGGTGTCGCGGGCCCGGCGCGCCTACACCGCGGAGGTGGAGCGCCGGGCCGCGGAGGCCGAGCGCACCCGCGAGGAGGAGGCGCTGCGGCGCGCCCAGGAGGAGCGGCTGCTCGTCGCCAGGGAACTGCACGACGTCACCTCGCACACCGTGTCGGTGATCGCGTTGCACGCCGCCGTGGCCGCCGAGGCGCTGGAACGCGCCGGAGGGCCGCCCGAGGCCGCCGCCGCCCTCCAGGTCATCCGCACCTCCAGCCGGCAGGCCCTGGCGGAGATGAAGGCCGTGCTCGGCGTCCTGCGCCCCGGCACGCCGGGTTCGGGAGGTCCGCCGCCGGCCGATCCCCGCGACGGGCGGCAGCCCATGCCCGGCTCCGCGCAGCTTCCCGCGCTCCTGCGGACCGTCGGCCTCCCCGTACGGCTGGACGTCGAGGGCGAGCAGCGACCGCTCCCGCCCGCCGCCGACCTGACCGTCTACCGCGTCGTCCAGGAGGCCCTGACCAACACCATCAGGCACGCGGGCGCCACCACCGCGGCCGTGACGCTGACCTACGAGCCGGCTGCCGTGACCGTGCGGGTGGACGACGACGGCCGGGGCAGCCGGGCCCCGCGCGGCCACGGCCTGACCGGCATGGCCGAGCGGGTCGCCGCCGTGGGCGGCCGGCTCACCACTGGAAACGCCCCCACTGGCGGCTTCCGCGTCACCGCCCGGCTGCCCGCATGATCACGGTCCTGCTGGCCGACGACCAGCCGCTGGTGCGGGCCGGCCTGCGTGCCCTGCTCGACACCGAAGAGGACATGACCGTGGTCGGCGAGGCCGCCGACGGCGCCGAGGCGGTGCGGATGGCGGGCCGGCTCCAGCCCGACGTGGTGCTGATGGACATCCGCATGCCCGAGCTCGACGGCCTCCAGGCCACCAGGACGCTGGCCGCCTGCGGCGTGCGGGTCGTCGTGGTGACGACCTTCGACCTGGACGAGTACGTGTACGAGGCGCTCCGCTCGGGAGCCAGCGGCTTCCTGGTGAAGGACGCCGAGCCGGCGGAGATCCGGCACGCCGTGCGGGTGGCCGCCCGGGGTGACGCCCTGCTCTCGCCCGGCGTCACCCGGCGGCTGATCGAGGAGTTCACCGCGCGGCCGGCCGGCCTGGACGCCGACCGGCTGGCCCCGCTGACCGGCCGCGAACGCGAGGTCCTCGCCGGGGTCGCCCGCGGCCTGACCAACCCCCAGATCGCCGAGCGGCTCTTCATGAGCCCGCTCACCGTCAAGACCCACGTCAACCGGATGATGGCCAAGCTCGGCGTGCACGACAGAGCCCAGCTGGTCGTCATCGGCTACGAGACCGGGCTCGTGCGCCCCGGCGACCAGCCGGGCTGAGCACGGCGGCCCGGTGATCTCGCCGGTTTTCCCACACTGACCGTTCCGAGGCTGACACTTGGCCGGAATGTTACGTACTATCCGAACATCACGAGCGTTGGGGGCGCCAGGGTGCCAGGACAGAGCGTGGGTGTGGTCGTCGATCCGGGAGTTCCCCCGGAGGTAGCCGGACTGTTGCGTGCGAATGCCCCGCTGCTGTCGAGGGTGCGGGCAGGGTGGGTGCCTGCCGCCGCGGCACACCAGACACGCCGCAAGGGCCCCTCCAGCGCCCTGCTCCTGGCCATCACGCCCGCCGTGATCGCGCTCATGGCCGTTCTCCTGGCCTCGCACCTGGCACCGGTCGGTTTCGTGCTGCTCGGCACGTACGTCTTCATCGTCCTCGTCAAGATCGCCTCCATGAGCGAGGTGCCCGAGGATGACCGCCCGCACGAGCGCCACGTCTACGAGCAGGCCCGCTGGTACGACGGCCGCTACCTCCTGTCCGACGACTTCGACCAGGAGGCCAGGGTCGTGCTGGCCAGAGCTCAGCGGGCCATCGGCTCGGTGCTGCGCTCCCACGTCAACGCCGAGGGGCTGCTGGACGACGCCCGCAACGCGGTGATGCTGCCCGCCCAGGAATGGGAGATCGCCCGCCTGCTCGCCAAGCTGTCGGCCCTGCGCCGCGAGCACAGGGAGCTGCTGGCCAGGGGCATCGCCCCGGAGGTCGCCTCGGTGATCGAGCCGCTCGAACGCGCGCTGGTCGGCAGCGAGGCCGCCGTGGTCGCCCGCGTGGAGGCGCTGGAACGTTACGCCGCCCACGTCGCCGAGGCCGAGCGCGCCTACCACGCCCGTGGCCAGATCGAGGAGCTGCGGTCGAGGCTGCCGCGCTACGAGGAGCTGCTGGCCGAGTCCGGGGCCGACGCGCTGGCGGTGACCGAGATCGAGCGGCTGGCCGAGGACGCGGACGTGCTGGAGCGGACCTTACGACGCAGCGTCGCGTCCGCGCACGAGGCGTTCAAGTATCTGGAAGGCTGACAGTCGGACAGACCGGCACATAGGATCAGTTACGTGCCCGGACGTCAGGCGAAGGTGATAGTCGATCCGGCGGTGCCCCGCGACGTCGCGGACCTCTTACGTGACAACCCTGAGACCCTCGCCCGCATCCACGTCGGCTGGGCGCCCGCGCACAAGCGTCTGCACCTCGGAGCCGGCTTCACCGTCCGGCTGGCCGTCACCGGCACGGCCGCCCTGGCCGCGTTGTACGGCCTCGTCCTCTTCGTCGCCGGGCTCTACACCCCCTTCGTCGTGATCATGACCGGGGCGGCGCTGCTGATCGTCTCGGTCCTGCTCAGGCCCCGGCCCGACGCCGAGGTGGAGCGCCGCCACGCGCTCGAACGCCTCGTCCACGACAAGAGCCGCGAGCACGACGGCCAGTACGTCCTGCGCGATCACCTCGACGAGCCCGCCCGCGCGCTCATGGCCCGCGCCCAGTCGGCCGTCGGGCAGATCATGGACTCCCGGGTCAACGCCGAGGGGCTGCTCGACGAGGCGCGCAACGCGGTGATGCTGCCTGTGCAGGAGTGGGAGATCGCCCGGCTGCTGGCGAAGTTGTCCGCGTTGCGGGCCGAACGCCAGGAGGTCGTCTCCGAAGGCGTCACCCCTGAGGTGGCCGCCGTGGCCGAGGCCCTCGGCGAGGTGCTCGACAGCAGCGAGGCGGCCGTGGTCGCCCGCGTGGAGGGGCTGGAACGTTACGCCGGCCACGTCGCCGACGCCGAGCGCGCCTATCGCGCCAGGCACCAGATCGAGCGCCTCAGCGCCACGTTGCCCCGCTACGAGGAGCTCCTGGCCGAGTCGGGCGCGGGCGGGTCCGCCGTACCGGAGCTCAGCGAGTTATCGGACGACGCCGACCGCCTTGAGCAGGCGCTACGCGAGAGCGTCAGCTCGGCTTATGAGGCTTTTCGTCACCTTGGGGGCGATTTCGCTTAGGATCCGATTTTGTGGCGGATGTCGTGGTAGACCCCGGAGTGCCGCCGGACGACGCGCAACTGCTGAAACAGAGCCGGCGGATCCTCATCAAGATGCGACAGGGCTGGGCTCCGCAACCGCGCAGGGTCCTGTCCAGCGCGCACTGGCGTATGGTGGCGGCCTTCGCCACGGTGGCGTTCTTCGGGCTGATGCTCGGCTTAGGCGCCGCGGGCAGGGGACTCGGCCTGCTCATGCTGGTGCTCTTCGGCATCCCCCTCATGATCGTGCTGTTCGTCCGCAACGACCTGCCTGGCGACGAGGAAGACGACTTCGAGCGCGACATCTACGAGCAACTGCGCTGGTACGAAGGCCGTTACGTACTCACCGACGACCTCGACGAGGCCTCCAAGAGGCTGCTGACCCGCGCCCAGCGGGCGATCGCCACGGTGACCGGCTCCCGTGTCAACGCCGAAGGGCTGCTGGACGACGCGCGCAACGCGGTGATGCTGCCCGCGCAGGAGTGGGAGATCGCCAGGCTCCTGGCCAAGTTGTCGGCACTGCGCACCAAGCACAGGGAGACCATCTCACGGGGGGTCACGCCCGAGGTCGAGGCGGTGGCCGCGCCCCTGGGGCGGGCGCTCGACAGCAGTGAGGCCGCCGTGGTCGCCCGGGTGGAGGCGCTGGAACGCTACGCGGCCAACGTCACCGAGGCCGAGCGCGCCTACCGAGCCCACCAGCAGATCGCGGAGCTGCGGGGGCGGCTGCACCAATACGAGGAGCTGGTGGCCGAGACCGGCGCGGACGGCTTCGCCACGACGGAGCTGGAACGGCTGGCCGCCGATGCCGACCGGCTGGAGCAGGCGCTGAGGCGGAGCGTGAGCTCCGCCCATGAGGCCTTCCGCTACCTCGACCCCAGCCCACCCGGCGACGATGACCCGCCACCCCTCCGGGGCGCGCCCGACGGCGACCGCCCCTAGCCGCTCCTCCACACCTCCCGCATCGCCCCGCGCCGCCGCCTGCGGCCCCAGAGCGCCTCCCAAAGAGCCCCCGCGCCCGCCCTCCGACCTCCCAAGGCCCTGCGCCGTTTCGGGCGTGCGCCGCTTGGGGCGTGCGCCGCTTGGGGCCCTCCGCCCAAACTCTCGGCCATGCGCCCGCTCTGGGCCCCTCCGCCCCCTTGGGCCTCCCCGCAGGAGGACGCGGCCGAAGTGCGGAGGGTGGCGAAGGAACGCAGGGCCAGTTGCGGTGACGAGGGGACAGCAAGGCCGGGCTGGGCCGGGGGCCGCGTCCGGGAGCGCTAGGCCGTCTGGGGCCTGGCCGTTTCCAGCAGCAGGTCGCACAGCGCGTCGGCCGCGTCCACCCGGCCGAGCTTGGCCGCCGCCTGGCCCATCGCCTGCCGCAGCCCCGGGTCGGCCAGCAGCGGCATCAGCTCGGCCAGCAGCTGCTCGCCGGTCGGATGCGGCTCGAGCAGCGCCCGCGCCGCCCCCGCCGAGGCCAGGTACGCCGCGTTCTTACGCTGCTCGTCACCCCCGGTCGGGATCAACGGGATCAACACGGACGGCCTGCCGATCGCGGTCAGCTCCGACACCGTGCCCGCCCCGCTGCGCGCGATCACCACGTCGGCGGCGGCGAACAGGTCGGCCAGCTCGCCGCCTACGTACGGCACCGGGTGATAGCGGTCGGCCAGGTCGGCGGGCACCTCGACGGCCCGCATCTGCTCGATCCAGGCGGGACCGCACTGGTGCACGACCTGCGCGTGCGGAAGCAGCCGCGGCAGGATCTCCGCGATCAGCGTGTTGATCTGCTTGCTGCCCTGCGCGCCCCCCGTCACGTAGATCAGCGGTACCTCGAACGTCAGCCCGAACAGGTCGTACGCGGCCGCCCGATTGCCCTGCAGCAGCTCGGGCCGGACCGGGTTGCCCGTCACCACGGCCTTCTTCCTGGCCGAAGCGGGCAGGTACGCCAGCGACGACTCGTGCGACAACGCGATCCTGGTCGCCAGCCTGGCCAGGATCCGGTTGGCCAGCCCCACGACGGTCGTCTGCTCGTGCATGACCAGCGGCCGCCTGATCAGCTTGGCCGCCACCCCGATGGGCACCGCCACGTAACCCCCCGTCGACAACACCACGTCCGGCAGGTAGCGGGCCGCGTGCCCGATCGCCTGGCACACCCCCACCGGGATGCGGAACACGTCGGCGATGTTGGTGCCCAGCTCCTTGAGATTCGGGCGGCGGCGGAGCTTCCCCGTGGTGATCGCCTTGAACGGGATGCCGTGCTCGGCCGTGATCCTGGCCTCCAAACCGCCGGCCGTGCCCACCCAGAGCACGTCGTGCGGCACCTGACGCCGCTGGATGGCCGACAGGGTGGTCAAAGCCGGATAGGTGTGACCACCGGTGCCGCCGCCGGTGATCAACAGTCGCAGGGTTCGTGACATGCGATCAGACTATGGCCGCACAGCGGAAACCCGTGTGCCCGGTCGAGGAGTCCGGTGTGTTGGCGGTGCGGGCGGCCACCCGGTAGCGGTTGCAGTAGGAGTCGTGGCACATGTACGAGCCGCCGCGGATCACCTTCGCCGACCCCTCCGCGGGTCCGGCCGGGTTCTCGGCGTGCGGCTCCCACGTCGTGCCCCACCAGTCGGCGGTCCATTCCCACACGTTGCCGGACACGTTGTACAAGCCGTACCCGTTGGGCTGGAACGACTTGACCGGCATCGTGCCCCGGCTCGGCGCGGTGGGGAAGCGGCCCTGCCAGATGTTGCACCGTGGCCGCCCGCTGGGCGCCAGCTCGTCGCCCCACGGGTACCTCTTCTGCTCCAGCCCGCCGCGGGCGGCCATCTCCCACTCCGCCTCGGTGGGCAGCCGCTTTCCCGCCCATGTGGCATACGCGGTGGCGTCGTTCCATGACACGTGCACGACGGGGTGGTTCTGCCGGTCGCCGATCGACGACCCCGGGCCTTCGGGGGAGCGCCACGTGGCGCCCTCCACGCCCGCCCACCAGGGCGCCCCCGGCACGGTCGCGTCCATCACGCCGCCGGTGACGAACTGCCGGAACACGAACGACCAGCCGATCCGCTCGGCCTCGGTGACGTACCCGGTGTCCTTGACGAAGGTGGCGAACTGCGCGTTCGTCACGCACGCCGGATCGATCAGGAACGGGTCGAGCCGCACCTCCCTGACCGGACCCTCGCCGTCCTCGGGCCGGCCGTCCGGGTCGTTCCCGCCCATGAGGAACGTCCCGCCGGGGACGCGCACCATCCCACGCGGCGCCGCCCGCCGCGTGGTGATCCCCACCGGCTGCCGGTGCGTCCCGGCGGCCGCGCCGTCCCTGCTCGGGCCACAGCAAGCGCTCAAAGATCCCCCAAACGTGTCACGACACCAAGGAAGGGTAGTCCCTGGACCGTGCCCCACGATCACGCGGCCGCCCCAGGTCTCGCCCTCCTTGGTGACCGAGCATCGTGGCACCGGGCGCCCGCGGGCGTTCCTGCGTGAGCGCTCAGTCAGGCCACCCGTCACGTTGGAGGATCCGATGCCCGTACCCACCCTCTGTTTCGCCGTAAAAGCCCCAGAACGGTAGCGTTTTCCCATGCGACTCGGCGTGCTGGACATCGGCTCGAACACGGTTCATTTACTGGTCGTCGACGCCCATCGCGGCGCCCGGCCGATTCCCGCGTTCTCTCACAAGGAGGGGCTCCGTCTGACGGAGTACCTCCGCAAGGACAACCGGCTGGCGGAGGAGGGCATCGAGCGGTTGTGCGCCTTCGTCCAGGAGGCCGTCCACCTGGCGGAGGACAAGGGGGTGGAGGACCTGCTGGCCTTCGCCACCTCAGCCGTGCGCGAGGCGGCCAACGGCGAGGAGGTGCTCGCGCGCGTCGAGGACAGCTGCGGCGTGCACATCGAGGTGCTGTCCGGGCGGGACGAGGCCAGGCTGACGTTCCTGGCCGTGCGCCGCTGGTTCGGCTGGTCGTCGGGGCGGCTGCTGGCCTTCGACATCGGGGGCGGCTCGCTGGAGATCGCCGCCGGCGTGGACGAGGAGCCGGACGTGGCGGTGTCGCTGCCACTCGGCGCCGGGCGGCTGACCCGGGACTGGTTCACCGCCGACCCGCCGGCCGCCGACGAGGTGCGCAAGCTCCGCAAGCACGTACGCACCGAGATCGCCCGCACCGTCGGCGACATCGTCAGGTACGGCGAGCCCAACCGAGCCGTGGCCACGTCCAAGACCTTCAAGCAGCTGGCCAGGATCGCCGGAGCGGCGCCGTCCAGTGACGGCCCGTACGTGGCGCGCTCGCTGTCCCGGCAGGACATGGCCGAGTGGGCGGTCAAGCTCACCACGATGAACGCGGCCGAACGGGCGGAGTTGTCCGGCGTGTCCGAGGGCAGGGCCGCCCAGCTCGCCGCCGGGGCCCTGGTCGCGGATGCGGCTATGGACCTGTTCGAGGTGGACCGGCTGGAGGTGTGTCCATGGGCGCTGCGCGAGGGCGTGATACTACGCCGACTCGACCTCCTGCCGGGGCGTCACGACCAGTCCGCCCCCGGGTCGGAGTAGCCGCAGTCATCGGAGTAAGCCTGATATATCCCCAAAAATCTGCATAAGCCGCGGGCGACCGGGCACCTTCCGGCGAATGTTGGACGTGTTCGGCGCCATCGGGTCCCTGGTGGTCGTCCTGTTGCTGATCGTCCTGGCCACCCTCGTCATCTCGGCCGTCGTCCTGGTCACGCTCGCCGCCCTGGTCGGGTCGATGACCGACTGGCGCAGGCTGTGGCGGCGGCTGACCCGCAGACAGGCCCGGCTGACGCTGAAGCTCAGCGGGAGCGCGGTGCCTGAGCGGCGGCGGGCGGAACTGAGCGGCGGCACGCCCCGGCTCCGGCGGCGCTTCCAGCTCGGCGGCGCCGCGCCCAGGACAGGCCGCGGTCTCGGAGGCGGCCCGCACCGGTCCGCGCCCCGCGAGCACCGGCCGGCAGAGCGGCACTCCAGACTCTCGTAGCGGGCGGTCCCCGAGGGATCGCAGGGGGCGGGGGTCGCCGTAGGGGGTGTGCGTAGCGGCAGGGGTATTCAGGGCCGGGTCACGACGCCATGAGGGGTGGGCCGGCCGCTCCCGGTGCGTATCGCAGCCTCTTCTCCAGGCACACGACCGCCCCGTTCTCGCGTTTGTTCGTGAAACGGATGTCGTCGGCGAGCGCCCGCATGATCTGCAGTCCTCGTCCGTGCTCGGATCCCGGCTCGGGATCGAGCACCGCGCGCGGGTCGAAGCCGTCGCCCGCGTCGACGACCCTGATGACGCACAGGTCATCGTGGACGCTGGCGCTGACCGTGTAGTTGTCGCTCGGCCCCGCATGTTTGATCACGTTGGAGCACGCCTCGGTCAGCATGAGCTCGATGTCCTCGCGAACCTGCTGCTCGACGCCGAGCGAGCGAAGTGTGCCGTCCAGCATCTGCCTGGTCAGCGGGACGCTCGCCGCATCTCTGGGCAGTCGGAGCGCGATTGTGGCCTCCACTGCGCCTCCTCCCGTCTGGATGCGTGCCTCGCCCTCCTGCCCCCGATCCTCCGCCCCAATCGTCCCTTTAGCCGCTAAAAGTCCGGAAAGGCTACGATGGTCCGCGTCCAGCGGACCACCGTAGTAGCGATTTGTGCACCTGCGGGTGGTTCCCGACCAGCGGATAGGTAGCGATGTGTGCACCTATGGTTCGAGCAGCCGCAGGGCCACCTCCATGGACGCCTTGTCGACCTCGTCCTCGGTCAGATCGCCCGGCATCCACTTGCCCGCGTGCAACGCGAACAACGCCAGCGAGCGGCTGATCCGCTCCACCGGCGTGGCCTCGGGACCGCTCAGCTGGTTCGCCAGCTCCAGCATCAGGTCGCGCATCCTGCTGAGCTTCGGATGGTCGCGCAGCGCCGTCTGGTTGCGCTCCAGGAACCTCGCCATCTGGATGTGCTGGGGTCGCTTGAGTTTCGCGGCGTAGCGCTCCAGCACCTCACGCCGCGTCTCCGGCGTCCTCGGCTGAGATTTCACCCACTCGAGCAGCTCCTCCACGTCGGCGATGCGGAGATCGACCAGGCTCGTGACGATGTCGTCCTTCGTCTTGAAGTGGTAGTAGAGGGCGGCCTTCGTCACGCCGAGCTCCTCGGCGATCTCCCGCAGCGAGGTCGCCTCGTACCCCTGCTCGGTGAAGAGTCTCAGCGCGATCTCCTGGATCCGCGTTCGCGTGTCTTCCCGCACTGTGCACCTCTTCCAACTTGACGGCCGACAAGTAAGTATTTAGCTTAGTCTATGCTTGCCGGTCGGCAAGTAAGCATGCGGGGAAAATGGGGGCTGCGTGGTGGCGGAGGCAGTCGGGCGGCGTCGCGAGGTCGTGGTGGTCCTGCCAGGGCTGATGCTGGCGATGGTGCTGGCCATGCTGGACAACATGATCGTGAGCACGGCCCTGCCGCGCATCGTGGGGGAGCTCGGGGGCCTGTCGCACCTGTCCTGGGTCGTGACGGCGTACGTGCTGGGCACCACCGTCTCGACGCCCATCTGGGGCAAGATCGGGGACCTGTACGGACGCAAGATCATCTTCCTGGTCTCGATCGTCATCTTCATGATCGGATCCGCGCTCTGCGGCATGGCCGGGTCGTCGTTGTTCGGCGGGGTGGACGGCGGCATGGCGGAGCTGATCGCGTTCCGGGCCGTGCAGGGCCTCGGCGCGGGCGGCCTGATGGTGAACGTCATGGCGATCATCGGCGACCTGGTGCCGCCCCGCGAGCGCGGCCAGTACCAGGGCATCATGGCCGGCATCATGTCGCTGGCGATGATCGCCGGCCCGCTGGTCGGCGGGTTCATCACCGACCACCTCGACTGGCGCTGGGCCTTCTACGTGAACCTGCCGGTCGGCGCGGTCGCGCTGGTCCTCATCGTGGCGAAACTGCACCTCCCCAAGCTGCACAACAAGGTGCGCATCGACTGGGCGGGCGCGGTCCTGCTGTCGATCAGCATCACGGCGATGGTGCTCATCACGACCTGGGGCGGCAACGAATACGCGTGGGGCTCCTGGCAGATCCTCGGCCTGGCCGCGACCGCCGTGCTCACGCTGGTGGCGTTCGTGCTGGTCGAGCGGAAGGCCGACGAGCCGATCATGCCGCTGCAGCTGTTCAGGATCCGCAACTTCACGCTGATCTCGGCCATCGGCTTCCTGCTCGGCTTCGCCATGTTCGGCGCGATCAACTTCCTGCCGCTGTTCCAGCAGACCGTGCAGGGCGCCAGCGCCACCAACTCCGGCCTGCTGCTCCTGCCGATGATGGGCGCGGCCATGGTCGTGTCGCTGGTCGTGGGCAAGGCCATCACCAGCACGGGCAAGTACAAGATCTATCCGGTGCTCGGCGGCGTCGGCATGGCGGCCGGCATGTGGCTGCTGTCCACGATGGACGTCGGCACGCCCACCTGGCTGACCGGCGTCTACATCGCGGTGCTCGGGCTCGGCATGGGCTTCCTCATGCAGACCACGCTGCTGATCGCGCAGAACAGCGTCGGGCAGCGCGACCTCGGCGTCTCCAGCAGCGCCACCACGTTCTTCCGGTCGATCGGCGGCTCGTTCGGCGTCTCGTTGTTCGGCGCGGTCTTCAACAGCACCTTCCAGTCCGAGCTGACCGCCAGGTTCGGGGCACGCGCGGCGGAGGGGATCGCCGCGGGCGGCGGCAGGATGGACCCGGCGTCCCTCGCCCAGCTGTCGAGCGCGCAGCGGACGGGGATCCTGGAGTCGCTGGCGACGTCGATCTCCGGCGTCTTCTGGTGGGCCATCGCCTTCGCCGTGGTGGTGCCGGTGCTGGCGGCGTTCATCAAGGAGATCCCGCTGCGCGGCGGCGAGCCCGTGGCCGCCCCGCCGAAGGAGCCCGTCACTCCGGCGGCAGGCTGAACAGCGGATCGAGCGCGGTCATCGTGAGCAGCTTGCGCAGATAGGGCGTCAGCGCCACCACATGCACCACCGCGCGGGCCTCCTCGGCCCGCTGCTGGAGGCGTACGAGTGCGGCCAGGCCGGAGGAGTCGATGAAGGTCAGCTCCGACAGGTCCACGTCGATCCTGCGGTAGCCGTCCGCGAAGGTCAGAGCTGCGAGCTGGGACGCCGAGCCGTGGTCCAGGGCGCCGCCGAGTGCGAGCGCGACGGTCGTCGCGTCCGGAGCGGCGACCTCGATGCGCAAGGGCATCCTCTCGAGCACCCCCATAGCTTAACCGGGAGAAAATGGGAGGCGCCGGGCAGGCCGGCCGGTGCACAATCCAGCCCATGCATACTCTCCGCCGGCCCCGCGTGGACGACGCCGCCGCCATGTACGAGCTCATCGCGGCCTATGAGACCGCGGTCCTCGGGGCGCCGGACATGACGCTCCAAGACGTCCAGGACGAGCTGGTGGAGCCCGACTTCGACCGCGACAAGGACGGCTGGCTGGCACAGGACGCCGACGGCAGGCTCCTCGCGTCGGCCTGGGCGTGCAGCGACGGCGACAGCGATCTGGTGCACGTCGACGTGATCGTCCGGCCCGGGGTCGAAGGGCTCGCGGACGAGCTGTGGCCGCTGGTCATCGGGCGCGCCCGCGAGCTGGCCGCCGAGCGCGGGCACGACGGTCTCACCCTGCACATCGGGATCTACCGCGCCGACCATGTCAAGCAGGGCATGGCGAAGGAGCAGGGCTTCGAGCCCGGCACGAGCTTCCATCGCATGCGTATCGACCACGAGGGCCCCGTCGAGGCGCCGGTCCCGCCGGCCGGGCTCACGCTGCACTCAGGCGAGAGCGAGGACGTGCGGCGGGAGGCGCACCGGGTGCAGCAGGAGTCCTTCGCCGAGCACTTCGGGTTCGTGAAGCTCGACTACGACCTGTGGTACGAGCGCAGGCAGGCGCAGAGCGTCAACGACTGGAGCCAGCTCGCGCTCGCCAGGATCGACGGGCGCGCGGCGGCGGTGCTGATCGGCAACAACCAGTTCCTGCCGGACCAGGACTGCGGATACGTGGCCACGCTGGGCGTGCTGCCCGAGTTCCGTGGGCGGGGACTGGGGCGGTTCCTGCTGGGGCACGCCTTCGCCGCCGACGCGGCCCGCGGGCGCAAGGGCACCATCCTTCACGTGGACTCCAACAACACCACGCCGGCGCTGGGGTTGTACGAGTCGGCGGGGATGCGGCCGGTCATGGTCATCGACGTCTGGCGCCGCCGCCTCTGACCCGCGCTGCCTCTGGCCGGCGTCGCCCCTGGCGCGCTCACACCAGCCCGCCTGCGCCGCGGTCGGTGTCCGCAGACATGCGACGGTCCGTCCCGCGCCGCTCGGTACAGCCGAATCCAGCGGTGCGGCGAGGTGGGGCGGCCTGGTGGGCGCCGAAGCGGTGCTGCGGGATGGTGTGGTGGGGTGGTGCGGGCGGGATCGGTGGAGGGCTAGACGCGGTGCCGGGACAGGTGTTCCAGCACCGACTGGTTGGCCTCCCACCCGTCCGGGAACTTCACCGGCACCCCCAGCTGCACCGGCTCCGCCGACGGATGGGCGTCCAGCAGTTCGGCGATGCCCGCCCTGGCCACCACCACGCACGCGTGCCGGTGCCGTGAGGCCAGCACGCACAACCGCCCCGACTCCAGGTGGAACGCCGTCGCGTCGCGGCGGCCGGACAGCGGGTGCAGCACGATCGTCACGTCGTACTCCCGCCCCTGCAGCCGGTTCGCGGTGTCCACGGTGATCTCCGGCGGCAGACCCGCCGCGCGGATGGCCGCGACCTGGTCCCGGTGGGCGGCCCCGACCGCGATCCGGTCCGCCGTCACCGGCCGCTCGCCCTGCTCCGAGCTCGCCACCGCGCCCCGCTGCAGCAGCCGCTCGGCCAGCAGCGCCACCGCCTGCACGGCCTCCCCGTCGGTACGCACCGTGTGCCGGTTCGGCAGCTCCAGCAGCGCCCACCCGGACCGGGCGGCCTCCTCCAGCGCCCGGTCGTGCACGGTCCCCATGCCGCCCGTCACCAGCTCCAGCCGCCGATCCCCAGGCCCCGTTCCCGACCTGAACCCGGTGAACGGGTAGAACGCCCGCGACACCACCGGCGCCGCCGACGCCGGCAGCCGCCACGACACCGGCAGCCGGTGCACCGGCAGATCCGGATTGTGCCGCAGCAGCACCGACACCGCGCTCTGCAGCGGGTCCCACGACAACCCCGACCAGCGGTCCCCGTCCACGATCGAGAACGGGTCCAGCTGCCCCGGATCTCCCACGAACAGCGCCCGCTCGAACAGCCCCGCGATCCGCAGCAGCTTGTCCGAGCGCATCTGGTACGCCTCGTCCACGATCGCCCACGGCCACACCCGGTCGCCGATCCACGCCCACTTGTCGGCCGTGGCGATGACGATGTCCGGATCGCCCAAATCCTGGATCCTGGTGCCGAACCGCACACCGGGCAGCTCCAGCAGGCGCAGCGGCGGCACGTACCCGCTCGCCGACAGCCGCCCCACCGTCAGGCGCGGATGCTTGTCCGAGATCCGGGACACCAGGTCGTCGACCTGCTCGTTGGTCTGGGCGACGATCATCAGCGGCTCGCCGGTGGCCGCGATGTGCGCCGCCGCCCGCACGACGAGGGTGGACTTGCCCGCACCCGGCGGCGAGTCGACGACCACGCCCCGATGCCGCGGCAGGTCGGCCAGCACGTCCGCGATGACCTGCTCCGGGCTGCCGGTCACGACCACTCCTCCTGGGCGTCCTCGTCGTCGGGCGTGTACTCCGCAGCGTTGTCTTGTGGGGGGCCGCCGTGCGTCCACGGCGTGGCCTCGGCGTCAGGCAGGGTCGGCGAGCCCTGGAAGTCGTCGGTGAGCGAGGTGTAGCAGACGCGCTCGCCGATCTCGGGCACGGCCCCCGGCGTGGGCGTCTTGCCCCGGCCCATTCCCTTGGTGATCTTCACGGTGATCAGGCCCTCGTCCGCGGAGACCAGCTCGGCGCCCTGGGCGCGGCGTTGCGGGGTGCCGAGGGACGCGCCGGGCGGCAGCCGTACCGGATCGTCGGTTTTGATCACCACGAGGGGGCGGAGCTTGCGTGAGCGGCCCTCGCCCTCGATGTTGTCCGGGACGGTTTCGATCACCTCGCCCGCGAACGCCTCCCCGGTGAGCCGGTACTCCGCCATGATCAGCGGGTCGTCGTAGGCGCGCTGCACGTCGTAGGCGGCCTGGGCGCGTTCCATGCGGGCCAGCTTGGCGGCGGCCGCGACCGCGCCGTCCCTGCGGGCCTGCGGCGGCCCGCCTTCGGCGATGCTCTGCGCCATGCCGCTGAAGGAGCCGCGGTCCTGCTCCCACCGCTGGGCCACGCTCGCGCCCGGCTCCAGGCCGTTCAGCAGGTCGATCGCCTGCCACATGAGCCGCCAGGTGGGCTCCAGCTGGCTGCGCAGCGCCTCGGTGATGCGCTCGGCCGACCCGCTGTCGATGGCGGGCGCGAGCACCTCCGCGTCGAACCCGGGGTCGGTCGCGGGCCCGGCGGGCGGCCAGATCAGCGGGTCCTCGGCGGCGTCGCTCGGCCCTTCGGTGATCCAGCCGAGCAGCGCGGCGAGGTTGGCGTCCTCCAGCGAGCTCTGCCCGCTCGCCCAGTGCCGGCCCAGCTCCTCGGTGGCGGCCGGCATGAGCGACGAGCCCGGGTAGGCGGCCCGCTCCCCGAAATAGGTCAGCCACCGGCCCAGCAGCGGCACCACGTCCGGCACCGGGTAGGGTCCGTCGGCGCGGCGGAAACGGGTGGAGCGCCCGAGGAGCCGGGTGAAGGCCACGCCGGCCGGGTTCGGCACGACGAGCTGCGGCGCGTCCAGCGCCCGCTCGTAGGGATCGGCGCCGCGCCGCTCCACCGTCTCGGTGTCGGCGAGGAAACTCTCGATGTACGGCAGCAGCACCCCGGCCAGCTCGGCCGCCCAGGCGAAACGCAGGTCACGGTTGCGCGGCTGGGTCACCACGAGCAGGCGCGGCCGGTCGCGTTCGGTGCCCAGCATGGCCGCCAGCGGCGCGGCGGCCTCGCCGGACAACTTCAGCGGGATGAACACCATCGGCCGGTCCGACAGATGGCAGTGGCGGACGGTCGCGATGGGCTGCGCGATGCCCTCGTCCAGGGCGCGCAACCGGGCGAGCGAGGTCAGCAGGCTCACGTCAGGCACTCTCTGCGGAGGCGTTCGGCGTTGCGGAGCAGCCGGGCGATCTCCTCCTGCCCCTCGGCCGGGTCGCGGACCCCGTCGGCCAGGCCCAGCGCCTCCGCCACCGACGCGACCCCGCCCAGCTCGTCGCGCACCTGGCGGCCGAGCAGGTCCGACGCGCCCTCCTGCCGGGCCTCGTCGCGGCAGAAGAAGCACAGGTCGCAGGTGGACAGACAGTCGGGCGCGTACCGTGCCGTCGTCCTGTGCAGGGCGTCGGCCAGCTCGGCGACCGGCCTGGTGGGCCGGCCGTCCTCGCCGGGCCGCAGGTCGAAGGTGAGATCGTCGGGCAGGTCCGCCAGCAGCCGGTCGAGGGTGGTCATCCTGGTGAGCTGGCGCCTCAGCACGGCCAGCTGCCTGCGTACGTCGACGAGCGTCGCGACCGGGCGGTTGGCGAAGTTCTCCGGGCAGACCAGCACCACCTCGTGGGAGACCTTCAGCGGGTCGTGGCCCAGGTCCTCCAGCAGGGTGCGCAGCGCCAGCACGTACACGGCCGCCTGACGGGCCGCCGCCGCGACCGCCGCCGGGTCGGCCTGCCCGTCGATCACCGCGAACGACTTGATCTCCACGATGTGGAAGCGGCCGCCCAACTGGAAAGCCACCACGTCGGGCTCCAGGTAGGCGGTGTGACCGGCGATCTGGAGGGTGAGCAGCGGGTGGTCGTACAGCGTCCCCGCGTCCTGGGCGTCGCGGGCCGCCCGGTCGATCAGCGCGCGGGTATGGGCGTGGCGCAGGTGGGCGCCGACGTTCTCCACGTCGTGGTAGGCCACCTCGGCGATCGGCAGACCGAGCAGCTCGCGCAACATGCGCAGCAGCTCCGCGCACCCGTCGGCCTTGACCAGCGACTCGAACACGTTGCCGCGCGTGATCGCGAACGGCGACTGCCCGAACGGCGCGGGGAACCCCAGGTGCCGGGCCGCGGCGTCCTTGTCGACGCCGGCCCCGTCCATGAGCGCCCGGCGGGTGCAGCCGGGGTTGGCGGCCAGCGCCGCGATGGCGCGGGCGTCGTGCGGCCGCGGCGGCGTGGTGCCGCGCAGCGCGTCGAGCCGTTGGACGGTGTCGCCTTCGCGCTTCAAGCCGCTCACGTGACGTACTCCTTCTTGATCGTGCTCAGCGTAGCGGCGCCGAACAGCCGGGCGGCGTCATCCAGCTGCGCTGCGGCGCGTCGGGCCAGCTCGGCGCGGTCGCGCGTGTCGCGCTCGGCGTGCACGGCCAGCTCGGCGCGGGCCGCCTCGATCACCCGCTCCGGGTGCGGCGGGCCCAGCGCGCCGGAGCTCGCGCCGGGGATGTTCCTGGCCATCCGCCCCAATAATCTGGCCGCCCGCTCGTCCTCGGACTTTTGTGACGCCACCGCGATGGCGCAGGTCAGGAAGTCGACGCGGGGACTGAGGGGCCCGACCACGCGCCGCTCCAGCGGCCAGCTGCTGAGCGCGAGGAGGCCGCGGCCGGGGGAGAGGCGGTCCGTCAGCGCCGCGCACAGGTAGTACGGCCGCCCGTACGGGGAGGACCGGAACGAACGCTCCTCGTCCCTGCGCAGGCTGGTGAGCTGGGCGCTGCGGATCGTGCCGCCGAGGAACGCCTCGCTGACGGCCACGATCAGCCTCGGCTGGGCCGTCGCCCCGAGCAACCGCAGCCCCTGGTGCACCTGCTCGCGCACGGTGACCAGCGGGGGCGGCTCGGGCGCGGCCTTCGGCTGCTCGCCGCTGACCAGCGCGTCCCAGTCCCGCTCGGCGCTGCGCAGCTCGGCACGCAGCACGCGGGCCGCCGCGCCGTCCCTGTCCCGCATGGCCTTGCGCACCCCGGCCCGCAACGCGTCGATCCGCCGCTCGAGATCGTCCAGCCGGTCACTCATGGCGGCGAGCGTATCAACTGTCCCAGTATTTTCCAGTAATTAGACGACGATCGACGCCATTGTGTGATCTACGATGTAAAGGGGACGGCCTCCTCGCCGGTCGTTGCGAGGACCCACGTCCGGTCCTCGGTCAGGAACCGATCGAGCCGCAGCCGGACGGCGGCGAGGTCGGCCGCCAGGTCGTCGTCGGTGAGCCGTCTGGAGGAGAACGACTGGGTCCAGAGCTTGTCGTCGCCGTACGTGTAGCGCATGGTCGCGTGGAAGATCCCGGGGGAGACCTCCTCGACGGCGCCCATCGTGATCGTGACGTCCCCGTCGACCCGCCCCATGCCGACGTGCCACCGATCGTGGGCTTCGGCGGGCATCCACTGGAGCAGCACTGCCCCGCCCGGCTTGACATGCCGGGCGCAGGTGGCCAGCAGCGCGTGCCTGACGGCGTCGTCCACGGTGTTGACCAGCTGGGAGGCCATCATCACGGTGTCGAAGCGCCGGTCGAGCCGCAGCTCCTCGACCCGCGCCAGCACGGTCTCGGCGCCCCGCACCCGGGCCAGCATCTCCGGCGACTCGTCCACGGCGACCACCTGGAAGCCGCGTTCGACGAGCGGATGCGTCACCCGGCCCACGCCGCAGCCGAGCTCCAGCACGGAGCCGCCGGGCGGGGTGACCTGGGCGACGATCCCGGGCTCGTCGCCCGCCTTGAGCACGCTGTAGAAGTCGACCGGGGATCCGTCGGGGGTGATGGGCCCGGGGCCCGATCCGGTGTTCGCCATGATCCGACGCTAACCCGCGCACCGGCCGGTTCAGGAGGTGCGGTAGGCGATCCGCCCGTTCAGCATGGTCAGCCACGCGTCCACGCCGGAGAGCGCGTCGGGGGCGAGGCTGTGCACGTCGGCGTCCAGCACCACCACGTCGGCCGGCTTGCCGGGCGCGAGGGAGCCGATGCGGTCCTCCATGCGCACGGCGTGCGCGGCGTCGATGGTGTGCGCCCGCAGCGCCTCCTCCAGTGTGACCGCCTGCTCGGCGCCGATCGGCCCGCCTTCCGGGTACGGCGGCGCACCGCGTTGGCGATGGTCTCCATGGGCCGCAGCGAGGAGACGAACGAGTCGCTGGACAGCACCGGCCGCAGCCCCGCGTCGATTTCCTCACGCATCGGCTGCAGCCGGTGCGCCCGCCGGTCGCCGAGAGTGGATGCCGACCTGCCAGCCCGCCTGCGCGGCCCGCCGCACCAGCGCTCGCGGCGGGAGACCTGCGGGTCGCACACCGTCGTCACCCCGGCCCGCAGCGTTTCCCGTCTGCGGCCCTGCCGCCGCGGGTGTGATCGGGGTGCTTGCCCGCAGGCCAGGCGGGTGGTGGGAGCCCCTGCCGTGCCCACCCCGTGCGTAACCGGTGCGGGAGGAGGGGACGATGCCGGTGTGACCCGTGAGAGTCGTCATGTGATGGGAGCCGCCGCCGGCCTGGCCGCCCTCGTCCCCGTCTACTACCTGACCGAGGCCGGCGCCAAGGCCCTGCGGATGGGCACGGCCGCGGCCGGTCCCGCACCGGCCGGCCTCGCCTGCCTGGCGGCGGTGGCGGTGCTCGTCGCCGTCCTGACGGTGTGGCCCGCGGCGGCGCTGACCTGCGGCGTTCCGCTGATCTCCGCCGGCGCCTTGTTCGCCCTGGACACCGAGGCCGCTCTGGGGATGGCGGCCACCCTCCCCTGGTCAGGGGTGCTGTGGCACGGGCTGCCGGCGGCGGAGCTCGCCGAGCCGCCCGGCACGCTGGCCGGCCTCACGGGCCTCTACACGCTCATCGGCGCCCTGCTGGTGCTCTCGGCGCTGCTGCCCCGCCGTTTGCGATCTATCCTGAGTGGATGAGCGGACGCGATCCGGATCGGCGCAGGGCGCTGCTCGACGCCGCGGACCGGGTCATCTCCAGCGAGGGCCCGGAGGTGTCGATGGCGGCCATCGCGGCCGCGGCCGGCGTCACCAAGCCCATCCTCTACCGCCACTTCGGCGACAAGAGCGGCCTGTACGAGGCGCTCGCCGACCGGCACGTCCGGAGAGTGATCGCCCAGCTGCGGCCGCGGTTCGACGAGCCGGGGACGGATGTGCGCGGCCGGGCCAGGGCGACGATCGGCGCCTACCTGGACCTGATCGCGGCCAACCTCAACCTCTACCGGTTCCTGTTCCAGCGGGCCAGCGCGGAGGACAGCAGGATCCGCTCCCACATGACCTCGCTGGTCCGCGGCCTGGGGGAGGAGCTGGGCGGGGTGCTGGCCGCCGAGCGGGCAGGGCTCGATCCGGTGCGGGCGCAGGTGCTCGGTCATGCGTTCGTCGGCATGGTGCAGACGACCGGCGACTGGTGGCTGGAGCATCCCGAGGTGGACCGGGACCAGGTCGTGGAGGGCCTGGTGGACGTGATCGCCGCGGCGCTCAGTCCCCGAAGCGGGAGAGCTTCCCGTGCCGCCGGGCGTACCTCAGCGCCCACGCGAACAACCCCAGCGTCGCTGCCAGGTATGCCACGTTGAGCCCGGCCGCCCAGGCCAGCCGGTCCCATGGCAGCGCGCCGCCCGCCATGACCGCGCGCATGCCCTCGAACACGTGGGAGGCGGGCAGGAACCACGACACGGCCTGCAGCGGCGCGGGCAGCACGGACACCGGGTAGAAGATCCCGGCCAGCGGCTGCACCACGAACACCAGCGACCAGGCGATGACCTGCGCGTTCTCGCCGAAACGCAGCACCGCCGCGATGCCGACGAGGCCGAGCGACCAGCCGAGCGCGAGCAGCACGCCCATGAACGGCACCAGCCCCACCCCGATGCTCGTCACCCCGAACCCGTAGAGCCCGAGGGCGAGCCCGGCCATCACGGTGACGGCGAAGGCCACCTTGCCGAGCGAGAACAGCACGAGCCCGGTCAGGTATTCGGCGCTGGACAGCGGGCTGACCTGCACGTTGAGCAGGTTGCGTGACCAGATGTCCTCGAGGAAGGCGATCGAGATCTCGTTGCTGGCCTTCTGCAGCACCTGCCACAGCAACACCGCGCCCAGCAGGAACGACACCACGAACGGCACCTTCTGGGCCTGCAGGAACAACGTGACGAAGCCCCACAACACCAGCTCGACGGTCGGCCAGAACAGGATCTCGAACATGCGGATCGGGCTGCGCCGCAGCGCCGCGAAGTCGCGCCGCACCACGCCCAGCACCCGCATGCGCCGGGCGGCGAAACCGAGGGGAGGCAGGGTCAGGGTCGTCATCCGCGGGCCACCTTCAGGAACACCTCTTCCAGGTCTTCGGCCCCGTAGTGGCCGGCCAGCTCGGCCGCGCTGCCGGCGGCCACGACGAGGCCGTCCGACATGAAGTGGATGCGGTCGCACATGCGCTCCACCTCCCGCATGTTGTGCGAGGTGATCAGCATGGCGCTGCCGTTGTCCCTGGCCAGGCGGGACAGCAGGCCGCGGATGCGATCGCCGGCGTCGGGGTCGAGGTTGGCCGTGGGCTCGTCGAGCACCAGCAGCCGGGGCGCGTTGAGCAGTGCCTTGGCCAGCTGCACGCGGGTGCGCTGCCCGGACGAGAGCGCCATCATCTGCCGCTTGGCGAGCGGGCCCAGCTCGAACAGCTCGATCACCTCCTCGACGCGCCGGCGCGGGTGGCGTACGGCGTAGAGGCGGGCGAACGCGTCGAGCACCTCCCGCACTCTTAACACACCGGGCAGGTCGACGTAGCTGGCGGCGAAGTTGACCTGGCTGAGCGTCTCGGTCCGGTGCTGGGCCAGCTCCATGCCGAACAGCTTGATGCTGCCGGCGTCCGGGATGATGAGGCCGAGCAGCATGTGGAGGGTGGTCGACTTGCCGGCGCCGTTGGGGCCGAGCAGCCCCACGACCTCGCCTTCGCCGACGGTGAGGCTCAGGTCGCGGACGGCCGTGACCGATCCGAACCGTTTGAGCAGATGGGATGCCTGCAGGATGGCCACCGGTCAAGCCTGCGTTCCCGGGCCGGGTCAAGGCAACGGGTTTTCCGCCCGCCGGCGCAACATCCTGAGCAGGTCCCATTCGTTCTCGCAGACACGGCGGCCGATCGCGGCCAGTTCGACGGAACGGGCGCCGCCGCGAAGGTGCCGCATGGTCTGCATGACGCAGATGACGCCCCACTTGAGCACGCCGAAGGTCTCCCACCAGCGCAGCGCGTCCCGGTCCACCGGGTCGCCGCCGGCGCGTTCGTAGGCGTGGATGAGGTCGTCGTAGTCGCCGAACCCGCCGACCGGCAGCGGCGAGCCGAACCGCCACGCCTTCACGCACAACCACCCGAGGTCCTCCAGCGGGTCGCCGGCGTGGGCCAGCTCCCAGTCCAGGACCGCCCTGATGCCCTCGGGGCCGATGATCAGGTTGCCGTTGCGGAAGTCGCCGTGCACCACGCTGCGCCGGCCGGGCCGTGGCCGGGTCGCGGCCAGCCGGCGCAGCGCCAGCTCGAACACCGGGTGCGGCTGGCCCAGCCGGTCGAGCACGTCCTGCCAGCGGCGCAGCGGATCGGTCTCGGGCTCCGCCTCCGCGTGCAGGCACGACAGCGGCATGCGGTGGATGGCGGCCAGCGCCTGCCCGCACTGGGCGGCGAGCCGGGGCCGGGCCGCGGCGTAGGCGTCGTCGCGCAGGATCTTGCGCGGGATCGTCTCGCCGGGCACCCGCGTCATGAGGATGTGCGACGCGCCGCTGGAGATGATCCGCGGCACCGGCACCCCGGCCTGGAACGCGGTCCGCATCAGCACGGCCTCCTCCGCCAGCGTGGCGCCGGCCTCCAGTGCGGCGCCAGGGGAGTCGAGCCGCAGGACCAGCTCGTGCCGGGTGCCGTCGGCGGCGGCGACGTCGAGCGCCCACGTCTCGCGGGAGGCCCCGCCGGGCAGCCGGACGCGGTGCGGGATCACCGACCCGGCCCCGAACACCGTGCGGACGATCTCCTCGACCCGGCTCATCGCAGGCCGAACTCCCAGTTGCCGCCCGCCGCGTAGACGCCCAGGATCCGCCGTCCCACCGAGTCGATGTGCACTTCGTCGGGCCCGTCATAGATCCGCCCGGCGCGCGCGTGCCGATACATCCGCTCGAGTGGCGTGTCCGGTGTCAGGCCCGCGGCCCCGTAGACCTGGATGGCGCGGTCGATCACGTTGTGCAGCATACGCGCTCCGACGACCTTGATCGCGCCGATCTCCACCCGCGCGTCGGAGCCGGCGTCGATGGCCTCGGCGGCCTGCAGCGTGAGCAGCCTGGCCGCCTGGATCTCGGTGAAGGAGTCGAACACGTGCCGGCGCATGAGCTGCTTGTCCGCCAGCGGCCCGCCGAACGCGCTGCGCTCGTGCAGCCTGCGGCACATCAGGTCGAAGGCACGCTGTGCCTGGCCGAGCCAGCGCATGCAGTGGAAGATCCGGCCGGGCCCCAGGCGTTGCTGCGCGATGGCGAACCCGTGGCCGCGCCGGCCGAGCAGGTTGGCGGCGGGCACGCGGACGTCCTCGTAGCGCACCTCGCAGTGCGCCCCGTCCAGTCCCAGCACCGGCGTCTCGCGCACGATCGTGTAGCCGGGCGTGTCGGTCGGCACCAGGATCATGGAGAACGCCAGATGTGGCGGCGCGTCCGGCTCGGTGCGGCACATCACGGTCGTGTACGCCGCCCGCGACGCCCCGGTCGTGAACCACTTGTGCCCGTTGATCACCCATTCGTCGCCGTCGAGCACGGCGGCCGTGCGGATCTGGGTGGGGTCGGAGCTGGACACCGACGGCTCGGTCATGGCGAAGCTGGGCCAGATGTCGCCGCGCACCAGCGGCTCCAGGTAGCGTGCGCGCTGCTCGGGCGAGGCGTGCTCGTGCAGCATGAGCGAGTCCTGCAAGGTGAACGTGCCCAGCGCGAGCTGCCCGTACTCGCTGCGTCCCTGCACCTCGTTGACGTAGACGTAGTCGAGGAACGGCAGACCGCCGCCGCCCAGCTCGCGCGGGTGGCCGAGCGCCCACAGGCCTTCCTTCTTCGCCTCGTCCCGCAGCTCGTCCAGTGCGGCCGCGGCGGCCGGACCGCCCCCGTGCAGCACCGGCTCGGCGGGCTCGACCCGCTCGGTCATGAACGCGTGGACGGCATCGCGGATCGGCCGGACGCCGGCGGGCACGGCGAAACTCATGAAATGATCTCAGCCGACAATCGTTGCCGAGTCAACGGTCTCAGGGCAGCCAGCTGACCCGGCCGCGCAGGAACGCGTACCCGACGAAGGCGACGGCGTCGATGAGCGTGTGCGCCACCACGAGCGGCATCGCGCGCCCCCACCGCTGGTACAGCCGCCCGAACACCACGCCCATCACCACGTTCCCGACGAACCCGCCGAACCCCTGATACAGGTGGTACGACCCTCGCAGCAACGACGAGACCGCGATCGCCTTCCACGGACCCCACCCGGCCTGCCCGAGCCGGTGCAGCAGATACCCGGCGACCAGCACCTCCTCCAGCACGCCGTTCTGCGCTGCCGCGAGCAGCAGCACCGGCACCTGCCACCACACCTCGGGCAGCGCCCCGGGAACGACCGTCAGGTTCACCCCGCTCGCCCACACCGCCAGGTAGAACGCCAGCCCGCTGCCGCCGATCGCGGCCGCGAGCAACGCCCCGCGCAGCGCGTCGCGCCCCGGCTCGCGCAGGTCCGCGCCGATGGTGCGCATGGACTCCCCGGAGCGCACCAGCAAGTACGCCACCAGCCCGACCGGCGCCACCGAGATCGCGATCTGCACGAGCTGCAACGTCAGATCCAGCCAGGGCCGCCCCGGCGCCATCGAGCCGACGAGCACCGCCTGCTGGCTCTTCAGCTCCTTGGGCGCGGTGAGCGCCCCGACCAGCCGCACGAACGCGACCAGGGCGCTCGCGCCGAGCGAGACCGACAACACGACGAAGATCTCGGCCCGGATGAGCTTGGGCCCGAGCACGGGGGAGAGTGCGGTGGGAGACTCTGTGCGCATGGCCGCAGGTTAGCGGCTGGCCGCTCGAATCTGGATAAAGGGAGATCGGATGACGAAGGGGCCGCACGACGTGCCCACGGCGGCGGAGCTCGTGGCCGCCGTGCGTGATTTCCTCGAGAGCGACGTGCTGCCGGCCGTCGAGGGACGGGTGCGGTTCCACACCCGGGTCGCGATCAACGTGCTGGGCATGGTCGAGCGGGAGATCGAGCTGGGCCCGGCGCAGGCGCAGGAGCACGCCGCGCGGCTGGCCGCGCTGGGCGTGGCCAGTGACGCCGAGCTGGCCGCCGCCCTCCGCGGCGGCCGGATCGCCGACGACCACGACCTCATCGTGGCCCTGGAGGAGACCGTCCGGGCCAAGCTGGAGGTCGCCAACCCCGGCTACCTCGTGGAGGAGTGACCGGAGGCCCGCCCCCGGGGGAAGGGGCGGGCCTGCGGGGGTCAGTGCGAGCCCGTCAGGTCCAGGTCCTTGACCTTGGGGTCGCCCTCGTCGGCGAAGTAGTCGTCACGCGAGGTCGCGTCCGGCCCGTCGGCCACCTTGAGCGCCCGGAACAGCAGCGTGCCCAGCGCCGCCACCACCAGGTTGACGATCACCGCCACGAACCCGACGTAGATCGTCATCTTGGTGTCGAAACCGAAGTTGGCCAGCGGGAACGCCGAGCCGCCGAAGTGCGCCTTGCCGGTGGCCGGGTTCGGGATGAGGTAGAGCATCCACATGCCCGCCGCCAGGCCGGCCGCCCAGCCCGCCATCAGGCCGCCCTTGTGGAACCAGCGCGTGTAGAGGCCGAGCGCCACCGACGGCAGCGTCTGCAGGATGATCACGCCGCCGATGAGCTGCAGGTCGATGGAGAACTGCGGGTCCAGCACCAGGATGCACAGCACCGCGCCGACCTTGACCAGGAGCGAGGTCACCTTGGACACCTTGGCCTCCTGGGCGTCGGTGGCCTGCTTGTTGATGTACTCGCGGTAGATGTTGCGGGTGAACAGGTTGGCCGCCGCGATCGACATGATCGCCGCGGGGACCAGCGCGCCGATGCCGATGGCGGCGTAGGCGACGCCGGTGAACCAGTCGGGGAACATGTCATTGAACAGCTGCGGCACGATCGTGTTGGCGTCCGGCTTGCCGTTCGCGTTCATGACCGGCTTGGTGCCCGCCGCGATCGCCATGTAGCCGAGCAGCGCGATCAGGCCGAGCAGGAGGCTGTAGGCGGGCAGCGCGGACATGTTGCGCTTGATCACGTTGCGGTTCTTGGAGGCCAGCACGCCGGTGAGGCTGTGCGGGTAGAGGAACAGCGCCAGCGCCGAGCCGAAGGCCAGGGTGATGTACTGCAGCTGGTTGGCGGCGTTGAGGGTGATGCCGTCGCCGGGTGCGGGCGAGGCGTCGAACTTGGCCTTGGCCGCGTCGAAGATCGACCCCCAGCCGCCCAGCTTGGCCGGGATGTAGATGACCGCCGCCAGGATCACGATGTAGATCAGCGTGTCCTTGACGAAGGCGATCAGCGCGGGGGCGCGCAGGCCCGACTGGTAGGTGTAGGCCGCCAGGATCGCGAACGCGATGATGATCGGCAGGTGCCCGGTGATGCCCATCGCCTTCAGCACGGCCTCGATGCCGACCAGCTGCAGCGCGATGTACGGCATGGTCGCCACCAGGCCGGTGATCGCCACCAGCAGCGCCAGCGTCGGCGACCCGAAGCGGGCCCGGACGAAGTCGGCCGGCGTCACGAACCCGTGCACGTGCGACACCGACCACATCCTGATCAGGACCAGGAACACCAGCGGATAGATGATCACGGTGTACGGCACGGCGAAGAAGCCCATGGCTCCCGCGCCGAACACCAGCGCGGGCACCGCCACGAACGTGTACGCGGTGTACAGGTCACCGCCCACCAGGAACCAGGTGATCCAGGACCCGAAGTTCCGGCCGCCCAGGCCCCACTCGTTCAGGCTCTCGATGGTCTCGGGCCGCCGCCAGCGGGCCGCCACGAACCCCATGGCGCTGACGACCAGGAACAACACGACGAAGACGACCAGCTCGGTCGTGTGCTGGCTCATTTCGTCATCCTGTACACGATCGTGGTCGACACGACGCCGACCCCGATGAAGGCCAGCTGCAGCCAGTAGAACAGCGGGAAGCCCAGCAGGCGGGGCTCGTCACTGTTGAACAGGAACGTCATCAGCGGCAGCACGATCGGCACGATCAGCAGCCAGTTCCAGGGGCTGCGATCGGTGCGCGGCTGCCCGGGTTCCCCGGTAGTCATCGACCCTCCGATGCATGGATCAGCGGCCGGCGGTGACCGGCTGCTGACAGGTAGTCAATGGAGGGAGAGTAGCTTTACGGTGGTATTAAACCCAATGTCCCTGATGTTACGGTTTGGCCTAAATGTCGGAACGCCGTCTCGACATATGAGACCCATAAGGGTGGCACCGTTCTGGGAGCTTAATTACCGGGACGCCGCCTGCAGATCAACGATCGGCGAATGGTCGGTTGCGCGCGCTGAACGGCAGCCCGCGGAAAACATGACATGAGATGTCCTCTTTCCCGGGAACGCTCGGCCGCATGATTGCTTTGGTGGCGGGGTCGACCCGCGGCACGGGACGAGGAATAGCGGTGGCGCTGGGCGCGGCCGGCGCGACGGTCTACTGCACCGGCAGGAGCACGCGCGAGCGCCGCTCGGAGATGAACAGGCCGGAGACCATCGAGGAGACGGCGGAGCTGGTCACGGCGGCCGGCGGCACCGGCATCGCCGTCCAGGTGGACCATCTGGAGCCCGCCCAGGTGGCGGCGCTGGCCGAGCGCGTGGATCGCGAGCAGGGGCGGCTCGACGTCCTGGTCAACGACGTGTGGGGCAGCGACCACCTGTGGGAGTGGGACACCCCCGTGTGGAAACACGACATGGACAAGGGTCTGCGGCTGCTCCGGCTGGCCGTCGACACCCACATCATCAGCAGCGGACATCTCCTGCCCCTGCTGATCAGGAACGAGGGCGGGCTGGTCGTGGAGGTCACCGACGGCACCTGGGCGTTCAACGAGACCCGCTACCGGCAGAACGTCTACTACGACCTGGCCAAGATGTCGGTGAACCGGCTGGCGTTCGCCTGGTCCAAGGAGCTGCACCCGTACGGCGGGACAGCGGTGGCCGTCACGCCCGGCTTCCTGCGCTCGGAGGCGATGCTCGACAACTTCGGCGTCACCGAGGACACCTGGCGCGAGGCCAAGGTGCCCCACAAGAGCTGGCTGGTCTCCGAGACCCCCGCCTACGTCGGCCGCGGCATCGCCGCGATCGCCGCCGACCCGGACAAACAACGTTGGTCGGGCAAATCCGTGGACAGCGGGCAGCTGGCCGAGGCGTACGGTCTCACCGACGTGGACGGCAGCCGCCCGCAGGTCTGGCGCTTCATCACCGAGGTCGAGGAGGCCGGCAAGGACGCCGACCCGGACGACTACCGCTGACGCTACGTGCGGCCGGCCGGCGGAGGCGGCCCACCGTAGAGAGCGGAGGTGCGGGCGGCGGCCTCGGCGACCATCGCCCGCAGCTCCGCCGGAGCCAGCACCTCCGCCTCCGGCCCGAACCGCAGCACCTGAGAGAACGCCACCTCCACCGACTCCACCGCCAAGTGCACGGTCCCGTCCGGCTGGAGCGAGCCGAGCGCGTCCGCCAGCGCGGCCGGGTCGGCGATGTGCCGCAACATGCGCCGCCCCCGCTCGCTCAGCCGCAACCTGATCACGTCCCGCAGCAGCGAGCGGGTGAACTCGGCCGACCGCTCCGCCCAGAAGGCGGCCAGATCGAAGGCGGGATCCCGGTCGAAGGTCTCGGCGAGCACGTCGATCGCCCCGAACCGGTGCACCCGGAAGACCAGGAACCGCGGCCCGAGCCGCGCCGCCAGATACCAGACGCCCGCCTTCAGCACCAGACCGTACGGCTCCAGCGTGCGCTGGTTGCCCTTGTACGCGGTCCGCACGCGGCGGTCGTTCCACACCGCCCTGGCCAGCGGCGCGAGCGCGGCCGGCGGCGGGTCGTCGCCGGCGAACCAGCCCGGCGCGTCCAGGTGGAAGCGTTGCGCCGCGGTCGACGGCGCGTCGCGCAGGGCCGGGGACAACGCGGCGGCCGCCTTCAGCCGTGCCGTCGCCGCCACGTCCTGCAGCCCCATCTCCCGCAGCGCGGCCGGCACGCCCGACAGGAACAACGCCTCCGCCTCGGCCCGGTCCAGCCCGGTCAGCCGGGTGCGGTAGCCCTCGAGCAGCCGGTAACCGCCGCCCCGGCCGCGGTCGGCGTACACCGGCACGCCGGCCTCCGACAACGCCAGCACGTCGCGGTGGACGGTGCGCTCGGAGACCTCCAGCTCCTTGGCCAGCTCGGCCGCCGTCATCCCGCCCCGGCCCTGCAGCAGCAGGACCAGGGACATCAGCCGCGAGGCGCGCACAGCGGGAACACCACGGCCGAGGGCCGGTCGGGGGAGTGGAACACCTCGACGTCGGCGGGCACCATCGGGCCGCCCGCGCCGAGCGGGTGACCGGTGCCGGGATTGCGGGCGATCGTCGGGTACGCTCCGGCGGCCACGTGCACCCGGATCCGGTGGTCCCGCCGGAACCGGTGCGCGATCGGCCACAGGTCCACCTCGACCCGCCGCACGTCATCGGCCTCGGGCGCGGGGCCGAGCCGGCGCACGCCCTCGCACACGTTGAACGAGCGCCCGTCCGGCCACACGTCGCAGACCCGCACCACCACGTCCACGTACGGGGTGCTGGAGCGCACGAACACCTCCGCGCGTACCGGGCCGATCATCTCCACGCCCGACTCCAGCGCCGGCGAGCTGTAGACGAGCACGTCGCGACGCTGCTCCAGCCGCCGCTGGTCGCGTGGCCGGGAGTCGCCGAGCAGCACCGGCCCGCCGATCACCGGCGTCGGATGGTCGGGGTGGTAACGGAAGCGGTCGGGCCCGGCCTCCCGCGCCCCGTCGGCGCCCACCCCTTCTGGGCCCAGCCCGAACCCGTGCTGCAGGTGCCAGCGCTGCTCGCGCATGCCCGGCACCGGCCAGTCCGGATAGTCGCGCCACTCCTCGGCGCCCGTGACGTAGATCCGCACGGGGTCGGGCCGCAGCCGGGACGTGTCGCCCATCAGGTGTGCCCGGAACCACGCCGACGCCTCGGCCATCGTGGGCCGGGCGTGCCGCGTGTCGATGTGGTACCAGGGCCCGATCGTCAGGTAGGGCCGCCGGCCCGCCGCCCGCAGGGTCGCATAGTCCTTCAGCTGCCACGGCAGGAACACGTCGTACCAGCCGCCCAGCATGGTGACGGCCGCGTCCACGTCGCCGACCTTCAGGGAGAAGTCCCGCTTGTCCCAGTACGGCACCGCCGGGTCCGCGTGATGCGTCACCAGGTCCTGGAAGAACGGCAGCGGCCGGCCCGCCGACACCAGGTCCAGCTCGGCCACGGGCCGGCCGGACAGCACCGCCTTGCGGGTGAGCCGGGGCGCGGTCCACAGCGCGGCGCCGCCGAAGCGGCGCGACATGGCGTCGGTGAGCGTGGTCCAGCTCAGCGCCGACTCCAGCGCGAACGCGCCGCCCACGTAGGCGGCGTCCCTGAACTGGGAGGCGGTGATCTGCACGGACATGGCCTTCAGATCCGGCCCGGCGTAGGGCGCGACCGCCCACTGCGTGTAGCCGAGGTAGGAAGGGCCGAACATCGCGAACGAGCCGCCGTACCAGGGTTGCTCGCGCAGCCAGGCCACGGTCGCCAAGCCGTCGTCGTGCTCGTCGCCGAGCGGGTCGAGCAGGCCGCCGGAGCCGAAACCGCCCCGGCAGCTCTGGATCACGACATGGAAGCCCTGCCGGGCGAAGCCGCGGCCGTAGAGCCAGGCGAACGGCCCGCGCCGGCCGTAGGGGGAGCGCATCAAGATGACGGGGGCCCGCTCGCCCGTGGCCGGAGCGTAGTGGTCGGCCAGCAGCGTCACGCCGTCGGGCATCGGCACCGGAAGATCGCGGTGGAGCCGCACGCGTCTCATGTACTAACCAGTAACAGATGCCGCCCGGGGTGCGGTAGCCCGGGGGCATCGTAGGGGGCTACCTATCCAGCTGGACGGCGATGTCGGTCACCTGGCGGCTGCCCGGGAACGTTCCGACGAGGTTCGCCGCGCCGGTCAGCAGGTTCACCGTGTAGAAGCGGTACGCGCCGCGGACCTTGAGCGTGGCGTACGCGGTGTTGGACACCGTCACGCCGTTGCTCAGACTGCTGTAGACGTCGAACCCGGCGTCGGTGGCGGCGTCCACGCCGAGCTTGCCGGTGGGGGCCAGGTTGCCGGCGTTGGCGGGGGACTGGACCGCGATCTGGTCGTTCATGGTGTCCACGTCGAACAGGGTCGTCGCGGTGGCCGCGTTCAGGTCGTTGTTGGTGTAGCCGGCGCCGGTCACGCCGGTCGCGGTCGCCCCGGCCGTGGCGGGCGGCACGGGCGGGTTGGTCAGCGTGCCGTCGGTGGCGGTGGCGCCCCGGGCGGGCGCGCCGTTCGGGTCGTCGATGTTGTGCCGCAGGTTCTGGCCGGTGTCGCTGATCACCCGCAGCCGGTTGGCGGCCGGGTTGAAGTCGACGCCGAAGGTCCGGCCCTGCAGGTCGACGGTCAGCTGCGACACCTTGGTCGCCCGCGCCCGGTCGTCGAGCGTGTAGACGCCGCCCCGGTCGCCGACCGCGTACAGCCGGCCGTCCTGGACGCGGTAGTCGATGCCGACGACCCTTCTGTCGCCTCTGAGGCCGCTGATCCGGCCGGCCCGGTCGACGTTGCCCGGGTTGTCGCTACGGAAGACAACCAGATCGCCGGCGGTGGTCAGGCCCGCCACGAGCGGTCCGGCGTTGCGCTGCTGGGCCTGCGCGGGCGAGGCCAGAACAGCGCCCGCGCCGAGGACGGCGACGGCGAGCGCCAGGTGCTTACGCATCAGATCTCCTTTTGTGGGGTGTTGCCTTGCTCCTTTCTTCGCGGCTGGGATCGTTGTGGATGAGACCCCGCCCGGCATTTCGGGCAGGGCGGGGTCTCTGCGGCGTGTTACGGGGTTGCCCGGTCCGGGATGAATGCGGTCTCCGCCACGGGATGGCCGCCGTCAGGCGAGCCATCCCGGAGCGCGAAGCGCGAGCCGCCCGGCGCATCAGGCCGGGCGGCGTTCGCGGCGCGCCGCGAGCTGCCGCGTAAGCGGCACGGGAATCCCCGGTCCTTCAGGGCGGGGAGCAGGTCGAGCCTCTGTCGAGAAGGGTGAAGAGATCTTGTCCGGAAAGCAAGAGGTGTCGTAAATATGACGTGACCGGCTGAAATGTAATCTGGTCAGCAGATCCAGCGCCGTGCGCGCCGTAGTTGCCCGCGGGCCGTTCCATGAACGCCTCGGCTAGACCATCGTCACCGCCGGGCGATACCCCATCTGCTTCATGATCGCTATGAGGTACGCCTTGATCATCGCGAAGCCCTCGTCGTCGGGATGGGAGCCGAGATGGTTGAGCACGGCGCCGGTCAGCAGCTCCTGCACCACATCCAGATCCAGCTCCGCCGGCAGGTGGCCGAGATCGCGCGCGTGGACGAGCGTCTCGCGCACCATCGCCGCCCGGCGCCCGCTGTTGACGCTGCGGTAGGTCATGGGGAGCTCGGGATAGTCGTCGCGGGCGGCGTAGACCCGGCGCAGCAGGCGGCGGTTGCGCGGCACCGCCAGATGGGCCGCCCAGTCGCCGAGCATGTGGTCGACGTCGCGCCAGCCGGTGAAGGACGGGTCGTTGTCGCGGTTGGACCACTCCAGAGCCCGCACCAGCAGGGTGGTCTTGTCGGCGTAGCGGCGGTAGACCGTGGCCCTGGTGACCCCTGCCCGCCGCGCGACCTGCTCGATGCTGGTCTGCTCGGCGCCGACCTCGATCAGCAGGTCCAGGGCGGCGGCCAGGATGGCCGTGTCCGCCTCCTGACTGCGTGGCCTGCCCACCATGTCAATGCCCCCCGTCCCACGTGACCGGCAGGTCCAGCACGCCGTGGATGAGCACGTCGGGGGTGCGCGACCGGATCTGCTCCGGCGGCACGGCCAGGCGCAGCGACGGGAACCTGGCGAACAGCGCGGGGAGCGCCGCCCGCATCTCGACGCGGGCCAGCTGCTGGCCGAGGCACTGGTGCACGCCGTGGCCGAAGCCCACGTGCCCGGTCGCGGCCCGGCCCAGGTCGAGGGCGTCGGGGTCGGGGAAGCGGCCGGGGTCGCGGTTGGCGGCCGTGATCGAGATCGTGACCGTCTCGCCGGCCCGCACCTTCTCGCCGCCCAGCTCGACGTCCTCCAGCGCGGTGCGGGTCAGGAAAGGGATGATGCTGAGGTAACGCAGCAGCTCCTCGATCGCCTGGTCGGGTGCCGAGCGCAGCGTGGCGATCTGTCCGGGATGGCGCAGCAGCGTGAAGACGCCCAGGGAGATCATGTTGGCGGTGGTGTCGAGCCCGGCGCCCAGCAGCATGAAGCCGATGTTGGCCAGCTCCTCGTCGCTCAGGTCGCTCCTGGTCAGCCCGCTGAGCACGTCGTCGGTGGGCGCGGCCCGCTTGGCCTCGATCAACTCCCGCATGTGCTCCCGCATCCCGAGGAACCCGGCGATCCTCTCCTCCTGCGGGACGCCGCCGGCGGTCATCGCCTCGGCCTGGCTGCGGAACCGCTCCCGATCCTGCTCCGGCACGCCGAGCAGCTCGCAGATCATCACCGCGGGGATCGGCGAGGCGAACGCCGCCTGCAGGTCCAGGGGCGGGCCCTGCCGCTCCATGGCGTCCAGGTATGTGCCGGTGATCTCCTCGGCGCGCTCGGTCAGCAGGCGCATCCTGCGCACGGTGAACTCGCCGGTGAGCAGGCGGCGGTAACGCGTGTGCTCCGGCGGGTCCTGCGAGACGAAGATGCCCGGCGGCGCCGGCTGGGCCGGGCCCCGGCCGGGCTGCTCGACGGGGACGTGCAGCAGCTCCGCGCGGGCGCTGAAACGCCGGTCGGCCAGCACCTCGCGGGCGAGGGCGTGGCTGGTGACCACCCAGCCGAGGTGCCCGTCGGGATAGGCCAGCGGGGCGATGGGCCGCGTCTCCCGCAGCCCGGCCAGGCCGGTGGGCGGGTCGTCGGGCATGGGCCGCTCCGTGGGCAGGACCACGGCGCCGTTGTCGGTCATCTCGGGACCTCCTTTGTCCGGTGACAACAACAATACAGTACAGGACTGTATTGAAATGGGACACGCAGGGGGTGCCGCGTTGCGCGATCTTGATTGGCCGGTTAACCTGTCGGCATGCGAAATCACGCTCAGCTCCAGTGGTGGCGCCGCTCTTAGGCGGCGTGGATTTCGCGTTTCTCGACGGACGGCCGCCCCGGATGGCGGCCTTTCTCGTGTCCGCCCCCGGGGCTCGATCATTTGACGTGATAAGGGGCAGTAGATGGAGACCAGCGGATATACCACCGCCGGGGGCATCGGGGTCGAGCGTGAGGCTCGCGAGGTGGACGAGGCGGCGCTCGAAGAGATCGTGACGGCGCTCGGCGAACGCCGCGGCGGCGCGTTCTCCTCGGGCATGGACTACCCGGGCCGCTACAGCCGGTGGGCGTTCGGCTATGTCGATCCGTGCCTTGAACTGGTCGCCAAGGGACGCACGATCACGGCGACCGCGCTCAACGAGCGCGGCAGGGTCGTGCTGCCCGCCGTCGCATCCTGCCTGCTGGCCGCCGGCAAGCCGGTCACCGAGCCCACGGCCGACCGCGTGGAGGTGCACGTCCCCGAGTCGGAGGACCTGCTGCCCGAGGAGATGCGCAGCCGCAGGCCCACCGTGTTCACCGCGATCCGCGAGGTCATCGCCGCCTTCCGCGGCGACGACCCGCACCTGGGGCTCTACGGCGCCTTCGGCTACGACCTGGCCTTCCAGTTCGAGCCCATCAGGCAGGAGCTGCTGCGCCCCGACGACCAGCGCGACCTCGTGCTCCACCTGCCCGACCGGCTGATCGTCATCGACCGGCAGCGCGAGACGTGCGTCGAATACCGCTACGAGTTCACCGTGGACGGGACCACCACCCGCGGCCTGGAGCGCACCGGCGCCGGCACGCCCCTCGCCGTCCCCGGTGAGCTGCCGCCCAACCCCGCGAAGGGCGAATACGCCAAGGTCGTCGCCGCCGCCAAGGAGAAGTTCAAGCGCGGCGACCTGTTCGAGGTCGTGCCCGGGCAGGTCTTCCACGCCGCCTGCACCGATCCCGCCGCCTTCTACCGCGGCCTGCGCCACAGCAACCCGGCCCCGTACGAGTTCATCATCAGCCTCGGCGAGGGCGAGCACCTCGTCGGGGCCTCGCCCGAGATGTACGTCCGCGTCACCGGCGACCGCGTCGAGACCTGCCCCATCTCCGGCACGATCGCCCGCGGCAGCAACCCGGTCGAGGACGCCGAGGCCATCCGCACGCTCCTGTCCAGCATCAAGGAGGAGTCGGAGCTGACCATGTGCACGGACGTGGACCGCAACGACAAGTCGCGGATCTGCGTGCCGGGCACGGTCAGGGTCATCGGCCGCCGCCAGATCGAGCTCTACTCCCGCCTCATCCACACCGTCGACCACATCGAGGGCCGGTTGCGCCCCGAGTTCGACGCGCTCGACGCCTTCCTCACCCACATGTGGGCCGTCACCGTCACCGGTGCGCCCAAGACGTGGGCCATGCAGTTCATCGAGGACCACGAGGCCACCACCCGCCGCTGGTACGGCGGCGCCATCGGCTTCATCGGCTTCGACGGCTCCATGAACACCGGCCTGACCCTGCGTACCGCCCAGATCAAGAACGGCGTGGCGACCGTCAGGGCCGGGGCCACGCTGCTGTTCGACTCCGACCCCGAGGCCGAGGAGCGCGAGACCGAGCTCAAGGCCAGCGCCCTGCTCGGCGCCCTGGCCGCGGTCAACCAGCCGGACGCCGTCCCGGTCGCCGAGCCCAGGCCGCAGCCTGGCCTGGGCATGAAGGTGCTGCTCGTCGACCACGAGGACTCCTTCGTCAACACCCTCGCGGACTACTTCCGCCAGGAGGGGGCGGACGTGGTGACGCTGCGCCACGGCTTCCCGGCCCACATGATCGACGAGATTCGGCCCGACCTCGTGGTGCTGTCGCCCGGCCCCGGCTGGCCGACCGACTTCGGCATGGCGGCGCTGCTCGACCAGGTCTACGCCCGCGACCTGCCCGTCTTCGGCGTCTGCCTGGGCCTGCAGGCCATGGTGGAGCAGGCCGGCGGCACGCTGGAGCTGCTCGACTATCCCGAGCACGGCAAGCGCGGCCAGGTCACGCGGCTCGGCGACAGCGCGCTGCTCGACGGGCTGCCCGAGCAGTTCACCGCGGCCCGCTACCACTCGCTGCACGCCAAGCAGCCGGGGGTGGTCGGCTTCACGCCGACCGCGCTCACGCCCGACGGCAACGTCATGGCCATCGAGGACGTGCAGCGGCGCCGCTTCGCCGTGCAGTTCCACCCCGAATCGATCCTGACCCAGGAGGGCGGCGCAGGCGCGAAGATCATTGCGAACGTGCTGCGCCTGTGCCGCCGCTAGGGGTGCGGGCCGCGTAAAACATCCGCGGGGGCATGCGGGACTCCCATAGAGTCTCCGCATGCTCTCGGTAGATCTACCCGACACGGTGCGTGACGCGCTGCACGCCCCGCTCGTCGACCACCACTGTCACGGGGTTCGCCGGGACGACCTGACCAGAGCCCAGTTCGAGCTGCTCCTCCACGAGGGCGGCGGCGCGGCCCCGCCGGGCACCACCCACTTCGACACGCCGTTCGGCCTGGCGATACGGCGCTGGTGCGCGCCCCTTCTCGACCTGGAGCCGCACGCCCCGCCCGCCGTCTACCTCAGCCGGCGGACGGAGCTGGGCGCCGCCGAGGTCAACCGGCGGCTGCTGACCGCGGCCGGGGTGGTGGCGTTCCTCGTGGACACCGCCTCGGAGGACGCGGACCTGCTGGCGGCGGCCGAGATGGGCCGCCACGGCGGCGCGGCGGCCGACGAACTGGTCAGGATCGAGCACATCGAACGCGAGGTGGCCGAGTCGGCCCGGATCGCCCTCGACTACCTCGACAGCCTCGGCGAGGAACTCACCGCCCGGGCCGCCCGGGCGGTCGCGCTCAAGACCGTCATCGCCGGGCTCTGCGGACTGGACTTCGACCCGGCCAGGCCGAGCAGGGGCTCGGTGATCGCGGCGGCCAACCGGCGGCTCGCCGACCCGAAGGAGCCGCTCACGGACCCCGTCCTGCTGCGCCACCTGCTGTGGTGCGCGATCGACGTGGCCAGGGAACGCGGCCTCCCCGTGCAGTTCCACACGGGCCTCGGCGCCGCCGCGGGGCTCGGTGGCTTTTCCGGGGCCGGGACCGCCGCCTGGGCCGCGGCCGAGTTGCACCGCACCGACCCGGCCAAGCTGAGCACGTTCATCGCCGGACTCCAGCCCGCCGGCGTGCCGGTGATCCTGCTGCACTGCTACCCGTACCACCGCCAGGCCGCCTACCTGGCCGGCCGCTACCCGCACGTCTACGTGGACGTCGGCCTCGCCCTGCCGCACACCGCCGCCGCGTCGGCCAGGGTCATGGAGGAGTTGCTGGAGCTGGCCCCGTTCCACAAGCAGCTGTTCAGCTCCGGCTGCCGCGGGGTGGCCGAGAGCTGCCTGCTGGGCGCCCTCTACTACCGGCAGGCGCTGGGCACGGCGCTCGCCGCCAGGGTCGGCGCGGGGGAGTGGAGCGCCGCGGACGCGGCCAGGATCGCCCACATGATCGGCTCAGGCAACGCCCGCCGCATCTACCGCTTGTGAGAGGACTCCTCCCGGAGGGGTGAGATCGAGAAGGCTTCAGCCGTGTCACGGCGCGCGGGTGGCTGTCGCCATGATGTCTCCTCCGGCGTGTGCGGCACTCGATCTTGGTCCACACGTGGACGATGGCTGCCGTCAAGGGTCGCCCGCCTGGGTCGATTTCCTCGTTTGAGCCCTGTGAGGTGAAGCCGTTGCTGTGAGCTTGCCGTGAATCCCATCCCGGCTTCTCGCCGATCACCCATGACATGATCATCAACGGTCAGATTCCGCGTCCCGGCGGTGGGTTCGAGCCTCCCGCCGTGCAGATCCGATAGGGAGCAAGCATGTCCGTCCTCGTTGGAGAAGGCGTCCCTGCCCATGTTGTGGCAGGCGAGTCGCTGCCGTACGTTCCGCGGCTCGACCTTCGGTTAGCGTCCACGGGAGTGGTGTACGGGTTTGAACCTACTCGTCACCTTGATGCCCGTGAGGGAAGATCGATGTGACATGAGGGCGGCCACTCCGCGATCCTTCACAGCTGTCGAAGGCATAAGAAGGAGAACGAGAAGTGGCCGCTATGGACATTCTGCCTGCTGAGGGCGAGTGGTTCGACGAGAGCCTGGCGCAGGCCTCGCCCGATGTGCTGCGCGAGATGGTCGTGCGGATGGCGCAGATGATGATGGACGCCGAGGTCGAGCAGCGCTGCGGCGCCGGCTACGGCGAGGTGTCCGAGGCGCGCATCAACTCGCGTAACGGCTATCGGCGGCGCGAGTGGGACACCCGGGCCGGGACCGTCGAGTTGGCGATCCCCAAGCTGCGGCAGGGCTCGTACTACCCTGACTGGCTGCTGGAGCGGCAGCGGCGGGCCGAGCGGGCGCTGGCCTCGGTGGTGGCGACTTCGTATCTGCTGGGTGTCTCGACCCGGCGGGTGGAACGGCTGGCCGAGCAGCTCGGGGTGACCAAGCTGTCCAAGTCGCAGGTCAGCGTGATGGCCCGGGAGCTGGATCAGATGGTGAGCGAGTTCCGCAACCGGCCGTTGGATGCCGGGCCGTACACGTTCGTGTGGATCGACGCGCTGACGCAGAAGGTGCGCGAGGGCGGGCGCACGGTCAACGTGCACGCCCTGGTCGCGACCGGCGTCAACGCCGACGGGCACCGCGAGATCCTCGGCATCGACGTGGTCTCCAGCGAGGATGGGGCGGGCTGGCTGGCGTTCTTGCGCGGTCTGGTCGCCCGCGGCCTGTCCGGCGTCAGTCTGGTGATCTCCGACTGTCATGCCGGGCTGCGCGATGCGATCGGCTCCACGCTGCCCGGCGCCTCCTGGCAGCGGTGTCGCGCGCACTACGCGCGCAACTTGGCGACCTGCGTTCCGAAGGCGGCTCAGCCGTGGGTGTCGACCATGCTGCGCACCGTCTTCGAGCAGCCCGACGCCGCCTCGGTGCGCGCGCAGCACCGCCAGGTCGTCCAAGCGTTGGAGGACAAGTACCCCAAGGCCGCCGAACATCTGGACGAGGCGCGCGAGGACATCCTGGCCTTCGCCGTCTACCCCAAGGCGGTGTGGCGGCAGATCTGGTCCAACAACCCCCAAGAGCGGCTGAACAAGGAGATCCGCCGCCGTACCGACGTGGTCGGCATCTTCCCGCACCGAGACGCGATCATCCGGCTGGTCGGCGCGGTACTGGCCGAGCAGCACGACGAGTGGACCGAAGGCCGGCGCTACCTCGGCCTGGAAATCCTCGCCGACTGCCGCAAAGCAGCCGGAAGAAAGGCCAAAGAAGACGCCGCTGATGTCAATGTGACCAATGGTGCTATTGCTGCTTAAATAGCGATTCAGATCGCAGAGTGGTCGAATCTCATACACCACGATCTTGGACGCGGCCGACCTTCGTGACCGATCTCTTGTGATCGGTCCCTACTTCTCCAGCGAGGAACACGAGCGACATGTGTTGGAGACCACAGGCAGTGTGGACTGGTTCTCGTTCAGCGATCAGGACGAGATGCGCTTCGCCAAGCAGAACAGGCACATGGCGAGCCTGTGGTTCCGAGTGCCCGAAGAGCCAGCCGCTGTGTCGTCGATCAGCGGCTGGCTCGACGTGCCGGTGGTCGCGGGACTCCTGGCATGCTCACGCGACGAGCCCTTTCACCTCGCCTCGACAGCCGGGCGATGGTGCGCTCCAGGAGGCCGCGTACTGATAGGCATCGATACGCTGGCCGCTTCCGTGCCATCGGCACTTTCCCGGCGCCTCAGAGTGGGCATGGGATTCGACTTGCTCCTCTCCGATGACCGGCTCGTTGGCTGGCTATTGGAAGAGCCGGAGCGGTATTTGCAGGGGCTCTGGGAACCATCCCCGAACGAGTCGCCGTCCGACGCCTGGTTGGGAGACGCACTCGAGGAGTATTTGGATCTGGTGTCGTTCCCCAATATCGAGAAGATCCAGGAGGGAGAGTCGACGATGTACGAGTCGTTGAACGCGCTTCGCAATCGCCTCGCCGCGAACGAGGGCGCATTCAAACGACGAGCCGCATTGCGGAAGCGTCTCGACGAGCTCATTACTGACTGGTACGGCTGACTCGTTAGTAGGGGCGGCCGTCGCATGACGCTGCGGGGACGCCGGTCCACGGACCCAGGGTTGGGCTCCTTCCTGGGTGGTTGAGGCGAGCCCGGTGGTCGAGGCGGGTGGACCAGCGCTCAGGTGTGGGCCGGTATCTGGGTGAGGCGCCGCCTGGCCAAGACGAATGCCTGTGCCCAAGGCCAGGTACGCCGAATCCGCAGCCGCAGGAACAGCCGGCAACCCGATATGCGAGGCGCGCTCGTTGGGTCAGTGGGGGCGGCCGTCGAGGCAGGCGCCGAGCTTGGTGCCGACCACCTGCATGGCGTCGGCCAGGGCGGCCGTCTGCTCCGGCGTCAGGTGGTCGAAGAGGACCTCGCGCAGCGCCTGGGCATGGTGGGGGGCGATCTCCGCGATGACCGCCCGGCCCTCGTCGGTGATCTCCGCCACGCTGGCCCGCCCGTCGCTCGCATCCGGCCGCAGCCGGACGTACCCCCGTTCCACCAGCTTGCTGACCCGGTGACTGAGCCGGCTGATCGACACGTTGCCCACGGCCGCCAGGTCGCTCAGCCGGAGCGGTTGCCTGGCCAGGGCGTTGAGCAGCCCGTACTCGATGTGCACCAGGCCGTGGGCCCGGAAGGTGCGCTCCACCTGCGGGATGCCGACGAGCATGACCGCGAGCAGCCCCTGCCACGCCCGCTGCTCGTCCTCGCCGAGCCCTTCGACCAAGGAACCCCCAGGGTCAGATGCGTCCTGCCACCACGACGACGGCCATCGCCAGCAAGACCAGATTAACCGTGAAAGCCTCCTTTCGCCTCCGGTGCACCAAGGCCGCACCGATCATGATGAGGCCCAGGCCGGCGGCCGCGAGCGGGGTGAGGACGGGGGCGATCCCGGTGGCCCAGGGCAGCACCACGCCGATCCCGCCGAGCACCTCCAGTGCGCCGATGGCCTTGATCTGCGCGTCGGTGAAGTCGTCCCGGTACGCCTGCTGCTGCCGCATCCGCTCGCTGAGCGGCAGGAACTTGCCGATCCCCGAGAGGACGAAGGCGGCGCCGAGCAGGATCTGCACGACCCAGAGGAAGACGTCCATAAGCTTGACCCTTCAAGTTTTTGCCGGAGGCCCCGACTGTAGACCTAAAAACTTGAAGCGACGAGTATTTGCCGCCGCGCACCACCGCTGACCTGGTCAGGCGCTCGCCACACGGCGGAGAATGAGACGGGTTGCCGACTCGCGCCAAGCCGCGCGAACTGGTTTCCTTGAGCCCGTCACCACACACCCAACCCGAGCGGGGGCTCCCTATGGGCACTGTCGAAACTGAGATCAAGTTCCGTAGCGACATGGACGTGGAGCTGATCAAGTCCGCCGCGTCGGACGCCGATGTGCTGTGGGCCGCCCGTGTCTCCACGAAGGGGGAGAGCTCCTTGGCGGAGCTCGAAGCCGACCCTCAGCGCTCCAAGGGCCTCATCAACTTCCTGATGCGCGACCGGCACGGCACGCCGTTCGAGCATTCGTCCATGACCTTCTACATCAGCGCGCCGATCTTCGTCTTTCGCGAGTTCATGCGGCACCGGACCTTCTCCTACAACGAGGAGTCCGGCCGATACCGTCAACTGGTCCCGGTTTTCTACGTGCCCGGCCCTGATCGCAAGCTGGTGCAAGAGGGCAAGCCCGGCAAGTACGTGTTCAAGGACGGCAGCCCCGAGCAGCACAAGCTCGTGACCGAGGCGACGCAGGAGAGCTATCGGCAGTCCTATCGGGCCTATCTGGAAATGCTCGAGGCCGGGGTCGCCCGGGAGGTCGCCCGGACGGTGCTGCCGGTCGGCCTCTACAGCTCGATGTACGCCACGTGCAACGCTCGTGCCCTGATGAACTTCCTCTCCCTCCGGACCAAGCGCGAGGACTCCACGTTCCCCTCGTTCCCCCAGCGGGAGATCGAGATGGTCGCCGAGAAGATGGAGGAGTTGTGGGCCGGCCTCATGCCGCTGACGCATGAGGCGTTCGAGGCCAACGGGCGCGTTTGCCCGTGAACGACCTCGCGCCGCCTGCTCCGCTCACGAGTCCGGCCGGAAACGGCGAGGCGGGGTGTGGATGTCGAAGCGCAGGCGTGCCTGTCCCAGGATCGAGTGCGGCGGCGTACTGGGCGTGATCAGGCCGAGGCGTTCGAACACGGGGAAGCTCGTGGAGGCCGCGGCGAGATAGCGAGGGCGCATGACCGGGTGCCAGATGCTGTAGACCCCCAGGTTGCCGCCCCGGCGCCGGTACCAGCCCAGGGTGGGATGAGTGAGCCGTTCGAGCCAGTCCGATTCGCCCGTGAAGCCGTCCAGGAGGCTCAGCGGCTGAGGGAGCTCGGCGGCGTCACAGTAGGCGTCCCCGGCGTCGAGCAGCCAGCGCGCCGGGGAGCCGTCCCAGTCGGCCTCGATGCGGATGCGGTCGCGGCGCCACGGCATGCCCCACAGGTGCTGCGGGATCGCGACGACGGGGTGGTCGAGGCTGGTGCCGAAGAACCACACGCCCGTCATGCCGTACGCCGTGACGTAGGCCCGGTAGTTGATCTGACCGCAATCGATGCTCACCTGCGGAAGGAAACGGAAGTGGAAGTTCCGGTCCTTGAAGGCCACCGCGGAGATCAGGGTGCCGGGCCCGTCGGCGAAGTCCATCTTCATCGGTGCGAAGCCCTCGGGCAGGAGCCGGGCCACGGCGTCGGCATCCACCCGGTAACTGACGATGGCGAAGTCGTCGAGGTCGGTCTGCGCGTGGTGCCAGCGCGGGTCTGGCCGGGGTGTGCCGTCGAAGCTCATGACGTCAACAGTATGATCGCCGCCCGGGTGAGCGACGTGGAACCTGCGGCGCGCGGCCGGCACGTGTACAGGCCAGGTCGGTCGCCGCGGTGCGGGGCGGCGACCACCGGATCGGGGAGGCGCGGGCTCAGGCGAGCGCCGGCAGGACGTAGACCTCGGCGCCCGGCGGCAGGGCGCAGTCCAGGCCGCCCAGCCCCCGGGAGTTTTCCCCGCAGACGATCATGTTGATGTGCCTGCGGATCCGGCCGTAGTCGTCGCGCAGCCGCTCCTCCAGCAGCGGATGGACGCGCCGGAGCCGGTCGAGGGCCGAGCCCAGGGTGGGCGGTGAGTCGCGGTCGGCGCCGACGGCGAAGACCTTGACCTCCGTCCGCCCGCTCACCCACCGCCGCAGTGTGGCAGGCAGCACGAACACGACCATCGTCACGGGTTTCGCCATCATCGGCTACAGCACCGCCGCACGCACGGTGAGCACGTCGGGTAGGTGCCGGCCGACCAGCGTCCACGTCTCGCCGTCGTCGCGCGAGCAATAGACCTCGCCGTCGCGGGTGCCGAAGAACAGCCCCGCCTCCGACGAGGTGAACGCGTCCCGCAGCACCGTCGCGTACACCGGCCCTGCCGGCAGGCCCTGGCCGAACGGCTGCCACGTCGCGCCCGCGTCGTCGCTGCGGTAGACGCGGTAGCGATGGTCGACGGGCGTGCGGTCCATGTCGGCGTGCAGCGGCAGCACGTAGACCGTGTCAGGCCGCGACGGGTGCAGGACGATCGGGAAGCCGAAGTCCGACGGCAGCGAGGAGCCGATGTCGTGCCAGGCCCCGCCGAAGTCGTCGCTGCGGTAGACGCCGAAGTGGTGCTGCAGGAAGAGCCGGTCGGGCCGGGACGGGTGCATGGCGACCTTGTGCACGCACTGCCCGAACTCCGGATATTGCTGCCCCTCGGGCATGAACGGCGCGCGGATGCCCTGGTTGGCCGCCTCCCAGGACAGGCCGCCGTCGGTCGAGCGGTAGAAGCCGCCCGTGGAGATCGCGACACCGATGATCTTGGGGTCGGACGGGTGCGGGATGATCGTGTGCAGGCACAGGCCGCCGCCGCCCGGCTGCCATTGCGGCCGGTGGGGGTGCTCCCACAGGCCTTCGATGAGCTGGTAGGTGACGCCGCGGTCCTGCGAGCGGAACAGCGCGCCCGGCTCGACGCCCGCCCACACCACTTCGGGCTCGGAGGGCGAGGGCGTCAGCTGCCACACCCTGGTCAGGGTCGCCTCCGTCTTCTCCGGGAAGGCGATGGGCGGCTTGTCCGCCTCGCCCCAGGTCTGGCCGAGGTCGTCCGAATACATGACCGACGGGCCGAAGTGGCCGTATTCGATGCCGGCCAGCAGCCGGGGTGTGGCGCCGCGGGTGTCGATGGCCACCGAGGGCACCGCGACCGTGGAGAACTGGATCGGCTCGATCTCGAACGGACCGCCGTCCGCAGAGCGGGCGAGGAACAGGCCCTTGCGGGTGCCGATCGCGAGCAGTGCGTCACTCATACCGTTGCTCCCTTCGCTTGCGGCCATCGTGCCACGCGGGACCGACAAGAACCGAGGACTGGGCGATTTACCCCCAGTACCAGGGTGATTCCGTCGGCATATGCGGAGATCGGCGTGGATGCTGGGGACCTTTCGGAGAATTCCAGAACTGCCCTTCCTGACCCGGTGAGCAGAACGGACCCGCATTACCTGCCAGGTAATCGAGACAATTCCCTCCACCCGATAGGTTTCCGGACATGGAAGCGGTAGCCGTACGAGAAGAGTCCTTTGGCGATCTGTTGCGCTCATGGCGCCAGCGGCGCCGCGTGAGCCAGCTCGACCTGGCCATCGAGGCCGACGTCTCGGCCCGCCACATCAGCTTTCTGGAGACCGGGCGGGCCCGGCCGAGCCGTGAGATGGTGATGAAGCTGGCCGAGGAGCTGGCGGTGCCGCTGCGGCACCGCAACCGGCTGCTGGTGTCGGCGGGGTTCGCGCCGGTCTATCCCGAGCGCGAGGTACGCGCTCCCGAGATGGAAGTCGTCCGCCGGGCGCTGGACAAGATCCTGGCGGGGCACGAGCCGTACCCGGCGGTCGTGGTGGACGCGGCGTGGAACCTGGTGGCGGCCAATGCGGCGGCCGGGATGTTCATGGAGGGCGTGCCGGCCGAGCTGCTGAAGGAGCCGATCAACGTGATGCGGCTGTCGTTGCACCCGCAGGCCATGGGCGGCAGGCTGCTCAACCTGGCCGAGGTGCGCGCCCACCTGCTGCACCAGTTGCGCAGGCAGGCCGAGATGTCTGCGGATGGGCGGCTGGCCGAGTTGCACGACGAGCTGGCGTCGTACACCTATCCGGGGGTGGATCTCAACGTGGCGCACGTGCCGGGGCCGGCCGACATCCTGGTGCCGTTGAGGATCGCGGCCGGGGACAGGGTGCTGTCGATGTTCACGACGATCGCGACGTTCGGCACGCCGGTGGACGTGACGGTGTCGGAGCTGGCCATCGAGACGTTCTGGCCCAACGACGAGGAGACGGCGGCCGCCTTCCGCGGCTAGCCCCCTTCGCCACCCTCCGTACTTCGGCGCACGACCTTTGGGCAGGCGGCGGAGCGTCGGTGGAGTCCCCTGTGGGAGGGCGGGGTCCGATCGGTTGGCGTGGGGTGGCGCGGCGGGAGCGGAGAACGGGGTCAGCGGGCGGTGGGCGGCATGTCGGGAGGGGGGTCGCCGGCTGCGACGGGGCCGTCGATGGACAGCAGGGCGGGGCCGCCGCCGGTGATGGGGAGGCCGCCGGAGACGGTGTAGGTGCGCACGTCGTACGCGCCGCCCGCGGGTGCGGCGGCGGCCGCGAAGGCCGGGAAGGCATTCCCGCCGGGGACGATCGAGGTGGAGATGTAGTCCCCGGCCATGCGCCCCTGCGCGGTGTTGGCGAGCCAGTCCGGCTTCATCGGCCCGCGCAGCTCGGCGGGCGCCGACCAGCTGCGGCCGCCGTTGGCCGAGGAGGTGTAGCCGACGGTGAGCCGGCAGGTCGCGGCGGCGCAGGCGGCGTCGGGGTAGCGGTAGTAGGTGAGCGCGAGCCTCACGGAGCCGCCCGAGGTGGAGCGGTCGACGCCGAGGCCCGGGATGAAGTGGTCGCCGCCGTCGGCGGTGACGCGGGTGACATGGTCCCACTCGGTGCCGTCGGCCGACGTGGCCAGCACGATGTCGTTGCCTGCGCAGTAGAGCTGGAAGCGGCAGTCCTGCCAGACGACGTACACGGTGCCGGTCGCGTCCGTCTCGGCCGACGGCAGCGGTAAGGCGCGTAATCCGCCCGCCACCGCATGCCGCTGCACCGCGGAGACCGGCACGCTGTCGCTCCAGGTGGCGCCGCCGTCGCGGGAGCGGATGGCCCGGATCCGGTCGTCGCCGCCCAGATACGGCACCACCACGGTGCCGTCGGGCCGCACCACCGGCTGCGCGCCGAGGCCGGTCGCAGGCGTGGCGGTCACGGCCCACGTCAGGCCGCTGTCGGTGGAGCGGGCCAGGTTGATCGTGTTGCCCGCGGCGTGGTCGTCGAAGGCGACGTGGCAGCGGCCGTAGTACGGGCTGGCGGGGGTGTTGTCGCAGGCGATCCAGCTCTTGTCGAGGTCGCCGCCGTTCGCGACGGCGACCGGGTCCGCCCAGGTACGGCCGCCGTCGATGGAGCGGCTGACCACGACGGCGGCGCCTCTGATCCCGTCCGTGTCGGTGATGGCCAGGGAGGCGACGAGCCAGATGTCGTGCCTGGCGTCATAGGCCACGGAGGGATCGCTGACCCGCTGGTACGGCCCCCCGCCGAACTCGGTGAGCCCCGGCAGCACGCCCTTGGCCCACGTGGCGCCGTTGTCGCCCGACGTCGCGAACGCGATGCCGGACGCACCGCCGTCGAAGAACCGGCCGGCCTGCTGCGCGGTCACGATGGTCGTGCCCCACTGGTAGGTGTCGGGGCCGGCCTGCGTGCCGTGCTGGCTGGTGGCGTTCGCGTACGGGTCGGTCCCGATCTCGGTCAGCGGCACGTCCACGTCCGCGGCCGCCGCCGGGGCGGAGGCGAGCAGCAGCGTGCCGGCGATGACGAGCGCGCCGATTCCTCGGCGGCCGGCGGGCGATGGCACAGTCGACCTCCACGGCTGGACGGTGCGCGTGTCAACTTCCACCTCGCACCGTCCGACGCCGGCTGTCAACCTCCTGATCAGAAGACGGACCTGCGTGCCGTGAAGATCTCCTGCTCGTTGGCCGGATCGGCCTGCGGCGTCGGCGCCGTGCACGTCCTGGGCGGAACGCCCGGCTCGCCCGTGCCGGGGCAGAGGACAGCGCGGGTTCGCGAGTGTCCACCCGGTAGGCGCTGGTCGCGGTGGCCGAGGGTCAGCGTTCGGCCTGGATGATGTCCCGGTGGATGCGTGACAGTGGCACGCCGTCGATCTGCAGGCGGCGGACGGTCTCGTTGACCATGGCGGGCGGGCCGCACACGTACACGTCGTGCTCGGCCCAGGAGTGGAAGCGCTGCGTCACCTCGGGCAGGCGGCCGCGCATCCCGTCGTACGACTGCTGGTCGGAGACCACCGGCAGCACCCGCAGCCAGGGGAAGGACGACTCCATCGCGATGAGGTCGGGCAGGTCGTAGAGCTCATCGGCGGTACGGGCGCCGTACAGCAGGTGGATGTTGGGCCGGCGGCCGGACGCGATGATGGACTCGATGATCGCCTTCAGCGGCGCCAGGCCGGTGCCGCCCGCGACGCACAGCACGTCGCGCGTGCTCTGCTCGCGCAGCGTCATCGTGCCCATCGGCGGACCCACCATGAGCGTGTCACCGATGCGGGTGTGCCTGATCAGCGTCGTGGACACCCAGCCGCCGGGGACCGAGCGCACGTGCAGCCTGATCGTGTTGTCCGTGCGCGGCGCGTTGGCGATGGAGAAGGTCCGCCACACGCGCGGCCAGCGCGCGGTCTGCACGTTGACGTACTGGCCGGCCTGGTACGGCAGCCGCTGCGTGGGCCGCAGCGTGATGACCGCGATGTCGCGATGGCGCAGCTCATGGTCGATCACCTCGGCCAGCCACCACGCGGGGGAGGCCCCGGAGTCGATGTCGGCGGATTCGATCATCATGTTCGCCGCGGCCGTGTAGGCCGCCACCCAGGCGGCCTCGATCTCCTTGTCCCAGATGTCGGCGGCGAAGCGGCGGATCGTGGCGAGCAGGGCGTTGCCGACCGCCGTGTAGTGCTCGGCGATCACGCCGTATTTGCGGTGGTCCCTGCCCAGCTGGCCGAGGAACGCGGCCAGACTGTCGGGGCTGTCCAGGCTCCACACGATCCGGGTCAGCGCGCTGAACAGACGGTCGCGCTGGACGTCCATGGCGGGCGGGAACATGGCGCGTAGGTGCGGGTTCTCGGCGAACAGGCGGCCGTAGAAGTAGGCCGTGGCCCGGTCGGCATGCGGCTCGACGACGGAGAAACTCTCCTTCACCAGGCGCGGATTCAGCGACATGAATTAGCAACCCCCACTTATCGACCGGAAACATATTCCGGTCTGTCGTTCCACCTCCCTGACGGCTCCGGGTCGTGAGCGTGCGGCGGCCCCGGCACATCCGGCGCGCTCGAAATCGAGTGTTACACCGCCTGTGACGCGCCACAACCGTTTCACCCCAATATGCTGCGAAGTAGAACTTTGCGTAGCGGGGGCGTGATTCTCCGCACGCAGCGTTAATGTTTTTCGGACAGTCAATATGAATGCGAGTCGTATTCGCAGTTACTCGTTCAGTTCGGCGGGGAGGCCGAAACAGCGGAACACGCCCGGGTCCAGGAATCCGGCGATCTCCGTGATGCGCCCGCCACGTACGCTCACGACGGCATCGTGAACCTGGCGTCCCGCGTCAGCAGCTCCAGCAGGGCGGGCACGTCCGCCCGGCACCTCGCGCAGGATCGGCACCGCCCGCTGCGTGACGGGCAGGTGCTGGAGCGCCGCCACGAAGCCAGAGCCACGTACGTGGGGAACTGCGGCCCTCGAAGCAGACAGCCCGTGCCAGGCGCCCAGCAGCGCCTCCTCCGCGTCCTGGACCGAGCCGACCGACACGTTCCGGAAACGTTCCGGAAACCGCCGGGCGGGCGTACGATCCGGCCATGGCAGTCCTCCACCCCAGACGGGTGGCCTGGGAAGGCGCTCGGATCTTCGTCTTCGCCGCCAACACGGACGCCTACTGGTGGCTCAGCGACACGGTCGGGCACTACCTCGGGCTCATGTATCAGTTGCAGCTGTGCGAGACCCGGATGCGCCTGCAGGCGGAGGACGACGCGCTGTACGAGGAGGCCGGTGCCTGGCGGGCCCGCCTGGACGAGCTGCTCGACACCCACCCGGACACCGCCTCGATCCTCACCCAGCTGATCACCGAGACCTCCTCCCGCCTCCCCTCCCGCTGACCTCATGGCCGTCGACGCCGATCGCAACGCTCGCCGAGGCGTCCTCCCGTCGGCCCTTTCGGTGCGAAATCGGATGAAAGGCCACGAGTCCGGTGGCGGGGGAGGCAAGTGATAGGTGGGGATCTTTGGGGAGAGGTGACATATCGGAAAGGGTGTGCGCCATGATGGGGCAAGTGGCCGTCGCCGCAGATGGGCTGGCGGCGGCACGAACTCCACCCATGCCCCGGGAGATCGCATGTCCCGACCGCTGATCGGAATCACCGCCTACCTCGAGGCCGCCCGCTGGGGCGACTGGGTCCGGGAGGCCGTGCTGTCCCCACCCTCCTACGCCAAGGCGGTCGTGCGGGCGGGCGGCGCGCCCGTGGTGCTGCCGCCGCTCGGCCCGCACGCCGTCGAGGACTACGTACGCGGGCTCAACGGGGTGGTGCTGGCCGGCGGCGTCGAGGTGGAGGCCGCCGCCTACAACGGGGAGCAGGACGAGCGCGCCCCCGAGCCGCAGGTCCACCGCGACCGCTTCGAGCTGGCCCTGGCCAGGGCGGCCGTGCGCGCCGACGTCCCGATCCTGGCCATCGCCAGGGGCATGCACGTGCTCAACGTCGCGCAGGGCGGCACGCTGATCCCGTGGCTGCCCGAGATGCTCGACCACGACCGGCACGGCGAGCCGGGCGCCACGCACACGATCCAGGTCAGCGTCTCCAGCAAGCTCGGCAAGGCGGTCGGCGACCAGGTGGAGGTCGTCGCGCCGCACCACCAGTCCGTACGGCGGCTCGGCAGCGGCCTGCTGGCCGTCGCCTGGGCCGAGGACCAGATCGTCGAGGGCATCGAGCTGCAGGGACACAGGTTCGGCGTGGGCGTGCAGTGGCACCCGGAGCGGGGCGGGGACAACCGGCTCTTCGATGCGTTCATGGAGGCGGCCCGCTAGGCTGCGATCATGCCGCTGCACCCCCAGGCGCGGGACTACGTCGCCCTCTACCCGTCGGACCTCAACACCGACCTGGCCACGCTCGACCTGTCCACGATCCAGGAGTTGCGCGCGCAGGACGGTCTGGCCCTCCACCGCGGCCCGCTCACGAAGCTGCCGTTCGTCCGCGACGAGCGCGCCGAGGACGTGCCGATCCGCATCTACCGGGCCGACCCCGGCGACGGCCTGCTGCCGATCCTGGTCTACTTCCACGGCGGCGGCTGGGTCTTCGGCAGCGTCAAGCGCAACGACGCGGCCGGGCGCGACCTGGCCATCCGCACCGGCGCGGTGGTGGTGTCCGTCGACTACCGGCTGGCTCCCGAGCATCCCTTCCCTGCCGCCGCCGACGACGCGTGGACCGTGGTGCGCGACATCTTCGCCAGGCCCGCCTTCTACCAGAGCAACGGCAGCGTGGCCGTCATCGGCGACAGCGCGGGTGGCAACCTCGCCGCCGTCGCCGCCTGGCGGGCCCGTGACGCCGGGCTGCGGCTGGCGCACCAGGCGCTCGTCTATCCGGTGCTCGACGTGGCCATGGACACACCCAGCTACCGGGAGTTCGCCAAGGGGTTCGGGCTCGACGCCGAGGAGATGGCGTGGTTCGCCCGGCAATACGCCGAGGCCGCGGACCCCGCGGATCCGCGGCTGTCCCCGCTGCTCCTGCCCGACGTCACCGGCTTGGCGCCCGCGACCGTCGTGACCGCCGAATACGACGTGCTCCGCGACGAAGGCGAGCATTATGCGCACCGGCTGACCCAGGCGGGGGTCCCCGTCGAGGCACGTAGGTTCGACGGCGCCGTGCACGGCTTCTTCGCCCTGCCCGGCCTGTTCGACCAGGCGGGCGAGGCCCGCGACTACGTGGCGCGGCGGCTCAGGGAGTCGTGGTGACCTACGACGCCTACACCAAGCTCAAGACGGATGTCCCGGCCGACGGCGTGCTGCGGATCACGATCAGCGAGCCGGCCAGGCTCAACGCCGTCGACATGACCGGGCACCGCGAGCTGGCCGAGATCTGGCGCGACGCCGGCCGCGACGACAGCGTGCGGGCGATCGTGGTCAGGGGAGAGGGCCAGGCGTTCTCCGCCGGCGGCGACCTGTCCATGATCGAAGAGATGATGCGCGACCACGCCACCAGGCTGCGGGTGTTCACCGAGGCCCGCGACATCGTCTACAACGTGCTCAACTGCGCCAAACCGGTCGTCTCCGCCATCCAGGGTCCCGCCGTGGGCGCCGGGCTCGCGGTCGCGCTGCTGGCCGACATCTCCGTCGCCGGCCGCACCGCGCGCATCATCGACGGGCACACCAGGCTCGGCGTCGCGGCGGGCGACCACGCCGCGATCGTCTGGCCGCTGCTGTGCGGGCTGGCCAAGGCCAAATACCACCTGCTGCTGTGCGAGCCGGTGACGGGCGAGCAGGCCGAGCGGATGGGCCTGGTCAGCCTGTGCGTGGACGACGACCAGGTCCACGACAAGGCCATGGAGATCGCCGTCCGGCTCGCCGCCGGCTCCCAGGAGGCGATCAGGCTGACCAAATACTCGCTCAACAACTGGCTCCGGCTGGCCGGCCCCACCTTCGACGCCTCGCTGGCCATGGAGTTCCTCGGCTTCAGCGGTCCCGACGTGGCCGAGGGCGTGCGCGCGCTGCGGGAGAAACGGCCCCCGTCGTTCGGGTGAGCGCGGGCGTGTGCTTCCCCGGGCCTGGGGTAGGCGCAGGCTCATGAAGGACAACGATGTGATCGACCTGCTGCTACGCCAGCACGAGGAGATCAAGGGCCTGTTCGACGAGGTCGAGAACGCCGCCCCGGAGGACAAAGCAGAGGCCTTCCAACGCCTGGTGCGGCTGCTGGCCGTCCACGAGACAGCGGAGGAGGAGATCGTCCACCCGTACGCGCGCCGCAAGATCGACCACGGCGAGGAGGTGGTGGATGAACGGCTCGCCGAGGAGAACGCCGCCAAGGACATGCTCACGCAGATGGAGAAGGACGGCGTCGACCATCCTCAGTTCGCCACCAACCTCGCCACGTTGCGCAAGGCCGTCGTCGACCACGCCGAGCACGAGGAACACGAGGAGTTCCCCAGGTTCAGGCAGGCCACCGGCGACAAGGAGCGTCAGGCGATGGCCGTCGGTGTGAAGGCAGCGGAGGCCATGGCGCCCACGCACCCGCACCCAGGGGTCGAGACGGCGGCCAAGAACCTGCTCGTCGGCCCGCCCGTCGCCATCATGGATCGGGCCCGGGACGTGATCCGCAAGGCGATGGGGAAGCCGGGCTGAACCACGGGCAGGACCGAGCACCCGGGGCTGTGAGGTAGTTGAGCAGGAGCTCCTCCGCCGCGGGTGCCACCTTTCCCGGCAGAATCGGTCAGGCTCTGGGCCGGCGTGCGTGGAAGACGAATGCCGGGGGAGTGTTGCGCCACACCGTGCTGCCTCGTACGACCTCCTCGAAACGCTCGGCCAGCAGCTCGCGGAATCGGCGCGCTGAATTGAGCGGGACGGCGTGCACGTAGGAGAACGTCGTGAACGCCGCCCCTGGGCACATCGCCCCCGTCACCGCGCCCAGGAGCTCGCGCTGCACGTCTTCAGGGAAGGCCGCCCACGGCAACCCGCTCACCACCACGTCCGCCTGCCGCAACCCCCGCTCCCGCAGCAGCTCGCCCAGCCGCGCCGCGTCGGCATGCGCCACGTCAACGCCAGGGAAACGCTCGGCGAGCAGCCGCGCCAACGGCGCGTTCAGCTCCACGGCCAGATGGTGGCCACGCCCGGCCAGCCGCTGCTGGATCTCCGTGGTGAACGACCCCGTGCCGGGGCCCAGCTCCACCACGGTCGGCTCGCCACGCTCAGGTATGGGCGCGCACACGGCGGAGGCCAGCCGGCGGGAACTGGGCGCGAGCGCGCCGATCGTGGCAGGGGAACGCAGGAACTGACCGAGAAAGAGTGCAGTGCCGTTAGACATAGGACAAAACTAGGGCCAAGATCTGACTGAGCGCTCCCCCCTGAGGACGGTCCATGCGGCCAGAAGGAGGAGGCGCAGTCCTCCGCCGGGAGGATTGGCCCTGCACCACGGCCGGATACCGTGAGCCCATGCGTTGGCGTGGAGTACCGCTGGATGTCCTGCTGGCGGTTTCGGGTGTGGCCCTGGATCTGTTGACCACGGCCCATGCGGGTGACACGAGATATCTGCCCGCGGAGATGAACATCCCGATGGCGCTCCTGGCGGGCCTGCCCATGGGACTGGTCCGGCGGTGGCCGGTGCCGGTCACCCTCTATCTGGCCGTTCTCCTGGTGGTCACCGACCAGCTGGGGTCGTTCACGTCGAACACCGCCCAGATCCTCATCTGCGTCGCGCTCGGCATGGCCGGGTTCCGCTCCGGCTGGCGGGCCACCGCGGTGGCCGTGGCCGCCGCGATCGGCGCGACCGCGGTCAACATCGCCGACCCCGGCATCGCGCTCACCATCAACGCGTGGATGTACTCGGTCCTGCTCCCCGTCTTTCCCGCCGTGCTGGGCGCGTACCTGCGCAGCTCGGCCGGCCGCCTGGAGGAGCGTGACGTCACCCCTGACGCGCTGCTGGCGGCCGGCGGGGTGGCGATCACCGTGCTCAGCACCTGGACCTCCTGGCACTCCGGCACGCAGCCCGTCTGGGTCGTCGGCCTGCTGGCCGTGGTGGGCGGCCTGTCGCTGGGCATCGCCAGGCGCTTCCCCGGGCTGGTCTTCCTGCTGCAGGGCGTGCTGCTGGTGTCCGCCGACACCTACCTGAACGACGCCGTCAACACCTGCGTGATCCTCACCCTCGTCGCGATCGGCGTGTTCTCCATGCGGGTGGCCTCCTGGCCGTGGACCGTGGCGGCGTACTTCGCCGGCTGCCTGCTGACCGCGATCGCCGTCGTCGGCGACGACACCGACATCACCCCGTTCCGCGTCGGCGTCCTCATGACGCTGGTCGCCACGCCGATCGCGATCGGCCGCTACCTCGGCATGCGGCAGTCCGCCGCGGCCGCCGAGCGGCTGCGCGCCGAGGAGGCCGCCCGGGCGGCGGTCGCGCAGGTGCGGGCCGACCAGCTCGCCGAACGCGAGCGCATCGCCCGCGACGTGCACGACATCGTCGCCCACCACGTCGGCGCCATGGTGCTGCGGGCCGGCGCCGCCCGCTACACCGCCCCCGACGGCCCCGTCGCCGACGCGCTCAACGACATCCGCGAGACCGGCCACCAGGTGCTGCAGGACCTGCGCGACCTGCTCGACCTGCTGCGCGCGGAAGCCCGCCCCGAGCGAGAGCCGCACCTGCTGGCCAACCCCGCCGACGTGGTACGCGAGTCGGCCGAGCGCATGGCCGCCGCCGGGCTCGTGGTCGACCTCGATCTCGACCCGGCCACCGACCACGCCCCCCTCATCGCCCGCACCTCAGCGGCCCGCATCGTCCAGGAAGGACTCACCAACGTGCTCAAACACGCAGGGCCTGGCACCCGGGTCAGCGTCACCGTGACCCCGGAGGGGGAGGGGCTGTCGGTGGAGATCCACAACGGCCGCCCGCCCACCAGCATCGAACGCCTGCCCTCCTCCGGCCGCGGTCTGGCCGGCATGCGTGAGCGGGTCCGCGCCCTGGGCGGCACCCTCTCCGCCGGGCCCGACGGCGAGGGCGGCTGGCTGCTGGCCGCCAGCCTGCCGGCGCGTCTGCCGTCGGGGAGCGCCGCGTGATCCGCGTGCTGGTGGCCGACGACCAGGCGCTCGTCCGCGCGGGCGTGCGCATGCTGCTGCAGGCCGCGGGCGACATGGAGGTCGTGGGCGAGGCCCAGGACGGCGCCGAGGCGGTCCGCCTGGCCGAGCGCCACCTCCCCGACGTGATCCTCATGGACCTGCGCATGCCCAGGGTCGACGGCCTGGAGGCGATCAAGCGGGTGCTCGCCGCCCGCCCGGGGATCAGGATCGTGGTGCTGACCACGTTCGCCGAGGACGCCAACGTGTACGCCGCCCTGCGGGCCGGGGCGGTCGGCTTCCTGGTCAAGGACGACGACCCCGAACGCATGGTGGACGCCGTGCGCCGGGCCGCGGCCGGCGAGCAGCTGCTCGCGCCGTCGGTGCTGCGCAGGGTCGTCGAACGATTCCTGGCGGCCGAGGAGCAGGCGGCCACGCCGCCGCCGGCCGGGCTGACCGACCGCGAGCTGGAGGTGCTGGCCCTGGTCGGCACCGGCCTGTCCAACGCGGAGATCGCCGAGCAACTGCACGTCGGCGTCACCACGGTCAAGACCCACATCGCCGCCGCCATGGACAAGCTGGGGCTGCGCAACCGCATCCAGGCGGCGGTCGTGGCCCACCGCACCGGCCTCGTGGACGCCTCCTTCCGCCCGATGCGCCGCGGCCTCGGCTGAGCGGTCCCCCACGGGATGGACCGGTGATCATCCCGCAGGCTGACGACGCCCGCGACGCCCGCCGCCACGATGGTGTCCTTTACCGCCCGGCACGGAAAGGACTCCACGACCATGGACGCCACCACTGTCATGCCGCGGCCGGCCACCACGGGCCGGGTCCCGGCGGGACTGCTCTACGGCCTGCGCATCACGGTGACCGCCCAGGCGGCGGCGGTGCTCGTGGCGGCCTCCTTCGCCGGTCAGGCCGTCGAGTCCGGCGCGATGAGCGAGATCCACGTCATGGCCGGCATGGTCGTGCATCTGGTGGCGCTGGTCCAGATCGTGCTGGCCGTACTCGTCCGGCGGCCGGGACGCGGGGCCGGCCGGCCCGCCCTGGCGAGCGTCGTGTTGATCGTCGCCGGCGGTCTCCAGCTCGTCACCTGGGGGCCGGCGGCGCACCTGCCCACCGGGGTGCTGCTGGTGGGCCTGGTCGCCGCGGTGCTGATCTGGGCGTGGTCACCGGCAGTCGCCCGCCGCCGCTAAGGTTTCACGTGTGTACGTCAAGATCTGCGGCTTGACCGAGCCGGGCCACGTGGCCGCCGCCGTCGAGGCGGGCGCCGACGCCGTCGGGTTCGTCATGACCCGCAGCCCCCGGCAGATCGCACCCGAGCGCGCGGCCGAGCTGGCCGCGCTGGTCCCCGGCCACGTGCTCACCGTCGGCGTGTTCCGCGGCGAGGACCCCGGCACGGTGCGGGCGGCGGCGCTGACCTCCGGAGTGCGGGCCGTCCAGCTTCACGGCAGGCACCCGCACGGCGACTTCACCGCGCTCAAGGACCTCGGCGCCGTCCTGATCAGAGCCGTCGACGCCGAGGCCGACCTGCGATGCGGCGCCTACGACGAGGACCTGCTCCTCGTCGACGCCCCCCACGCCGGCTCCGGCCTGCCGTGGGACTGGGCCGCCATCCGCGGCCGCCCGTCCGGCCACTGGCTGCTGGCCGGCGGCCTCACCCCGGCCAACGTGACGGAGGCGATCGCGGCCGCTGAGCCGTGGGGGGTCGACGTGTCCAGCGGCGTCGAGGCCTCGCCCGGCGTCAAGGACCCGGCCCTGATCAAGGCGTTCGTCAAAGCGGTGCGGGACGCCCGCCCAGCGAGCTGATCGGCGTGACGGACGAGCTCGCCCACGCCGCCGCGCTGCAGCGGCACGGCGCGGCTGCCGACCTGGCCCGCGCCGTCGGCTTCATGCGTGCCTTCGCCCGCCGCAGGGCGCCGCGGAAGATCCCTGTCCCCGGCGGCTTCGCGGTGCTCGACGACCGCTACCCGGGCTCCTACGACGACAACAAGCTGATCGTCGGCGCCGGTGACGGCCCCGCCCCGGCCCCCGACGCAGTGCTGCAAGCGGCCGACGAGACCCTCGCCGACCGCGCCCACCGGCTGGTGACCGTGGACGACGACCGCCTGGGCAGGGCCTTCGCCGACGCGTTCGCCGCCGCCGGCTACCACCACGAGACCAGCGTGGTCATGGCCTTCCGCGGCGAGATCCCGGCCGATCCGCCCGCTGCCGAGCAGCTCGGCCTGGAGGACCTGCTGCCGGTGCTGCGCCGCGACTGGCGCCGCAGTCTGCCCCAGGCGTCCGAACAGGTGATCGACCAGCTGGCCCGCCGCGTGGAGACCCGGCTGCGCGGCGCCGACGTGGTGGCCTTCCGCGGCGTCCGCGCCCCCGGCGGTGAGATCGCCGCCCGGGCGGACCTCTACGTGCACGGCGCGGTGGCCCAGATCGAGGACGTCTTCACCGGCGAGGAGCACCGAGGCCGGGGATACGCGCGCACCCTGATGAACGCGCTCCTGGCGGAGGCGGCCGGAGCCGAGCTGATCTTCCTGGTGGCCGACGACTTCAGCTGGCCGAAGGACTTCTACGCCCGGCTCGGCTTCGAGGAGCTGGGCCGCGTCCACGCGTACCTGCGCACATGACCCCTCCGCCCCGCACTCGACCCCTCCGCCGCGCGCCGGTCCGGCTCCGGGCTGTGGCACCGGTCCTGCGGGCTGTGACACCGGCCCGCAGAGGCGAGGGAGGAGCACCCGGCCGCGCGGGAAAGGCGCGGGACGGGGGCGGTGGTGGGGCGTGCCGGCTGGAAGGTCACAGGTGGGGGCCGCTGTGTTGGAGTTCCACGCAGTAGGGTCTGCCTCGTGAGCGAAACTTCCGCCGAGGACCGGATCTGGACGGTTCCCAACCTGCTGAGCTTCTTGCGCCTCCTCGGCGTGCCCGTGTTCCTCTGGCTGGTTCTCGGGCCCAAGGCGGACGGGTGGGCCATCGGGGTCCTGGCGGTGGCCGGGTTCACCGACTGGCTCGACGGAAAGATCGCTCGCGCGTTCAACCAGATCAGCAGGCTCGGCCGGGTCATCGACCCGGCCGCCGACAAGCTGTACGTGGGCGCCACGATCCTGGCGCTGCTGCTGCGCGACGTCATCCCCTGGTGGCTGGTCGCCGTGATCGTGGCCCGGGAACTCTTCGTCGCGAGTTGCTTCCCCGTACTCCGGAAATACGGCTATAGGGCACTTCAGGTGCATTTCCTGGGCAAGGCCGCCATGTTCAACCTCATGTATGCCTTCCCTCTCCTCTTCCTTGCCTCCCACACTGGGTGGTATGCCGATGTAGCCCGAATTGTCGGATGGGCGTTCGCGCTCTGGGGAACAGGCCTCTACTGGTGGGCAGGAGTGCTGTATGCGGTACAGGTGCGGCAGCTCGTAACGTCGGCCAAAAAGGAGTGATCGTGAAGGCGGTCGTCATGGCGGGCGGGGAGGGCACTCGGCTGCGTCCGATGACCGCCAACCAGCCCAAACCCCTGCTCCCTGTGGTCAACCGCCCGATCATGGAGCACGTCCTGCGCCTGCTCAAGCGGCACGGCGTCACCGAGACCGTGGTGACGGTGCAGTTCCTGGCGGCGCTGGTGCGCAACTATTTCGGCGACGGCGGCGAGCTCGGCATGAGCCTCCAGTACGCCACCGAGGACCTGCCCCTCGGCACCGCGGGCAGCGTCAAGAACGCCGCCGACCGCCTCCGTGACGATCGATTCCTGGTGATCTCCGGCGATGCCCTGACGGATATCGATTTAACGGAAATGGTCCGATTTCATCGGGAAAACGCGGCGCTAGTGACAATCGGTCTAAAACGCGTGCCGAACCCGCTCGAGTTCGGCATCATCATCGTCGACGAACAAGGCCGCGTGCAGCGCTTCCTCGAGAAACCCACCTGGGGGCAGGTCTTCTCCGACACCGTCAACACCGGCGTCTACGTCATGGAGCCCGAGATCCTCGACGCCGTGGCGGCCGGCGAACCCGTCGACTGGTCATCCGACGTCTTCCCCGCCCTGCTGGAGCGCGGCGCCCCCATCTACGGGTACGTGGCCGACGGTTACTGGGAGGACGTCGGCACCCACGACAGCTATCTCAAGGCCCAGGCCGACGCCCTGTCCGGCAAGGTCGCCGTGGACATCGCCGGATTCGAGCTCTCGCCCGGCGTCTGGGTCGCCGAGTCGGCCTCGGTCGACCCGGACGCCGTGCTCAAGGGCCCGCTGCTCATCGGCGACTACGCCAAGGTCGAGGCGGGCGCCGAGCTGCGCGAGTTCACCGTGCTCGGCAACAACGCCGTCGTGCGCGAGGGCGCGTTCCTGCACCGGGCGATCGTCCACGACAACGTCTACCTCGGCCCCGGCGCCCACCTGCGCGGCTGCGTGATCGGCAAGAGCACCGACGTGATGGCAGGCGCCCGCATCGAGGAGAACGCGATCATCGGCGACGAATGCGTCATCGAGGCCGAGGCGTACGTCTCCAGCGGCGTCAAGATCTACCCGTTCAAGATCATCGAAGCGGGCGCGGTCGTCAACACCAGCGTCATCTGGGAGTCGCGCGGCCAGCGCAACCTGTTCGGCCCCCGGGGCGTGAGCGGCCTGGTCAACGTCGAGATCACCGCCGAGCTGTGCGTCCGCCTGGCCAGCGCGTACGCCACCACCCTGAACAAGGGCGAGCACGTCGTCACCTCCCGCGACTGCTCGCTGGCCGCCAGGGCGCTCAAGCGGGCCGTCAACGCCGCGCTCACCGCCAGCGCCATCAACGTGCTCGACCTGGAGGCGGCCCCGCTCCCGGTGGCCCGCTTCCACACCGGGCGCGAGTCGGCCGCGGGCGGCATCTCGCTGCGTACCACGCCGGGCGACCCGCAGAGCGTCGACATCGTCATCATGGACGGCCGCGGCGCCGACCTGCCGCCGGCCGCGCAGCGCAAGCTGGAGCGGGTCTTCTCCCGCCAGGAGTTCCGCCGGGCCTTCCCCGGTGAGATCGCCGAGCTCACCTACCCGGCCAGGGCGGTCGAGGACTACACCCGCGAGCTGCTGCGCCACGTCGGCACGGACGGCATCAGGGACATGAAGGTCGTCGTCGACTGCGCCGGCGGCACCTCGTCGCTGGTGCTGCCCTCGCTGCTCGGCCGGCTCGGGGTGGAGGTGCTGACCGTGAACGCCCGCCTCGACGACGTCTCGCCCACCGAGACGCTGGCCGAGCGCCGCCGCGACCTGCAGCGCCTGTCCGAGCTGGTCAGCTCCTCCCGGGCGGCGTTCGGCGTGCGGTTCGACCCGGTCGGCGAGCGCATCGCCCTGGTGGACGAGATGGGCCAGCTCATCAACGACGAACGCGCCCTGCTCGTCGTGCTCGACCTCGTCGCCGCCGAGCGCCAGGGCGGCCAGGTGGCGCTCCCGGTCACCACGACCCGGGTCGCCGAGCAGGTCTGCCGCTTCCACGGCGTGCAGGTGCAGTGGACCTCCACCGCGCTCGACGCCCTCACCTCGGCTGCCGCCGGACCCGACATGATCTTCGCGGCGGACGGGCGCGGCGGATTCGTCGTGCCCGAGTTCACCCCCGCCATCGACGGGCTGGCCGCGTTCATGCGCCTGCTCGGCCTGGTCGCCCGCACCCGCCTGTCGCTCAGCCAGATCGACGCCAGGATCCCCGAGATCAAGCTGCTCAAGCGGGCCGTGCCCACGCCCTGGGCGGCCAAGGGCGCCGTCATGCGCTCGGTCATCGAGGCGGCCGAGGCCGAGGCCGAGGGCCACCCCCTCGACACCACCGACGGGGTGCGCGTGACCCACGGCGACGGGAGCTGGGTGCTGATCCTGCCCGCCGCCACCGAGCCCCTCACCGACCTGTGGGCCGAGGCGTCCGACATGGACGGCGCCCAGGCGCTGCTCGAACGCTGGGCGCGCATCGTGGAGCAGGCCGCCACCTGAGCGGCGCCGGTCACCCTGTCACCGAAAGTGACGTGAAAGAGTTGGCCCCCGATGCGCGCGCACGGCGCCGCAAGATCGTAATGTTGAAACGCGCGGCGGCATGGACCACGGGGCGGAAGCGGCGGTAACTTTGTCTGCGTCCACACCACCGTCCAGCGCCCCGAGTTGACCTTTGCCGCTGATCAGCGTATGTTGCGGCATTCGCAAACTTGAAAAAGCGAAGCGAGGCGCGTCCCGAGCACCGTCGCCGCGTCTTCGCGGTAGGAGGCCGAGCCGATCGATGCCGAGCGTCTACTGCACGCAGTGCGGGCACGCCAACCCCGAGGATGCCCGTTTCTGTTCCCGCTGTGGGTCACCGCTGACCAGACCCGAGGTCTCCGGGGACACCACATCGACGATCTCCGTCGCGGGAATCGAGGCGTATGAGGCTGAGACAGGCGACATGCTCCTGGCCGAGCGGGCGCTCGTCGAGCAGCTGCCGCCCGGCGCGGCGTTGCTCACGGTGACCAGGGGCCCCAATCAGGGGAGCCGTTTCCGGCTGGACAAGGACCTCACCACGACCGGGCGTCACCCGGAGAGCGACATCTTCCTCGACGACATCACGGTCTCGCGCCGCCACGTCGAGTTCTACCGGCACCGCGGCGGCCAGTTCTCCGTCCGCGACGTCGGCAGCCTCAACGGCACCTACGTCAACAGGGAGCGGATCGAGGAGGTTCCCCTGCACTCCGGCGACGAGGTGCAGATCGGCAAACTCCGCTTGGTCTTCCTGATGCGGGGCAACGCCGGCGTATGAGTGAGCGAAGCGAGCGACCCATCAACACAGCTTCTCGTGAACCCATGAGGCCGGAGGGCTCATGAGTTCACAGGCGGCACGCTCGTACATGAGCATCGGGGAGGTGCTCGCGCTCCTGCAGGGCGAGTTCCCCGATGTCACGATCTCCAAGATCAGATTCTTGGAGGGCGAAGGCCTGATCGAGCCCGAGCGCAGCCCCTCCGGCTACCGCAAGTTCACGCACCTGCACGTCGAGCAGCTGCGTTTCATCCTCACCGAGCAGCGTGACCACTACCTGCCGCTGCGGGTGATCAAGGACAGGATGGCCGAGAGCTTCGGCCGCCCCCGTGCGGTGCAGCAGACCCAGGAGATCAAGCTCAGCCGCGCCGAGCTGATCGAGTCCGCGGGGATCGACGAGGAGACGCTCACCGAGCTCGAGGACTACGGCCTGCTCACCCCGGTGGCCAGGCGTTACGACGAGGAGGCGCTCAAGGTGGCGCGCACCGTCGGCGCCCTGGCCCGCTTCGGCCTGCACGCCCGGCACCTGCGCGCGGTCAAGGCGGCGGCCGAGCGCGAGTGCGGCTTGGTCGAGCAGACCGTCGCTCCGGTGCTCAAGCGGCGCGCCCCCGGGGCCATCGGCGAGGCGGAGGAGACCGCCAGGGAGCTGTCGGCCCTGCTGCTCGATCTGCACGCATCCCTGGTGCGCACGGGCGTACGGTCGATCCTGGGGCGTTGAGAGCGAGGCGAGCAGGGAGCCGACGGCACATTCCAGGCCCGCCGGGTGTTACGTTGAATTGAAGTAGCCAAGTCGAGCAAAGAGCTGTGCCGGGTGACCGGTCAGGAATACGGAGCAGCCCGTGTTGCAGATGGAGGTCGTGGGCGTAAGAGTTGAAATGCCCACAAATCAGCCGATCGTCTTGCTCAAGGAGGCACACGGGGAGCGGTTCCTTCCTATATGGATTGGCATGACCGAGGCGACCGCCATCGCCCTGGCCCAGGCGGAGGAGCCTCCGCCGCGGCCGCTCACCCACGACCTCTTCCGCGACGTGCTGAGCGCCCTGGGCGTCGGCCTGCGGGCGGTCAACATCGTCGCCCTGCGTGACGGGATCTTCTTCGCCGACCTGGTGTTCTCCAACGGCGTGGAGGTGAGCGCGCGGCCGTCGGACTCGATCGCGCTCGCGCTGCGCACCGGAGCCCGCATCTTCGCCAGCGAGGAGGTGGTCCAGGAGGCCGGTGTGGTCATCCCCGACGACCAAGAGGACGAGGTGGAGAAGTTCAGGGAGTTCCTTGACACGATCACGCCCGAAGACTTCGGCAGGGCGGGGTAGGTATTTCGGTGCATTTACGCTTCACGACGCGCCGAGCCGGATCGTTGACTGAGCATGGTCACGGTCCTACGGTGCAAGTGAAACCCGTGGCCGCCCTTTACGAACCCCCAGATCAGGCCACGGGATGAGAGAAAGCCGGAGGTCCGCGTGGCGGTCAGCAGCGGCGAGGGAAAGACGGCCGGCCAGGAAGATCCGGTGCGGCGCGAGAACGCGCGGCAGCGTGCCGGCGAGCAGGGTCTGCTCTTCGACGAGCAGCCGGCGGCGTTGCCAGGCGACATCGGATACCGCGGGCCCACGGCCTGTGCGGCGGCCGGCATCACCTACAGGCAGCTCGACTACTGGGCGCGCACGGGCCTGGTAGAGCCCACGATAAGGGCCGCGCAAGGCTCGGGCTCCCAGCGCCTCTACAGCTTCCGCGACATCCTGGTGCTCAAAGTCGTCAAGCGGCTCCTCGACACCGGGGTGTCGCTGCAGCAGATCCGCACGGCCGTGCAGCATCTGCGCGATCGCGGGGTCGCCGACCTCGCCCAGATCACGCTCATGAGCGACGGCGTCAGCGTTTACGAGTGCACCTCGGCCGACGAGGTGATCGACCTGCTCCAGGGCGGCCAGGGCGTGTTCGGCATCGCGCTCGGCCGGGTCTGGCGTGAGGTCGAGGGATCCCTCGCGGAGCTGCCGGGGGAACGAGCGGCGGTCGAGGACACCGTCCCGGCCGACCACCCCGCTGACGAGCTCGCCCGGCGCCGCCGCGCCCGGCGGACAGGGTGAAATGCCCTTGTAACACCTAGGGGTTGTAATCTAGGACAGCAAGGCTGACGACCCCGTGCGGGAGAGTCCCTGGGACCCTGGGTCCCAGGGCGCCGAAGGAGCAACCCTCCCCGGAATCTCTCAGGCACCCCGTACCGCTCGGGCGAGGCAACTCTGGAAAGCAGGCGCGCCCGCCAGGCGTGCCTCACCGACGGTGCAAGCCCCCTCGCGGGGGTGAAGCTCTCAGGTCGCGGTCACGCCGCGCTGACAGAGTGGGGAGATCCGGCACTCGCCCGCGCCCTGGCGCCGGTCTCCATAGCCTCAGGAGGCACTGTCCATGACCGACCTGTCAGCTCCGCCGTTCTCGTCCAGGCACATCGGCCCGTCGGAGGCCGAGCAGCAGCGCATGCTCGAGGCCGTCGGCTTCGAGTCGGTGTCCGACCTGGTGGCCGTGGCCGTCCCCGAGGCCATCAGGGCCAAGGACCGGCTCAAGCTGCCCGCCGCCGCGAGCGAGACCGAGGCGATCGCCGAGCTGCGTGCCCTCGCCGGCCGCAACCAGGTGCTGACCTCGATGATCGGCTTGGGCTACCACGACACGATCACGCCTGCCGTCATCCGCCGCAACCTGCTGGAGAACCCGGGCTGGTACACCGCGTACACGCCGTACCAGCCGGAGATCTCGCAGGGCCGCCTCGAGGCGCTGCTGAACTTCCAGACGGTCGTCTCCGACCTCACCGGCCTGCCCGTGGCCGGCGCCTCCCTCCTCGACGAGGCCACGGCCGCCGCCGAGGCCATGACGCTGGCCCGGCGCGCCGGCAAGTCCAAGAGCAACGTGTTCGTCGTCGACACCGACGCGCTGCCGCAGACCAAGCGGGTCCTGGCCACCCGAGCCGAGCCGCTCGGCATCACGCTCGTGGAGCACCCGCTCGACGGCGAGCTGCCCGAGTGCTTCGGCGTGCTCGTGCAGTACCCGGGGGCGTCCGGGCGGCTGCGCGACTTCCGCGCCGTGGCCGCCGCCGCGCACGAGGCGGGCGCGCTCGTCGTGGCCGCCGCCGACCTGCTGGCCCTCACGCTCGTGGCCGCGCCGGGCGAGCTGGGCGCCGACATCGCGGTCGGCTCCTCGCAGCGCTTCGGGGTGCCGTTCGGGTTCGGCGGGCCGCACGCCGCCTACATGTCGGTACGCGAGGGGCTGCAGCGGCAGATGCCCGGCCGCCTGGTCGGCGTGTCCGTGGACGCCGACGGCGACCCCGCCTACCGGCTGGCCCTGCAGACCCGCGAGCAGCACATCCGCCGCGAGAAGGCCACCAGCAACATCTGCACCGCACAGGTGCTGCTCGCCGTCATCGCCGGTATGTACGCCGTCTACCACGGCCCCGAGGGCCTGCGCCGCATCGCCCACCGGGTGCACCGGCACGCCGTCGCCCTCGCCGACGGGCTGCGCGCGGCCGGCCTGGAGGTCGTGCACCGGGAGTTCTTCGACACCGTCCTGGTCCGCGTGCCCGGCCGGGCCGCCGAGGTCGTCGCCGCGGCCGCCGAGCGGGGCGTCAACCTCTGGCAGGCCGACGCCGACCACGTCTCGGTCGCCTGCGACGAGAAGACCGGCGCCGCCGAGGTGACCAAGGTATGGGCGGCGTTCGGCGTGGACGCCTCCGACGTCGCGCTGGAGGGCGACGTGCTGCCCGCCGCGCTGCTGCGCGAGTCGGCGTACCTGACCCACCCGGTCTTCCACAGCCACCACTCCGAGACGGCGATGCTGCGTTACCTGCGCAAGCTGCAGGACAAGGACATCGCGCTGGACCGCTCGATGATCCCGCTCGGCTCCTGCACGATGAAGCTGAACGCCAGCACCGAGATGGAGCCGATCACCTGGCCCGAGTTCGCCGCGATGCACCCGTACGCGCCGGAGGCCCAGGCCGGGGGGTACGTGGAGCTGATCGGCACGCTGGAGCGCTGGCTGGCCGAGATCACCGGCTACGACGCGGTGTCGATCCAGCCGAACGCCGGCTCGCAGGGCGAGTTCGCCGGGCTGCTGGCCATCCGCGCCTACCACCGCGCCCACGGGGAGATCGGGCGCGACGTGTGCCTCATCCCGTCCTCCGCGCACGGCACCAACGCCGCCAGCGCCGTCATGGCCGGGATGCGCGTGGTGGTCGTGGCCTGCGACGCCGACGGCAACGTGGACCTGGCCGACCTCGACGCCAAGATCGACAAGCACCGGGACGCCCTGGCCGCGATCATGGTGACGTACCCGTCGACGCACGGCGTCTACGAGGAGAGCATCACCGAGGTGTGCGCCAAGGTGCACGGGGCCGGCGGGCAGGTCTACGTCGACGGGGCCAACCTGAACGCGCTGGTCGGGCTGGCCAAGCCGGGCGAGTTCGGGGCCGACGTGTCCCATCTCAACCTGCACAAGACGTTCTGCATCCCGCACGGCGGCGGCGGCCCGGGTGTCGGCCCGGTGGCGGTGCGCGCCCACCTGGCGCCCTACCTGCCCGGGCACCCGCTGCACAACGACACGCCTGTCGGGCCCGTCTCGGCGGCCCCCTACGGGTCGGCGGGGATCCTGCCGATCTCGTGGGCGTACATCAGGATGATGGGCTCGGACGGCCTCACCGCGGCGACCGAGCAGGCCATCCTGTCGGCCAACTACCTCGCACGGCGCCTGGCCCCCCACTACCCGGTGCTGTACACCGGGCGCGGCGGGCTGGTCGCCCACGAGTGCATCATCGACCTGCGGCAGATCACCAAGGAGACCGGCGTCACCGTGGACGATGTGGCCAAGCGGCTCATCGACTACGGCTTCCACGCGCCCACCATGTCGTTCCCCGTGGCCGGGACGCTGATGATCGAGCCGACCGAGAGCGAGGACCTCGATGAGCTCGACCGGTTCGTGGACGCGATGATCGCGATCCGCGGGGAGATCGCCAAGGTGGCGTCGGGAGACTACGACAAGACCGACAACCCGCTGCGGAACGCGCCGCACACGGCCGAGTCCGTCGTCGCCGACGAGTGGACGCACCCGTACACGCGGACCGAGGCCGCCTACCCGGTGCCGTCGTTGCGTGACGGCAAGTACTGGGTGCCGGTGCGGCGCATCGACCAGGCGTACGGGGACCGCAACCTGGTGTGCTCCTGCCCGCCGCTGGAGGCCTACGAGGACTGAGGGGCTCTGGCCGCTGCTCCGGCGCCCTGAATCGGGCGAAACGAGCAGCGGCCAGTCCTTCACCGTCAAGTGGGCAGACATGATCGCCAGAAGTCGTTAGGCTCGGTGCGACCGTCGCGAGAAGGAGCTCTCTTGACGTCCTCAGAGCTGGAGACACCACCCCTCGACACCGCCCGCCGTCTCGCCGAGGGCGGCGATCTGGAGGGTGCCGCGGCCATCCTGAGCCGGCTGGTCGCCGACCCCGAGGGGCCTGACCGGGCCCAGGCGGCCGTGGGGCTGGCCGTGGTGCTGGAGGAGCGCGGCGACGTCGAGGCCGCCCGGGCCGCGGCCAGGACGGCACTGGCCACCGGGCATCCCGAATACGCCGCGCAGGCCGCCTGCCATCTCGCGCAGGGCTTCGAGCGGGAGGGGCGGGCCGAGCAGGCCAGGGCCGCCTGGCAGGCCGTGCTCGGCGTCGGCACCGCCGCCTACGTGCCGCTGGCCCATCTCGCGCTGGCCCGGCTGGCCGCCGACCTCGAGGAGGCGGAGAGCGAGCTACGGGCCGCCATGGCGGCCGGCGACGGCCAGATCGGGGCGCACGCGGCGCGGCAGCTGGCCGACCTGCTGATGGAGCACGGCGAGCCGGGGATGGCGGCCGACGTGCTCATGGAGGCGCTGGAGTCGGCTCCCGAGGAGGATGTGCCGGGGCTGCGGGTGCAGCTCGGGATCGCGCATCTGGAGCTGGCCTGCGCCGAGTTCGCCGAGACGGTGGAGGGCGGGGCCGACGCGCAGACCAGCGCACTGGCCATCGAGCTGCTGGCTCGCACCCTGCCGCTGCGCGGGCGGGAGGAGGACGCCGAGCGGGTGTGGTCGTACGGGCTGCAGCACGAGGACGAGACCCTGGCCGCCGAGGTCCGCCTCCGCTACGACCGCGACGCCTGAGACAGCCACGTCTGGGACCGCCACGTCCGAGACGGCGCTGCGCCGCGCCGCATCATGCACCGCCCTCTGACCAGAGCTCGGCGCGGCGTCCGGGGTGCCAGCGACGCGTCCAGAGCGGGCTGGCGTGGTGTCCGCCGCCCCCGAGGCGTCTGGGAGAAGGAGCCGAGGTCAGCCGCGGCGCATGATGGCCGCGGCGGCGGCCACGTTGATGATGACGATCGCCAGCCAGGTGATCGTCAGCCCCACCAGGCCCGCGTTGCCCGCCGCGATCGCCGTCAGCGGGATGCCGATGCCCATCGAGCCCAGGGCGATCGGGATCATCGCCGATCCGGGGTTCTTGGCCTGGTGCTTGTGCGGGGCGGCGCCGTGCAGGGTGAGCTCGGCGCGCACGCGGGCGGCGATCGTCTCGTCGAGGCGCTCCACGAACGACTCGACGAGCGCGGCGTCGTAGTCCGGGCCGAGATCGCGGCGCGCGTCGAGCGTGGCCTGCAGATCATCCCGGAGGGGACGTTTGTCTGGCATACGAAAATCATGCCTGGCAGGTGGCGCGCCGTCATCAGCCCTGAGGGGTAGGGCGGGATCGTCCGAAGGTACGGTTCTGCCATGGAGGTCATGACCCCGCGAGGGCCCGCGCTGGTCGAGGTCGACGAGGTGGCCGAGCCTCGGCTGCTGCTCGTGCTGACCCACGGGTCCGCCGGGGGAGTGGGCGCTCCGGACCTGCTGGCCGTGCGCGATGCCGCGCTCGGCGCAGGGGCCGTCGTGGCCAGGGTGACGCAGGCGTTCCGGGTGGCGGGTGCGCGGGCGCCGGGCTCGCCGGCCAAGCAGGACGAGGCCTGGGAGATCGTCCTGACGCGGGTGCGTGCCCGCTATCCTGGCCTGCCCCTCGTGCAGGGCGGCCGGAGCAATGGGGCGCGGGTCGCCTGCCGTACGGCCAAGGCGGTCGGCGCGGCGGCGGTCGTGGCGCTGGCCTTCCCGCTGCACCCGCCCGGCAAGCCGGAGCGTTCGAGAGCCGAGGAGCTACGCGCCGCCGGGGTGGACGTGCTGGTCGTCAACGGAACTCGCGACCCCTTCGGCATCCCCGACGCCGCGGACGCGGCGCGCCTGGTGGTGCTGCCCGGTGAGGGCCACGATCTGAAACGTGACCCCGCCCGGGTGGGCGAGGTCGTGGCGCAGTGGATCGCCCGCTACGCGGCTCACTAGGTCAGGCGGCGCCGACCACGGGCCGGTGCGGTTCGATGGTGGCACCGCTGGGCAGGAGCTCCCCGGTGTCCTCGAACAGGACGACGCCGTTGCAGAGCAGGCTCCATCCCTGCTCTGGGTGGCAGGCAAGAGTGCGTGCCTTCTCTCGGTCTGGCGCCTCTGCATCCGGACAGGCCGGGTGGTGCGGGCACATCGGCGTGCCTCCGATATCTCGTGGGATGGCCCCCGTGAGGGACGGGAGCAGCTCGGGTTCACTTTTCTCGGCAAGTGTGCGGCGTATGTCACACACTCCGACATAGTCCGTTAGGACTGTTACAGGAGGGTCCCCGAAGCGTGTGACCTTCGACACAGCGTGCCTTATGCAGGATAACGGGCCAAGCGTGACACGCGCATCACGTTTGCAAACCCTTGAGAAGAGCGTCGAGTCCGCGCTCGAAGTCCATATCGGCTCTTTCGTCCCTCCTGACCCATTCATCAACCTCGGGATCAGCCCAGCCGGACTGCTGCACCTCGACGGCCACGCTGCCGAACACGAAGGCCCGCAGCGCGCGTACGGCCTCCGCGGCGTTGACCAGGCCGCCGTCGGCGAGTTGCTCGATCTGCTCCTTGATGGCGAGGGCCGTGGCGCCCTTGGGGGGTTTCGTCAAAGCCAGGGCAAGCACGCCCGGGTGCTCGCGGAGCAGCTCGCGCTCGGCCCGGCACCAGGCCTTGGCCGTCTCCTGCCAGGTCGGGCCCTGCTCCACGTGCACGGTGGTGACGTGCTCGGCCAGGGCGTCCATCAGCGCCTCCTTGCCGCGGGGCAGGTGGTGGTAGATGGCCATGGCCTCCACCTGGAGCGCGTCACCCAGGCGGCGCATCGTCAGCCGGCGCAGGCCCTGGCTGTCGGCGATGTGGAGCGCGGCCTCGATGATGCGTTCGCGGGAGAGGGGGACGGGTGGTCGCTTGGCGGGCATGTGATCATCTTACAATGTAAAGGGCGCTGCGCCGGGGTGATTTCAGTTCGTGTCGCGGGACGGCGTACCCTTGGCGGTTGTATGAGGTGCCGGCTGGTGAAAGGGCAGGATCGATGGCGTTTTTCCGTCCGCGGGTGAGCCGGGAGGCCGAGGTTCGCTACCACGCGGACCAGGAGATCTCCAAGAGCTTCCCTGAGCTGCTCGAGAAGGCCAGGCAGGCCGAGCAGACGTTGCGTGAGCTGCGGGCCGCGGCGGTGGACGACATCGAGCTGCTGGCCGCGGCGCGGGAGTTCGACAAGGCGCTGACCGACGCGCTGCGGGCCGCCGAGGCGGGGCAGCGGGCCACGTTCGGGGTGAAGGCCTACGACGATCGCATCGCGCGGCGCAAGGCTCGGGCCACGCCTGCCGGGCGGATGTGGACGGACGAGGTCGAGCGGCTGCGCACGCTGCGTGAGGAGAACCGGCTCTCGGGGATGCCGCGCGTGCCCCGTCCGGTCCCCGCGACCCTCTGACCTCACCGCTTCGCCGCGCGCGCTGACGACCGGGTGTCTTACCACCGGTTGCGGTTCTCGCCGGTGGTCGTTCCGGTGTCGTCCTGGATCGTGGTCGTTCCCGTGTCGCGCTGACCCGGTCGGCCGCCGTTCTTCTCGCGCGGGGTCGCCGTGCCGCGTCCCGCCGACCCCGCGCGTGTGAGTCGCGCCCGGTTCACTGTGCCCGCCTGCGCTGGTAGGTCTTCGCACGGGGATCGCCGGTGAGACCGGGCTGAGGGCCTCTGGGTGGGATGGCGTCTTGGCGTCAGGGCCGGGCGGGACGTGTCGGGAAAACGGCCGGTGGCATGGGAAAGCCCCGGTCACACCTCCCTCATGTGGCCGGGGCTTCGGCGGTCAGCTGGCCCAGTCGAGCAGCGGGCGGGTGTTGCTCGGGTGGCGCAGCTTGGACAGCGATTCCTTCTCCAACTGGCGGATCCGCTCCCGGGTCAGGCCCAGGTGCTTGCCGATCTCGTCAAGCGTGTGCGGCTTGCCGTCCACCAGGCCGAACCGCAGAGCCATGATCTTCGACTCGCGGGGCGAGAGGTTGTCGAGCACGCCCCGCAGCTGGTCGCCCAGCAGCTGGCGGTCGACGATCTCCGAGGCCTCCGGCGAGTCGACGTCCTCGATGAGGTCGCCGATCGTGGTCTCCCCGTCCTCGCCGATCGTCGCGTTCAGCGAGATCGGCTGGCGGCTGGTGCGCAGCAGCTCCTCGATCTGGTCCGGCGTCTTGTCGAGCTCGACCGCCAGCTCCTCGGGCGTCGGCTCCCGCCCCAGGCGCTGGTGCATGTCACGTTCGACCCGCGACAGCTTCGAGAGCATCTCCAGCACGTGCACGGGCAGCCGGATGGTCCGGGCCGAGTCGGCGAAGCCACGCTGGATGGCCTGCCTGATCCACCACATGGCGTACGTGGAGAACTTGAAGCCCTTGGTGTAGTCGAACTTCTCCACCGCCCTGATCAGGCCCAGATTGCCCTCCTGGACCACGTCCAGCAGTGACATGCCGCGGTCGGTGTACTTCTTGGCCACCGAGACGACCAGCCGCAGGTTGGCCTCCAGCATGTGGTCCTTGGCCTGCCTGCCGTCCTCGACGACCATGAGGAGGTCCTCACGGACGTCCAGCGGCAGCTCGGGGTGGGTCTCCAGCTTGTACTCGGCGTACAGGCCGGCCTCGATGCGCCTGGCGAGCTCGACCTCCTGCGCCGCGGTGAGCAGCGTGCGGCGGCCGATGGACTTGAGGTAGGTGTGCACCGAGTCGCCCATGGTCGACTGCGTGTCGTCCAGGTCGAGCGGCTCGCTTTCGACCTCGTCGTTCTCGGCGCTCAAGACGACGTCGTCCGGCACGTCCTCCTCGTGCTCCGGCTTGGGGTCGGGCGGCACGATGCCCTTCGCCGCGGCCGGCGTGTCGGTTTTTGCCTTGGCCGCGTTGCGGCCGGTAACCTTTGCTCGCGAGGTCGAGGACTTCTTCGGAGCAGCGTCCTCATGCTCCTCGGTGGCCTTCGGCTGTGCGGGCTTCCTGGTGGTGGTCTTCTTGGGGGCGGTCTTGCTGAGAGACGGCTCGTTCTCGGCGGCCAGGCTCACGCCGGCCTCCGACAGCTCGCGCAGTATCGTACGGCCCTCAGAGGGGCTGATCCCGGCATCGGCGAACGCGTCACGCAGCTCCGCGAGAGAAAGGTGACCCTGGTTACGCCCTCGTTCAAGCAATTGGTCGAGAGTCGCGGGTGGGGTCGCCACGGCGGATCTGGGCATGAGGACACCTCCTCCGTACGGAGTAAGAAGCGATCAGGCAGTGTTGTGGCGGGCGGCTTCGTTGTCCGCACGGCGCACCAGTATCAATAACGCCATTCGCCGTCATTTGTTCCCGCGCGGACGAAATGTCAAAAAAGGGCGGATCGCCCTGCCCGGCGAGCCGCCCCTCGTGGGGTCCTACTCCACCACGTCGATCTCTCCGCCTGTGGCCTCCGGCATGGGCATGGGCTCGGCTTCCTCCATGCGGTCGTCCGACCAGTAGTCGAGCACCTTGCCGGGATCGGGGTTGACCTCGCGGGAGACCACGATGTCGTCGGTGGGCTCGGAGGACGGGGCCGGCGAGCCGGACGGTGGCGCCTTCTCCACCACTGCTCTGGTCTCCTCGCCGACCTGGTCGAGCCTGCCCGCCGAGGCGGCCGCCGCGATCGAGACGCCTGCGACGACGATGACGCCGACGATGGCCGCGGATGCCCACATCTTGCGGGTCTGGTCCATGAAGGCTCCCTCCTTCTCCCCACTCTGACGCAGCCGCGCCTCGTCAGGTTCCTGCCTTCAGCCGTACCAGATCGGTCTTCCCGTTCGGCAGCAGCGGCAGTCCGGCGGCCAGGCGCAGCGCGCGCGGAGCGGCGTGAGGGGGAAGCCTATCGCGGCAGTATGCCCGCAATTGGGCAAGCGTGGGCGGCGTGTTGGGGTCAGCAGGCACCACGACCGCGGTGACGAGCTCGCCCCATTCGGGATCGGGCACGCCGATCACCGCCACGTCGGCGACCTCCGGATGGCCGCCGAGCACGGCGGTCACGGCGGCGGCCATGACCTTCTCGCCGCCGGTGTTGATGACGTCGTCGGCCCGGCCCAGCACCCGCAGCCGCCCGCCGGCCAGCTCGCCCAGGTCGGAGGTGACGAACCAGCCGCCGTCGAAGGGGGCGGGATCGCCGGAGCGGTAGCCGGAGAAGAGCACGGGACCGGCGATCCGGATCAGCCCGTCCTCGCCGATTTTGAGATCTACATTGTAAAGGGGCTGGCCGTCGTACACGCAGCCCCCGCACGTCTCGCTCATCCCGTACGTCGTCACGACCCGGGCACCGAGGTCCCGGGCCTGCTCCAGCAGGCCGGGACGCGGCGCGGCGCCGCCGAGCAGGATCGTGCGGAACCCCGACAGATCGGCCCCCAGCTCCACGAGCCGGTGCAGCTGGGTGGGCACGAGGGAGACGTGGTCGGCGCCGGAGTCCAGGACCGCCCGCGCGTCGAAGCGCGGGTGGATGATCGGCTCGCTCTCCGACAGCAGGGCGCGCACCAGCACCTGCAGGCCGGAGACGTGGGAGACGGGCAGGCAGCACAGCCAGCGCTCGCCCTTGGAGGCCTCCACGCGCCGCAGCGAGGCCGCGGCGGAGGCGCGCAGCGCGGTGGCCGACAACATCACGCCCTTGGGCGTGCCGGTGCTGCCGCTGGTGGCGATGACGACCGCCACATCGGCGGGCACGCCGGCGCCGCCGTCCTGGGGTGTCCCGCCGACGTGGGTGGGGCGCAGCGCGGCCAGCGCGGCGTCGGCCTGGCCTGGAGGCAGGGGGAGGACGGCGGGTCCGTCGCCGGAGAGCGCGTCGCGTACGGCCGTGAACAGCGCGGGTCCCGGAGGCTGCACAATGGCATGCAGCGGACGGTCCGGATGCGACGGGTTCCTCCACATGCTCGTAAGGTTAATGGCGACACGTCGGACAGCGGCGCAGGGAAAGCGGGGAGGGTCGTGGCGCGTTCTCCCTCGGCACGCCGACCATCAGTGAATCCGCAGCTTTTGTCGGTTTTTAGGATTGAATCTCCCCAGTCGCTTCGCCGGATGCAGGAGGCGTCACGTTGAACCCCGCCACCGCGCTGGCCACCGTGCTGGTCGACGAGCTGGTGCGCTGCGGCCTGACCGACGTGGTGCTGGCACCCGGCTCCCGCTCCGCCCCGCTGGCGCTGGCGCTGCACGCCGAGTCGCGGGTGCGTCTGCACGTGCGCATCGACGAACGTTCGGCGTCATACCTGGCGCTCGGGCTGGCCAAGCGCGCCGAGCGGCCGGTCGCGCTGATCTGCTCGTCCGGCACGGCCACCGCCAACTTCCACCCGGCCGTGATCGAAGCCAGCGAGGCCGGCGTCCCGCTGCTGGTGCTCACCGCCGACCGCCCGCCCGAGTTGCGCGGGACCGGCGCCAACCAGACGATCGACCAGATCAAGATGTACGGGACGGCCACGCGCTGGTTCGCCGAGGTCGGCGTGCCGGAGGACCGGCCCGGGCAGGTGGCTTACTGGCGGTCGCTGGCCTGCCGCGCCTACCAGCGGGCCGCAGGCCCGGCGAACCCCGGCCCGGTCCACCTCAACCTGGCCTTCAGAGAGCCGCTCATCCCCGACGGCGACACCACCTGGAGCGAGCCGCTCGACGGCGGCGCGAACGGCCCATGGGTGCGGGCCAGGGTCGCGCCCCCGCCGATCGCCCTGCACATCCCGCCGACCCGGCGCGGCGTGCTCGTCGTCGGCGACGGCGCCGCCAACGTGCGCCGCTACGTGGCCGCCGCCGGCATGGCGGGCTGGCCGGTGCTGTCGGAGCCGAACGGCGGCGCCCGCTACGGCGACCATGCCATCTCGACCTATCACTACCTGCTGGGCACGCCCGAATTCGCCGACGGGCACCGGCCCGACGTGGTCGTCACGCTCGGCCGGCCCGGGTTGTCGCGGCCGCTGCTGTCGTGGCTCCGGCGGACGGCGGAGCACATCGTGGTGGCGCCCGACCTGGACCGCTGGCCCGACCCGACCCGGTCGGCCACGCAAGTGGCGCAGGCGGTGGAGATCCCGGTGGCCGCGGGCGACGACAGCTGGCTGCACGCCTGGCGGCGGGCGGACCTCGCGGCCAGGTCGGCCGTGGACGAGGTGCTCGACGCCTCAGGACTCAGCGAGCCGCGCCTGGCCAGGGACCTGGTGGACGCGCTGCCGAACGGGGCGTTGTTGTTCAGCGGGTCGTCGATGCCGATCCGCGACCTGGACCAGGCGATGCGTCCGCGGCGCGGCATCAGGGTGATGGCCAACCGGGGCGCCTCCGGCATCGACGGCCTGGTCTCGACCGCGATGGGGGCGGCGCTGGCGCACAACGGGCCCGCCTTCGCGCTGCTCGGCGACCTGTCGTTCCTGCACGACCAGAACGGGCTGATCCTCGGGCCCCGTGAGCCGCGGCCCGACCTGTGCTTCGTGGTGGTCAACAACGACGGCGGCGGGATCTTCTCGCTGCTGCCGCAGGCGGCGGTGCGCGGTCCGTTCGAGCGGGTCTTCGGCACGCCGCACGGGGTCGATCTCGGGTATGCGGCGGCCGCGACCGGGACGCCGTACACGCTGGTGTCGGAGATCACGGAGCTGCCGAAGGCGCTGCGCGGCGAGGGGCCGCGCGTGGTCGAGGTGCGCACCGACCGCGAGGAGAACGTGCTCGTGCACGCCCGCCTGCGCGAGGCCGCGCAGGAGGCCGTGCGCGCCCTGCTGGTCGATTAGCACCTCGAGCGGGCGGGTCAGCCGCCCAGCACGTCGAGCAGGCGGTTGAGCGGGCCGTCCAGGCCGTAGCGGTCGGCCAGGCGCACCAGCGCCTCCGGGTCGCGCGGCTTGGCCGGCAGCGTCAGGTCGGTGGCCGGGAGCGGGGCGTCGTGGGCGACCTTGACGACGGCCGGGGCGGCGCTCAGGTAGTCGCGGGCGGCGGCCAGCCTGGTGCGGCTGCCGGCGGGGAAGCCGTCGGTCACGCCCGCGTCGAGGGCCTCGATGAGGGCGTCGAGGGAGCCGAAGCGGGTGATGAGCGCGGCCGCGGTCTTCTCGCCGACGCCGGCGACGCCGGGCAGGCCGTCGCTGGGGTCGCCGCGCAGGGTGGCGAAGTCGGCGTAGGCGCGGCCGGGGACGCCGTATTTGGCGGTGACGAACGCCTCGTCCACGATCTGCAGGTTGCGGATGCCGCGGGCGGTGTAGAGGACCCGGACCGGGCGGGCGTCGTCGACCAGCTGGAACAGGTCGCGGTCGCCGGTGACGATGTCGACCGCGCCGCTCGCCTGGTGGGTGAGCGTGCCGATGACGTCGTCGGCCTCGTAGCCGGGCGATTCCGGGCGGGCGATGCCGACGGCGTCGAGCACCTCCTGGATGACGGCGATCTGGGGCACGAGCGCGTCGGGCACCACCTCGGTGTTGCCGTGCGCGACGCGGTGCGCCTTGTACGTCGGGATCGCCGCCACGCGGAAGGCCGGCCGCCAGTCGGCGTCCATGGTGGCCGCCAGCTCCCTGGGGGAGTGCTGGCGCACGAGGGTGGCGATCATGTCGATGAGGCCGCGTACCGCGTTGATCGGCGAGCCGTCGGGAGCCGTGATCGACTCCGGCACGCCGTAGAAGGCGCGGAAGTAGAGGGACGGAGTGTCCAGAACCATCAGCACTAGGCCAGTATGCCCACCGCGAGCAGACACGCGTCGTCTTCCGGGTTGGGGCCGCCGATGTCGGACAGCAGGCGGTCGAGCCCTTCCTCCAGGTCGCCGCCCGGCACCTGGCCGGCGACGGCCACGACCTGGTCGAGGCCGACGTCGATGTCGCGGGTGCGCCGCTCGACCAGCCCGTCGGTGAACAGCAGCAGCACGTCCCCGGGTATCAGCCGGGTCGTGGCCAGCTCGTACGGGCGCCCGAACGTGGCGCCGAGCAGCACGCCCCTGGGCTGGTCGAGCCGGCCGGCCACCCCGTCGCGCACCAGGATGGGCGCCAGGTGACCGGCCTGGCTCCAGGCGAACACCCGGGTCTCCGGGTCCAGATGCCCGATGATCGCCGTGGCGGTGGTGTCGTTGAGCTGGTGCAGAACCAGCTCGTTGAGCCAGTCCAGCAGCCGGTTGGCGGGTCGTCCCGTCATGGCGAGGCCGACGAGCGCGTGGCGCAGCTGGGCCATGTGGGCGATCGCGGGCAGGCCGTGGCCGGAGACGTCGCCGATGGCCAGCAGCAGGCGGCCGTCGGGGGCGGGGGCGGCCTCGAACCAGTCGCCGCCGAGGTTCGCGGTCTTCTCGGCGGGCACGTACCGCACGGCGATGCTGGTGTGCGGCGGGCTGGGGCAGCAGGCGGGGTCGGGGAGTATCGCGTCGCGCAGGGCCAGCATGACGTGGCGTTCTTCGGCCGCCTGCTCGCGGGCCTCCAGGAGCTGGCGGCGCGACTCCGACATCAGGCGCTCGGCGCGGCGGCGGCCGGTGATGTCCTGGATGACGCCGTGCAGGCCGATGGGGCCGCCGGGGGCCATGAGCGGCTCGAGCACCACGCGCAGGTCGCGGAGCTCTCCTCCGCGGCGGATGCGGAACTCGGCCTGGACCGGCTCGACGCCCTGCACGGCCGACCACAAGAGCCGGTCGAGCGCGGCCACGTACGCGGGCTCGACGTGCTTGGCGAGCTGGGGCAGGGGGATGGGGCCCTGGCCCGGGTCGCGTCCGAAGATCGTGTACACCTGATCGGACCAGATCGTCTCGCCGGTATGGAGGTGCCATTCCGCCCAGCCCATGTTGCCGAGCCGCTGCGCGTGCGCCAGCCGTACGGCGAGCATCTCCGCGTCGGTTTCGTGCCCGAGCAGCCCGGATTCCACCGCGGCGTTGCCCATGACGTCGACCATAGTCTCACTCTCAAAGTGCAGTGGATCTGGACAATTGTCCCCACACTACGTGATCGTTGTTGAACGGAGTGTAGCGATCGCTTCCTGTGTTGTGAGAGCTTTTCGCGGATTTTAGAAGGCGGGCAAGTAGCGGCGGCCGGAGTAGATTTGGGCCTGTGACGTCCTCAGATCTGTATCCCGTGTCCCGTCTCGCCGCCGTTCAGGAGGCCACCGCCAAGAGCGGTCTCGACGCCCTGCTGCTCACGCCCGGCCCCGACCTGCGGTACGTGAGCGGCTATGACGCCAAGCCGCTGGAGCGGCTCACCTGCCTGGTGGTGCCCGCGGCGGGGGAGCCGTACATGATGGTGCCCCGCTTGGAGCTGCCCGCCGCCGAGGCCTCGCCCGCCTCGCGGCTCGGGCTGGAGTTCGTGGCCTGGGACGAGACCGACGACCCGTATGCGATCGTGGCGGGCCGGCTCGGCGACGTCGGCAAGGTCGGGCTCGCCGACCGGATGTGGGCCATGTCGTCGCTGCGCTTCCGCGAGGTGCTGCCGGGCGCCGAGCAGGTGCTGGCCGGCAGCGTGCTGCGGGAGCTGCGGATGCGCAAGTCCCCGGCCGAGGTGGCGGCGCTGTGCGAGGCGGGGGAGGCGATCGACGCCGTCCACCGGCGGGTGCCCGAGTTCCTGCGCGCCGGGCGGACCGAGCGCGAGGTGGGCAGGGACATCGCCGAGGCGATCCTGGCGGCCGGGCACGAGACGGTCGACTTCGTGATCGTCGCCTCCGGCCCCAACGGCGCCAGCCCCCACCACGACGTGTCCGACCGGGTGATCCAGGCGGGCGAGCCGGTCGTGGTCGACATCGGCGGCCAGCTGCACAACGGCTACTGCTCCGACTCCACGCGCACCTACAGCGTGGGCGAGCCGCCCGCCGAGTTCCGGGCGTACTACGAGGTGCTGCAGCGCGCTCAGGAGGCGGCGTGCGCGGCCGTGCGGCCGGGTGTGTCGTGCGAGTCGGTCGACGCGGCCGCCCGCGACGTGATCGCCGAGGCCGGGTACGCCGACTACTTCATCCACCGGACCGGGCACGGGATCGGGATCGAGACGCACGAGGAGCCCTACATCGTGTCCGGCAACGGGGAGCCGCTGGAGCCGGGCTTCGCCTTCTCCGTCGAGCCGGGCATCTACCTGCCGGGCCGGCACGGCGCCAGGATCGAGGACATCGTGGTGTGCTCGGAGAACGGCGGGGACCGGCTGAACAACACGCCCCGCGACCTGGTGATCGTGTAGGGGCCGCCGCCGTCAGGCGATCGGATAGGCGTTCTGGAAGGCCAGGCGGGCGTCGGCGCCGTTCGCGAGCGTGGTGAGCAGGTCGTCCAGGTCCATGAAGACCTGCCAGGCCGGCGCCTCGCCCGCGAGCCGGTCCACGACGAGTCGCTCCAGGTCCGGCTCGCGCTTGGCCTTCCAGATCTTGTCGGCCAGGCTGACCAGGTGGTCCTCCACCGTGGTGGCCTCGCCGGTCCATGCGGCATGGGTACGGGTGAAGCGGGCCAGCCGCTCCGGCACTCCGCGCTCGCGCAGGAGGCGGTGGCCGGCGTGCTCGTGAGCCGAGCCCGGGCCCGACAGCTCGGCCGGGTGGAGGCACTTGCCGATGTCGTGGATGGCGGCGCCGAACAGCACCGCCTCCCGGTCGACCGGCGTGGCCGGATGGTGGCCGGCCACCCAGTCCAGGAGCTCGGCCGCCACGTCGTGCACGGCTCGGAGATGGGCGGCCAGGCGGGGCGGCGCGTCCAGGTCGCGTAACAGGGCTTCCGCCTCGGCGGGCAGCGGGCGGGGTGGCGGGTCGGTGAGCGCGCGGTCGAGGGCGTTCGAGGTCACGGGGGCCACTGTGGCACAGTCGCTGTCATGTTCGCGGAGGTCACGTACGCCACCAGTGCCGGCTCCGGGCGGCCCAACGAGGACCTGGTGATCGCCGGCCCGTCCTGGATCGTCGTGCTCGACGGGGCCACGGCGGCGGCCGGGGTGGACAGCGGGTGCCTGCACGACGTGCCGTGGCTGGTGGCGCGGCTCGGCGGGGCGCTGGCGGCGCGGCTGGCCGTGGACGGTGACACGCCGCTGTCCGGGGTGCTGGAGGAGGCCATCGAGGAAACGGCGGCGGCGCACGGGGGCGGGTGTGATCTGGGCCATCCGGATTCGCCGTCGTCGACGGTGGCCGTGGTGCGGGTCGCGCGCGGACGGGTGGAATATCTCGTGCTGGGGGATTCGCCGGTCGTGCTCGCGCCGGCGGCCGGCGGGGCCGAGGTGGTGGCCGATGATCGGCTGGAGCGGTTGCCGGGCGGGCGGCCGTACACGGTGGAGCTGGTGCGGCGGATGCGGAACGTGCCGGGAGGGTTCTGGGTGGCCGCGGCCCGGCCCGAGGCGGCCGCCCAAGGGGTGGGCGGGTCAGTGGACGCACGGGAGCTGCGAGGGGTCGGGGTGTGCACCGACGGGGTCGCGCGGCTCGTCGACTGGTACGGGTGGAGCTGGGACGACGTGGTCGCCGCGCTGGACGGGGAGGGGCCGCGCGCGGTGATCGGGGCCGTGCGCGGGCTGGAGGTCGCGCGTGGGCCGGTCCGGGGGAAACGGCACGACGACGCCTCCGCGGCGTGGGGCCGGCTGGTGGCCGCTCCAAGCTGACCGCCTCAGGAACGCACGCACCGCCCCAGGAGCTCACCATCGCTGCCGGGTCAGGTGACAGCCGGCGGGGCGGGCTGATCAGCCACGGTGTTGATACCTTGATCGATAGTGCGCGATCATGAAACACTTTTCCCACAGACGGATATCGGGGTATTGGGGGTCGGCGCCCATGATCCGCGAGCCGATCGAGCGGCCCTAGGATGTCGGACGGCGAGCCGGGCGAGGCCTACGAGCTCGGCAGGACGTGCGCGCTGGCCGCCGAGTGCGGCAGGGACCTGCGACGCTGCGCCCAGATGTACGGCGTGCTGTTCCCGCCCGCGGCCTTCGACCTCGAGCTGTACAACACCCTGACCCTCGCCACCGCCTTCAGCGCCCCCTGGGCCACCGCCGACCGCCTGAAGGTCGTCAACCGGGCCGCCCTGTGGGTCCTGGCCGTCGACCGGCTCGTGAACCACACCGCGATCACCCGCGAGCAGGTCAACCGCCTGACCCGCGAATGCCTGTCCGTGGCCGACGGCGCCGTGCCCCGCTCGGCGGTCACCCGGTTCCTCGCCGACCTGCGCGACGAGCTGGGCACCGTCAAGGAGTTCGACGGCCTGCGGTGGCTCTGGCGAGACCAGCTCGCCAGGATGCTGGCGGGCATGGCCAGAGCGTGGGTGTGGCGTGACACTCAGGTCGTGCCCACGCTGGCCCGCTATCTCGACAACGCCGACAGCCGCGGCTCGTGCTTCGCCGACCTGTCGCACTGGATTTACACGGGCGATGACTGGGCGAAAGCCCACCTGGAGCAATTACGCGGGGTCAGCCGGCATGTGCAGCGCTATCTGCATCTGCTCGGTGACGTGGCGTCATATCGGAGAGACATGAGCTGGGGCGATCTCAACATCCTGGCACTCGGCGTCAGCCGCGCCGAGGTGACGGACGCGATGACGGGGCTCGCGCGCGAGGCGGGGCGGCTGATCGAGCCGGTGCGCGAGCACAGCCCGCGCACCGCCGCCTACCTGCGCAGACAGCTCGGTTTCCAGGCCGGGTTCAACGGCATTTCCGACCCCGGCCCCACCACGTAAGAGCCTTGTCGGAGCCCATGACAAACTGGCTTGACTGCGTTCGCCCCGGATCAGCGAATAACAGCGCTTCGAGCGACAAACCGTGACATATTGATTCTTGCAATAAATTGCGGCTTGAGTGGAAAATGTGGCGTTGCTAGGGTGTCTCGATGCCAGGCATGTGGATCGGCCTACTCAACACACCTTGACAGGTACCACTGACCACGGCACCTCAGGGGCGGGCCGCGCATGCGCGGGAGATGTACGGGCGGTGCTGGATGGAATTCGGTCGCTCTGACCATTGGCGACTGCCGACGGCGATCAAGATCTTGATCGCCGGCGGATTCGGCGCGGGCAAGACCACCATGGTCGGCGCCGTGTCCGAGACCCGTCCCCTGCGCACGGAGGAGGCGCTCACCCAGATCGGCACGCACGTCGACGACCTGTCGGGCGTGGAGCGGAAGCTGACCACCACCGTGGCCATGGACTTCGGGCGCATCACCATCCGCAACGACTACATGCTCTACTTGTTCGGCACCCCGGGCCAGGAGCGGTTCTGGTTCGTGTGGGACGAGCTCGCCATGGGCGCGCTGGGGGCCGTGGTGCTGGCCGACACGCGCCGCCTGGACGACTGCTTCCCGTCCGTCGACTACTTCGAGAAGCGCGAGCAGCCGTTCGTCGTGGCGCTCAACTGCTTCGAGGGCACCCAGCCCTTCACCGTCGGCCAGGTGCGTGACGCGATCGGCCTGGAGCCCGACATCCCCATCGTGCGCACCGACGCCCGCAGGCGCGACTCCGGCAGAGAGGTCTTGGTCACGCTGGTCGAGCATGCGATGCGCCGGGGCGTCACCCCGGTCGGGACCATGTCGTGACCACGACCGGCTACCTTTGACCGATGGAGGAGATCGACCGCCGGATCGTCACGCTGCTGGCCCGCGACGGCCGGATGAGCTTCACCGACCTGGCCAGGGAGACCGGGCTGTCGGTCTCAGCGGTGCACCAGCGCGTACGCCGCCTGGAAAAGCGGGGTGTCCTGCGCGGATACGCCGCGATCATCGACCATGACGCGATCGGGCTGCCGTTGACCGCGTTCGTGTCGATCAAGCCGATCGACCCCGCCGCGCCCGACGACGCCCCTGAGCGGCTGGCCCACCTGGCGGCCATCGAGGCCTGCCACAGCGTGGCGGGCGAGGAGAGCTACATCCTCAAGGTCCGCGTCGCCTCCCCGGTGGCGCTGGAGGACCTCCTGCAGCAGATCCGCGCCGCAGCCAACGTCTCCACCCGCACCACGGTGGTGCTGAGCACGCCGTACGAGCACCGCGCCCCTGACGTGGCCCCCGAACCCGCCTCCGCCCAAGACGGCTCCGTCTGACGGCTTCCGCCCCCGCGACACCTCTTACGAAGTGCGGACGGATCGCTCCTCCGCCGTTTCACCGGCTCGGGACGATGCGACGCTGCCGTCATGAGCACGACAGCACGACACCACCCCCGGCGGCCGTCGCCGGGTCGCGCCGCGTGACGGCCGCGCCGCGGGCAGGCGCGGCCTCCCGGCCCGCGCGCGGCCAGGCAGGCCAGGCAGGCCAGGACGACGCGCTGCCGTCCCGCCGGGCACGGCGGCGGGCGGGTGTGGCGGCGGCGTTGCTCGCCGCGCAGGTGGCCGTCCTCGCCGTGATCTTCCACGCCGCCCCGGACCGGCTCTTCTGGTGGTACGCCGCCGCCTGGACGTTGTTCGGGACGGCGGCGTGGGCGTTGCGCGGCGTGCCGGACCGCCCGGCGGGACGGCTGATCCTGGCCGGGGGACTGGCCGTGATCGCCACCGGCCTGCTGGGCCCGCCGGCCACCAGCACGGACTCCTTCCGCTACGCCTGGGACGGCCGTGTCCAGGCGGCCGGCATCTCGCCCTACGACCACACCCCGGCCGACCCCGCCCTCGCCCACCTGCGTGATCCCTGGCTCTTCCCCGATTGCGCGCAGGGCCGCCTCTACCCGATCGACGGGGCCTGCACGAGGATCAACAGGCCCACCGTGCACACGATCTACCCGCCGCTGGCGGAGGCGTACTTCCTGCTGGTGGACCGCCTCTCGCCCGAGGGGGCGCGGCACAAGCCGCTGCAGGTCTCCGGCGCCCTGCTGGCGGCGGGCACCATGGCCGCCCTGCTGGTCATGCTGCGCAGGCGGGACGTCAGCCGGGCCGCGTACTGGGCGTGGTGCCCCGCCGTGCCCATGGAGGCGGTGAACAACGCCCACGTCGACATGCTCGCCGTGGCCGCCGTCGTGGTCGCCCTCGGCGCCGCCGGCGCCCGGCCGTCCGGGCGCGGGGCGCTGCTCGGGGCGGCGGTCGCGGTGAAGCTGGTGCCCGTCGTGGCGGTCCCGGGCGCGCTCGCCGGGGCGCTGTCGAACGCCTCGGCATTCCGCCGAGCCCTGCGGACTCTGGTCCCGGCCGTCCTGGTCGTGGTGCTCGCGTACCTGCCGTACGTGCTCGCCTCGCAGGGGTCCGTGCTCGGCTACCTGTCCGGCTACGTGGCCGAGGAAGGATATGACGAGGCCGCGGCCCGCGACAGGTACGCGCTCCTGCGCTGGCCGCTGCCCGACTCCTGGGCGCTGCCCGCCGCCCTGGTGATCCTCGCCGCCGTCCTGCTCCACGTCCTCACCCGCGGCGACCCGGACCGCCCGTGGCGCGGCGCGCTCGTGCTGACCGGCGCGGCCTTCCTCGTCCTCACCCCCGGCTATCCCTGGTACGCCCTGCTGATCGTGGGCCTGGTCGCCCTCGACGGCCGCTGGGAGTGGCTGGGCGTGCCGGTGGCGGGCGCGGCGGCGTACCTGACGCCGGCCGGCGCCCCCGCCTACGCCGCGGCGGCCGCCCTGGCCGCTGGCGTCTGGGTTGTACGACAACATAGGATGTCATCATGATGACTTCTGCCGATCGTATTGCCCGGGTGCGCCTGTCCTCCGTTTACCTCCCCCTCGACACACCGGTCAGCGACGCCAAGGTGCTGACCGGCCGGCAGCGGCCGATGACCGAGATCGCGTTCCTGTTCGCCGAGATCGGCACCGAGCAGGGGCACGAGGGCATCGGGTTCGCCTACTCCAAGCGCGCCGGCGGCCCCGGCCAGTACGCGCACGCGAAGGAGATCGCCGGCAACCTGGTCGGCGAGGACCCCAACGACATCGCCCGGCTGTGGGACAAGCTGTGCTGGGCGGGCGCGTCGGTGGGCCGCAGCGGGCTCTCGGTCCAGGCCATCGCCGCCCTCGACGTGGCGCTGTGGGACATGAAGGCCAAGCGCGCGAGCCTGCCGCTGGCCAAGCTGCTCGGCGCCCACCGCGACTCCGTACGCTGCTACAACACCTCCGGCGGCTTCCTGCACGCGCCGATCGAGCAGGTGCTGGACAACGCGTCGGCGGCGCTGGAGCGCGGCATCGGCGGCATCAAGATCAAGGTCGGCCAGCCGGACACCCGGGCGGACCTGGCCAGGCTCAAGGCCGTGCGTGAGCACCTCGGCGAGCAGGTGCCGCTCATGGTGGACGCCAACCAGCAGTGGGACCGGCCGACCGCCGCGCGGATGGGCCGGGCGATGGAGGAATACGGCCTGGTCTGGATCGAGGAGCCGCTGGACGCCTACGACCACGCCGGGCACGCGGCCCTGGCCGCCGCGCTGGACACGCCGATCGCCACCGGCGAGATGCTCACCAGCGTCGGCGAGCACGCCGAGCTGATCAGGGCGCGCGGCGCGGACGTCATCCAGCCGGACGCGCCCCGCATCGGCGGCGTCACCCCGTTCCTGCGGCTGGCCGCCCTGGCCGAGCACGAGAAGCTGCAACTCGCCCCGCACTTCGCCATGGAGATCCACCTGCATCTGGCCGCCGCGTACGCGCTGGAGCCGTGGGTGGAGCACTTCGAGTGGCTGGAGCCGCTGTTCAACGAGCGGCTGGAGATCCGCGACGGCCGCATGCTGGTGCCGGACCGGCCGGGCATCGGCGTCACGCTGAGCGAGCAGGCGGCGAAGTGGACCGCCGAGCGGTACGAGACGACATGACCAGCCGCACGCAGCAGCTCGTCGACACCCTGACCGCGCGCATCCAGGAAGGCGTGATCAGGCCCGGCGAGCGGCTGCCGACCGAGAGCGACCTCGTGGAGACGTACGGCGTGAGCAGGACCGTCGTACGCGAGGCCATCGCGCGGCTGAAGGCGGCCGGGCTGATCGAGACCCAGCACGGGCGCGGCAGCTTCGTGCTGGCCCGGCCCAGCACGACCGGCTTCGACCCGGCACCGGCCAGGACCCGGCAGGAGGTGCTCGACCTGCTCGACTTCCGCATGGGGGTCGAGGTCGAGGCGGCCGGTCTGGCCGCCGCCCGCCGCTCCGAGGCCGGGCTGACGGGGCTGCGGGAGGCGCTGGAGAGCTTCGAGTCGGCGGCCGGGCACCCGAGCGCGGCGGTCAACGCCGACTACCTGTTCCACCTGCGGATCGCACTGGTCACCGGCAACCGGTACTTCGCCGATCTGCTCGCGTCGCTGGGCCCGTCGATGATCATCATGCCGCGGGAACGGCTGCGTCCCGACCGGCCGGACTTCGCCAGGATCGTCGCCGAGCACGACCACATCTACGCCGCGATCCGGCGGCAGGACGCCGAGGGCGCCCGCGCCGCCGTCCGGGTGCACCTGTCCAACAGCCGCGCCCGCCTCCTGCAGGACGAGGACCCCCGAGCCTGACGCCCGGGGCGTCCAAGACGGTGCCGAGCGCCCGCGCAGACGGTCCTGCGCGGGCTCAGGGCGTGCGAGACGGCTCGAAGTGGGCGCGGAGCCGGGTCCTGGCCGCCTCGGCGGCGCCGAGGCGGTCCAGGCCCAGCAGGGCCGCGCCCATGACCGGAGGCACGTCGGCCACCACCGGCTGCGCCCGCGGCGCCCGCACGGCGAACTCCGTGTCCAGCAGCGAGGTCATCAGCGGGTCCCGGGCGGTCAGCAGGCCGCCGCCCAGCACCACCTGCGCCGGCGTCTCCAGCAGCCCGAGCCGGCGCAGGCAGACCTCGGCCATGACCGCCACCTCCTCGGCCTGCCGCTCCACCAGCGACCTGGCCACCGCGTCCCCGCCCGCCGCCACCGCGAACACGCCGGGCGCCAGCTCGTGCAGCCGCGCCCCGTCCAGGCGGCCGAAGTGGATCTCCAGCACCAGCTCCTCGACCGTCCGGGTCCCGAAGTGGGACGTCACCAGCCCGGCCAGAGCGGTCGGCGCACCCCGGCCGTCCTCGGCCCTGGCGGCGTGCCACAGGGCCTGCTCGCCCAGTCCATGGCCGCCGCCCCAGTCGCCGCTGATCGGTCCGAGCGCGGGGAAGCGGGCGATCTCGCCGGAGGGAGAGACGCCGACCGCGTTGATGCCCGCCCCGCACACGACCGCCACCCCCCACGGGGCCGACGCGCCGGCCCGCAGCAGCGCGAACGTGTCATTGCGCACCACGACGTCCGCCCCGAACCCCCGGGCCGTGAACTCCCGGGCGAGCGCCTCCTCCTCCACGGGCAGATCCGCCCCGGCCAGGCAGGCCGACACGTGGTCGAAGCCACCGGCGGGCGCCAGCGCCGCGACCGCCGCCTCGACGACGCTCACGGCCGCCGCGGCACCGTCCTGCTGCGGCACGAAAGGGCCGGCGCGGCCCGTTCCGAGCACCTCGCCGTCCTCCGACACCAGGGCCACGTCGGTCTTGCTGTTGCCGCCGTCCACGGCCAGAACGAGCCTGGGAGGCGTCACTAGCCCACCGTCCAGGGCAGGCGCTCGCGCCCCGCCTCGAGCAGCAGGCCGGTCAGCTCCTCGGCGAGCTCGTCCTGCCCGACCAGCGGGTGGGCGAGCAGCGCGTCACGCACCCGGTCCGCGCCGCCCTGCCGGGCCGCGTCCAGGGCCAGCGTCTCGTACGCGGACACGTTCGCGATCAGGCCGGCGTACAGCGGCTCGACGGGAGCCACCGGCAGCGGCACCGCCCCGCCGGCGCCGACGGTCGCCGGCACCTCGATCACCGCCTCGTCGCCGAGGAACGGCAGCGTGCCCGCGTTGCGCACGTTCACCACCTGCGTGTCGCCCCGATCGCCGAGCAACGACGCGATCAACGCCACCGCCGCCTCCGAATAGAACGCCCCGCCCCGCTGGGAAAGCAGCTCCGGCTTCTCCACCACGGACGGGTCGGCGTACAGCTCCAGCAGCCGTGTCTCCATCTCCGCCACCTCCGCGGCCCGCGACGGTTTCGAGCGCTGCTCGCGCACGACCGCGTCATGAGCGTAGAAATACCGCAGATAGTAGGACGGGACGACGCCGAGCCGCCGCAGCAGCCCCAGCCGCAGGCCGAGGCTGTCGGCGATCTCCTGGCCGTGCTCGGCCAGCAGCGCCGGCAGCACGTCCCGGCCGTCGAGGTAGACGGCCCGCTCCCAGGTCAGATGGTTGAGCCCGACGTGGCCCAGCGAGACCCGCGCCGGGTCGGCGCCGAGCCAGGCGGCGAAACGCCGCTGGAACCCGATCGCCACGTTGCACAACCCGATCGCCCGGTGCCCGGCGTCCAGCAGGGCCCGGGTGACGATCCCGACCGGGTTGGTGAAGTCCACGATCCAGGCGTCCGGGGCGTGCTCGCGCACCGTCTCGGCGATGCGCAGCACGACCGGGACCGTGCGCAGCGCCTTGGCCAGGCCGCCCGCACCTGTCGTCTCCTGCCCGACGCAGCCGCAGCGCAGCGGCAGCGTCTCGTCCAGGTCGCGGGCGGCCTGCCCGCCCACCCGCAGCTGGAACAGCACCACCTGCGCCCCGGCGACGCCCTCGGCGACCGAGGAGGTGGCCAGCACCCGCGCCGGGTGCCGGGCGTGCGCCAGCATCCGCCGCGACACCCCGGCCACCAGCTCCAGCCGCACGGGGTCAGGGTCTATCAGGGCGATCTCCGACACCGGCAGCTCGTCGCGCAGCCGCGCGAACCCGTCGATCAGCTCCGGCGTGTACGTCGAGCCGCCCCCGACCACGGCCAGTTTCAACCCTTCACTCCCGTCAAGGTGACGCCCTCGATGAACACTTTCTGGGCGAGGAAGAACACGATGATCACCGGTGCCGTCACCAGGAGTGTGGCGGCCATGGTGAGATTCCACTGCACGCTGTGGAAGGCCTTGAACGTCGCCAGGCCCAGCGACAACGTCAGCTTCTCCTGCTCGACGCCGGCGTACAGCAGCGGCCCGTAGTAGTCGTTCCAGCAGTAGAAGAACTGGAACAGCGCCACCGCCGCGATCGCCGGGCGCGCCATCGGCAGCACCACCCGCAGCAACGTCTTGACGTCCGAGCAGCCGTCCACCCTGGCCGCGTCGGTGTAGTCGCGCGGGATCGTGAGGAGGAACTGGCGCAGCAGGAAGATGGAGAACGCGTCGCCGAGCAGCAGCGGCAGGATCAGCGGCCACAGGCTGTCGGTCAGCCCCAGCCGCGCCCACACCAGATAGATCGGCACCGCCACGACCTGCGGCGGCAACATCATCGTGGTGACCACCACGAGGAACGCCAGCCGCCGCCCCCGGAAGCGGAACCTGGCCAGCGCGTACGCCACCGGCACCGACGACACCAGGGTGAAGACCGTGCCGAGCGCCGCGTACATCAGCGTGTTGCCCGCCCACCGCAGCAGCAGCGACTTCTCGAACACCTCCGCGAAGTTGCCCCAGTTCCAGCTCTGCGGCCACAACGCGCTGGTCAGCGCCTGCTCGTCGGTCATCAGCGCAGTGAGCCCGATGAACACCACGGGCGCCAGGAACATCAGCGCCAGCGCGATGGCCAGGGCGTGCGTGGCGATCCACACCAGCACGCGCCGCCTGCGCGCCCTGGCCCCGTCGTGCCGCGCGCCCCGCGCGAGCGCGGTGCGGGGCGGCGCGGTGATCGTGGCGCTCATGAGACCTCCTCGGCCCTGCGGAACTGCCGCAGCAGGATCAACGTGAAGATCATGGAGGTGCCGAACAGCAGCAGCGCCAGCACGCAGGCGTACCCCATGGTGTAGTCGCGGAAGCCGACGTGGAACAGCCACTGCGGCAGCGTGAGCAGCGACTCGTCCGGGTAGCCCGGGGAGAACGAGCTGCCGGCCGAGTCGGTCTCGCCCGAGGCCACGCGGGAGGCCACCATGGCCTGGGAGAAGTACTGCAGGGCGTAGATGACGTTCGTGACCAGGGCGAACATCAGCACCGGCGCGATCATCGGCAGGGTCACGCTGCGGAACTGCCGCCACGGGCCCGCGCCGTCGATGGCGGCGGCCTCGTACAGATGCTTGGGTACGTCGAGCAGGGCCGCCATGAAGATCACCATGAGCTGGCCGCAGCCCCACAGCGACAACATCGTCAGGCTGGGCTTGGACCAGGCCGGATCGCCGAACCAGTCCGGCCCCTGGGCGCCGAACCAGGCGAGCACCTGGTTGACCGGCCCGGTGCCCGGGTTCAGCAGGAACACGAACGTGATCGTGCCGGCGGTCATCGGCACCAGCGACGGCAGGTAGAAGATCGTCCGCAGCAGGCCGACGCCGGCCTTGAGCCTGATCACCAGCTGGGCGAGTACCAGCGAGAACAGCACGGTCGCCGGGACCATGATGAGCACCAGCCACAGCGTGTTGCGCGCCGAGGTGCCCACCCGGGCGTCCTTCAGCAGGTAGCGGTAGTTGTCCAGGCCGATGAACTCGAGGGTGTACATGTCGTAGCGGTGGAAGGAGAAATACACCGTGGACAGCAGCGGGTAGACGAAGAAGATCGACACTCCGGCGATCCACGGAGACAACCAGAGGAGGGCACGCAGGCCCTCGCCGCGCCGCCATCGCGGCGGCGCGGCGTGGACGGCGCTCACATCAGCCTCCGGACAACTTCAGCTTGTCGTTGATCTGCTTGTCCACGTCCTTCAGCCCGGCGTCCAGGTCCGGTACGGAGCCCTTCTCCCACTTGGTGATGAAGGAGGCGAAGACCTCCTGATTGAAGACACTGTTCACGCTGGCGGGCAGCGTCGAGGTCTTGGGGTGGCTGAAGATGTCGAGGAACGTCTTGAAGTTGGCGTCCTTGGCCAGGTCGGGCGACTCCATGGACGCCTTCGTGGTGGGGACGTTGCGCAGCGCGTTCGACAGCGTCACCAGCGAGCTCGTGTCCGTCGTCAGGTACTTGATCAGCTCCCAGGCGTGCTGGGGGTTCTTGGCGCCCTTCGGCACGCCGATGACGGTGCCGGCGGTGAAGCCGCTTCCGTACAGGTCGGGCTTGTCGTCGGCGACGGGCAGGGGAGCGGTGCCGTAGTCCAGATCCTTGGCGTCGTTGGCGAGCATGGCGTTGCGCCACTCGCCGTCCAGGATCATGGCGACCTTGCCCTTGTAGAAGGGGTGCTCGGCGCTCCATTCGTCGCCCAGGCTCTTGCGGAACTTGTCCAGCTTGTCGTAGCCGTACCAGTCGATCAGCTCCTTCTGCCAGGTCAGCAGCTGCTTCCAGGCCGGGTCGGAGCCGATGGCCGAGGTGCCGTCGTCGTTGTACCACTTCGCGCCCACCATGGGGCCGATGTGGCTGGGGCTGTTCTCGTAGTACTGGACGCTCGGGATGAAGCCGGCCACCTTGATGTCGCCGTCGGCGTCGCGGACGGTGAGCTTCTTGGTCAGCTCGGTCAGCTCGCTCAGCGTCTTGGGCGGCTCGTTGCCCTTCATCAGGGCCTTGTTGTAGTAGAGGCCGTAGGCGTCGGCCAGCAGCGGCAGCGTGCACTGCTTGCCGTCGAAGGCCGTGTAGGAACGTGCCACCGCCGGCAGCACGGTCAGATCGATGCCGTCCTGCTGGATCACCGGGGTGAGGTCTTGGAACGCTCCCGACTTGCACCATTGGGCGACGTTGTCGGTGGTGAACGAGGCCGCGACGTCGGGCGCCTTGCCGCCGCGGATGGCCTGGGTGATCTGGTCGTCCTGCACGCCCTTGGTGGCCTTGACGGTGATCTGCGGGAACTTCTTGTTGAACCCGGCGATGGCGTCCTCGAACGCCTTGACCTCGGCGTCGGTGGAGAAGCCGTGCCACAGCTCGATCGTGGCGGCGGGAAGGGCCTGTGAAGCGGATCCTGAGGGTTGGGGCTGGGCGCCGAGCGAGGGCCCGGCCTCCTTGCCGGCGGTGCAGGCGGTCAGCACTGTGGAGCCCAAAAGGGCTGCGACGACCGCGAGGGGGACGAAGCGCACGGGGGGTGCCTCCTGCCAGGTTTCATGAGGGAACGGTTGAGCTGAAGACCTCCTCGCGCACGGTGTCGAGGGCCAGGTCGAGAGCGCCGGCCAGGACCGGGTTGCCTTCGACGCTCGACAGGCGCACGCGGGGGCGGGGGATGGTGAGCGCGTGCAGCTCGTGCTCGACGAGCTCGCGCAGGGTCTCGCCGCCGGACAGCACCACGCCGCCGGTCAGCACGATCAGGCCGGGATCGATGACCGAGGTGATCGCGGCCAGGCCAACAGCCAGGCGGGCGGCGATGTCACGCAGCCCGGCCCTGGCGTCGTCGGCCTTCTGGCCGGTGCCTTCGGCGGCGCGCACGGCGTTCGCGACGGCCTGGCGGAAGTCGGCGCCGCGCACGCCGTACGAGCGCAGCAGCTTCAGCACGGCCGGGCCGCCGGTCAGCGCCTGGTAGCCGTGGTCGGCGAGGCGGCCGGCCTCCCGGGCCGTCGGCGCGCCCGGGGTCGGCATGTAGCCCACCTCGCCCGCGCCGCCGGTCGCGCCCCGGTGCATGCGCCCGCCCATGACGATGGCCGAGCCGATGCCCGAGTCCGCCCACAGCAGCACGAAGTCCTGGCTGTCCTGGGCGGCGCCGTGCGCCTGCTCGGCGAGCGCGACGAGGTTGACGTTGTTCTCGATGTCCACCGGCACGCCCAGCCCGGCGCTGAGCGTGGGCACCAGGTCGGGGATCTGCCAGCCGGGCACGTCCTTGGTGGCGGCGTACCCGAGCCTGCCGGTGGTCGGGTCGATCGCGGCCTGCACGCCGATGACGACCCGGCGCAGCTTGTCGGGCGGATTCGCGCCCAGCAGCGCCGCGTTGAGCCGGTCGACCAGCTCGCCGTGGGGCCGGCGCGGCGTCGGCAGGGTGTGCTCGCCCACGATCGCGCCGGTGATGTCGGCCACCTTGACCTCGATCCGGTCCGGGGTGACGTCGAGCGCGCCCACGTAGGCGGCCGCCGGGTTGATCCGGTAGACCTCGGCCGTACGGCCCGGCAGGCCCTCCCTGATGCCGTCGAGCACCACCAGCCCCGCCTCCTGCAGCCGGGCGAGAAGCTGGGATGCCGTCGGCTTGGACAGGCCGGTGAGCGTGCCGATCTCGGGGCGGGTCAGCGGGCCGCGTTCGAGGAGTGCCTGCAGGGCCGCGCGATCGTTGATGGCACGTAGCAGACTGGGTGTCCCCGGCACGGGACCGCTCACGGTGGCTCCTTCGCTTGGAGTTAGGAAACTTTCCTAACTTGCGAAGAACGTAAGGCGGACCTGCCGGAATGGTCAAGAGTCGAAACGAAGACGTAACCGAACGCCGGTGAAGGAAGAAAAGAGGGGCAGACTACCTCGACAGGCATGCTAATGTCGTCGTTTGTCGTAACAACAAGCAGAATGGCCCGGAGTGTCCCATTAACCACAATAATGGTCAGGCGGCAACCCGTCAAACGGAGCTCGCCAGGGAGCAGGCGTACGTCACCCGCCTCTACGACCGGCTCGACACGCTGCGCGAGCGTACCCAGCACCAGCTGAAGGAGGTGCTGGCCTCGGGCGCCGTCGGCACGATGCAGAACCGGTCGGAGCGCGACACGTTCGCCGACATGTACGCCTCCAGGCTCGCGCGCCTCTGGGCGGTCGAGCGCGGCCTGGTTTTCGGACGGCTGGATCACGTCGAGGAGGGCCGGCTCTACATCGGCAAGCTCGGCCTCACCGACGACGACCAGCGACGGCTGCTCATCGACTGGCGGGCCCCGGTCGCGCAGCCCTTCTACCGCGCCACCCCGGCCGCGCCGATGGGCCTGACCAGGCGCCGGCACCTGCAGACCAAGGGCCGCACGGTCGTCGGTGTCGACGACGACCTGCTCGACCTCGACTCGCTCAGCGACGCCGACCGCGCCACGCTCAACGGCGAGGCCGCGCTGCTGGCCGCGCTCGACGAGCGGCGCACCGGCCGCATGCGCGACATCGTCGCCACCATCCAGGGCGAGCAGGACCGCGTCATCCGCAGCGACCTCAATGGCGTGCTGGTCGTGCAGGGCGGCCCCGGCACCGGCAAGACGGTCGTGGCCCTGCACCGCGCCGCCTACCTCCTCTACACCCACAGGGAGCGCCTGGAGCGCCGCGGCGTGCTCATCCTCGGGCCCAACCTCACGTTCCTGCGCTACATCGAGCAGGTCCTGCCCTCGCTCGGCGAGACCGACGTGCTGCTGTCCACGGTCGGCGAGCTCTATCCCGGCGTGACGGCCACCGCCAGGGAACGCCCCGAGGTGGCGGCGCTCAAGGGCGACCTGCGCATGGCCGAGGTCATCGCCAAGGCCGTGCGCGACCGCCAGAAGGTGCCCCGCAAGCCCATCGAGCTGCCCATCGGCCGGATCACGCTCACCATCGACCGTTCGATGCTGGAGGCGGCCAGGAACAAGGCCACCCGGTCGCGGCGCCCGCACAACCAGGCCCGGACCGTGTTCGTCAGGTCGCTGCTCAACGCGCTGGCCAGGCAGCAGGCCCGCAAGATCGGCAAGGGGCTGATCGACGAGGAGGAGCTGGCCGACCTGCGCGAAGAGCTGCGGACCGAGCCGGTGGTCAAGACGGCGCTCAACCGGCTGTGGCCGTACCTGACGCCGCAGCGGTTGCTGCTCGGCCTCTACGGCTCGCCGGAGCGGCTGGACTACGCGGCCTCTCAGCTGACGCCTGAGGAACGCGCGCTGCTGCGCCGCGACGGAGGGGACTGGACCGAGTCCGACGTGCCGCTGCTGGACGAGGCCGCCGACCTGCTCGGCGAGATCGACGAGCAGGTGCTGCGCGCGACCGCCCTGCAGGCGGAGGAGGAGCTGGCCGCCGCCCGGCAGGCCGAGGAGCACCAGCGTGAGGCCGAGCTCGCCTACGCCCGCGAGGTCCTGGAGCTGACGGGCCTGTCCGACGTCATGGAGGCCGAGCGGCTGGCCGAACGTCAGCGCGGCGAGGGCCCGTACCTCACCACCGCCGAACGCGCCGCCGCCGACCGCACCTGGGCTTACGGGCACGTGATCGTGGACGAGGCGCAGGAGCTGTCGCCGATGGCCTGGCGGGCGGTCATGCGCCGCTGCCCGACGCGGTCGATGACGATCGTCGGGGACATCGCGCAGACCGGCTCGGCGGCCGGGGCGCGGTCGTGGTCGTCGGTGCTCGACCCGTATGTGGCCGGGCGCTGGCGCCAGGAGCGGCTCACCGTCAACTATCGCACGCCGGTCGAGCTGATGGCGGTGGCCGCCCGCGTCCTGACCACCATCGACCCGGCGCTCGAGGCTCCGACCTCGGTGCGGGAGCTGGGTGTCGAGCCGTGGTCGGCGCCGCTGTCGGCGCTGCCCGAGCTGGCCAAGGCCGAGGTCGGCGAGGGCGGCAAGGTCGCCGTCGTGGTGCCGGACGCGCTGCTCGCCTCCCTGGGCTCCGAGGTCGCGGCGGCCGTCACGGGAACCGTGGTGGTCACGCCCGGGGCCGGGCGGGCCAGGGGGGCCGAGGCCCTCGACGCGCCGGTGGCCGTCATGGGGGTGGCCGACGCCAAGGGACTGGAGTTCGACTCGGTCATCGTGGCCGAACCCGACCTCATCGCCGCCCAGTCGCCACGAGGACCCAGCGACCTGTATGTTGCTCTCACCCGTGCCACGCAGCGGCTCGGCGTCGTTCACGAACGGCCGCTTTCCCCGGCGCTGCAGGGCTTGGCGAGCCGCTCGCCCGCACCGGCAAGTGGGCTTTGATCTGCATTGCGGCGGCAGGTGATACATGTCCTACCTGCGGAAACTTGATGTTTCTGCTGATCGGGACACGGTTGACATCTGAGGTGGAGTCGGTAGTTTGCTGCGCAGTCCAGCACGGGACTTGGCCGGTTGGCCGTCTCTGACATCGCCGGATCCTGCGTCCGTGACGGAGCGTGACTTCGTCTACACAGCCAGGTGCAGGGCCGTCGGTCCGTCGAGTCGGGGCACCCCAACCGGGCGGGGGGTTGGACCCGGGACGGGTCCGGGAGCCCAGTAGACAACGGAATTCCGCGCTCGCCGCCGACGAGACGGGTCCGGTCCGAAGGGTTTCCGGGCCCTCTTCCCGCTCTCGTGCGCAGGACCGACCAGTGCGCCGGGTGGTCCCGTGGATCGCGGGATCACCCTGCCGCCACCATTTCTTTTCGATCTTTCTTGTGCCCGTGCTGGCATGAGCGCGGCCGCGGGGCGGTAGCGTTTTCGCAAGCAGGAGTTCGATGGTGGCGAGGAGATCCCGGAGTGGTTCAGGACAGAGCGAGCCTACCGCCCACAACCGGGCACGGCTCACCTCCGGCCGCACAGGCCGACCCGTCCTCCCCGGACGCTCCGGGGAGCGCCGCGCCACTGCCGCAGACGCTGAACACCCCTGGCGCCACCACTGCGCCCGAGACTCCCCAGACGCTGAACACCCCTGGCAACACCACTCGGCCCGAGACTCCCCAGGCCCATGAGCCGTCGCCCGACGGCGACGCGACGAAGGGCCGGCCGGCCGGGGACGGAGCGATCGGCGGCCTCGGCACCGCGTCGACCGGAGCCGGTCCGGCCAAGGACGCAGCGGCCGACGGGGCAGGGGCGGCCTTGCGGCTCGCGCCCATGCACGTGGACGCGCCAGAGGCAGGCGCGGCGCAGGAGCCGCCGGCCGGCGGCGGTGTGACCGGTGCCCCTGAGCCCGCGCCCGTGGCCGCCGCGCCGCCGGCGGAGGCCGGAGCGACCGGTGACGCCCCGGAGGCCGCGTCCGTGGGCCTTGCGCCGTCGGCCGAGGGCGGGACCGGTGACGACCCCGAGGTCGCGCTGGAGGCCGCTGCGCCGACGGTGAGGGGAGCCCAGAGCGAGGCGGGGGTTGTGCCGCCTGCGGGGCACGCCGCGCCCGGGGAGTCCGGGCGGCGGGAGCCGCGGAAGGTGCTCGCGGCCCGGGTCGTGGCGGCTGTGGTCGGCGGGATCGTGTTGTTCGCCGCCTTTCCGCCTCTCGGCTGGTGGTTGTGCGCGCCCCTCGGCATAGGACTCATCGTGGGGTCGCTCTATGGGGCCCGGCCCAGGCGGGCCGCCTGGCTGGGGTATCTCGGTGCGGCGGTGTTCCTGTTCCCCGCCCTCGCCTGGGTGCGCACCATCGGCGACGACGTCTGGCTCATGCTGGTCGGCACCGAAAGCCTGTTCTACGCCGCCATGGCCGCGCTCGCCGCGCTGGTGTTCAGGTTGCCGGGGTGGCCCGTGTGGTTCGGTGGCCTGTGGGTGGCCATGGAGTGGGCACGCGGCCTGGTGCCCATCGGCGGGTTCCCGTGGGCGCGGGTGGCCTTCAGCCAGGGTGAGTCGTTGTTCACCCCGTACGCGGCACTCGGTGGCGCGCCGCTGGTGTCGTTCGCCGTCACCCTGTGCGGCGCCCTCCTGGCGCACGCCGTCCTGGTGCGCAGCCGGGCGTGGCGCAGGGCGGTCCCGGTCGCGATGGCGCTGGCGGTGCCGGTGCTCACCCTGGCGATCCCGCGCCCTGGCGACGAGGGCCGCACGGTCAACGTCGGCATCGTGCAGGGCAACGTCCCGGGCCGCGGCATGTACGCCCTCGGCGACGAGCCCGCCGTTGTCCTGAAAAATCATGCCAACGAGACGAAACGCCTCGCCGAGGCCGTACGCGCCGGAAAGCTCCCCAAACCCGACATCGTCGTCCTGCCGGAGAACTCCACCGACATCGATCCTTACCAGGACGAGTTCGCGCGCCAGATCATTCAGGACTCGGTACGGGACGTCGGCGTGCCCACGCTCGTCGGCGCCGTCGTCGCGATCGGCGAGGACCACCGTGCCACCCGCAGCCTCGTGTGGGACCCGGTGACCGGGCCGGGCGCCTACTACGACAAGCAGAACCTGGTGCCGTTCGGCGAGTACACGCCGTTCAAGGACATCGTGCTGGCGCTGTGGGAGCGTGCCAGTCTGGTCGGCAGGCAGTCGGTTCCCGGCAACAAACCAGGTGATCTGAAGCTGGGCCCGGTCACGATCGGCGCGGTCAACTGCTACGAGGTGGCCTACGACGGCACCGTGCGCGGCACCGTGCGCGCCGGCGGCACCCCGCTCGTGGTGCAGACCAACAACGCCTCCTACGCCCTGTCCAACCTGCCGCCGCAGCAGCTGGCGATGTCGCAGCTGCGTGCAGTCGAGCACAACAGGGCCGTGGTGACCGCCGCGACCACGGGAATCTCGGCTTTCGTCACGCCTGACGGTAGGGTCGCATGGCAGACCCGCGAGCTGGTCGCGGACATGAACGTGGTCAAGGTGCCCGTACGCACCCAGGAGACGCTCGCCACCAAGGTGGGAGGGCTTCCTGAGTGGGCATTGATGGTGATGGGAGCGGCGGCCGCCGCGGTCGCCGCGTGGCGTGGCAGGCGGCGAGGCGACCAGGTGAGGAACGACTGAACAATGGAGACTCTCGGCCGGGTGCTGGTCGTCGTACCGACCTACAACGAGCGTGACAACCTGCCCATGATCGTCGGGCGGGTGCGCGCGGCCGTGCCGGAGGCCCACGTGCTCGTGGCCGACGACAACAGCCCCGACGGCACCGGCGAGGTAGCCGACGAGCTCGCCGCCGCCGACGACCACGTGCACGTCCTGCACCGGCCGGGCAAGCAGGGCCTCGGCGCCGCCTACATCGCCGGCTTCCGCTGGGGGCTGCAGCAGGGCTACGACGTGCTGGTGGAGATGGACGCCGACGGCTCGCACCAGCCGGAGGAGCTGCCGAAGCTGCTCCATGCGCTGGCCGACGGCGCCGACCTGGCGATCGGGTCCCGTTACGTGCCCGGCGGCAAGGTGGTCAACTGGCCGCACCGGCGTGAGCTGCTGTCGAAGGGCGCCAACGTCTACACGCGCGTCATGCTCGGTCTGCCGGTACGCGACGCGACCGCCGGCTTCCGCGCCTACCGCGCCGCCACCCTGGAGAAGGTGGGCCTGTCGGGGGTGGAGTCGCAGGGCTACTGCTTCCAGGTCGACCTGACGTTGCGCACGTCCCGGCACGGGCTGCGGGTGGTGGAGGTGCCCATCACGTTCGTGGAGCGTACGGTGGGCAAGAGCAAGATGAGCGGCAAGGTCATGTCCGAGGCGCTGTGGCGGATCGGCATGTGGGGCGTCACCGGCCTGCCCAGGCGGCTGCGCCGCAAAGGCGAGTCAGGATAGGAACGCTTCCGGTGCGCCGGGCGTTGTTCCTGGCGTACGCGTGTGCGGAATCGAGGAAATGATGCGGCTCCTGCTCTTCCTGGCCTTCCTGGTCGTCCCCGTCCTGGAGATCTGGCTGCTGATCCAGGTCGGCTCCGTGATCGGCGGCCCGGCGACCGTGGCCCTGCTGATCGCCGACAGCCTCCTGGGCGCGTGGATCGTGCGCCGTGAGGGACGCCGGGCCTGGCGGGCGCTGCAGGAGGCGCTGCAGTCCGGCCGGATGCCCAACCGCGAGCTGGCCGACGGCGGCCTGGTGCTGGTGGGTGGCGCGTTGCTGCTGACGCCGGGGTTCTTCACCGACGTGTTCGGGTTCTTGTGCGTGCTGCCGTTCACCCGGCCGATGATGCGCCGCCTGGGGGCGTGGTTCTTCGAGCGCCGGGTCAAGCGGATGGCGGCCGCGTCACCGTATGCGAACCTCTTCCCGCCGAGCCCCGGTGCCGGCGCTGCCCACGGCGACGCCCCGCAGGGCGGCAGGGTGGTGCACGGCGAGGTCATCCGGGAGGACCGCGACTGACGGCCTCGGCCGGCCGCATGCGCGCCGGCGTGCGAGCATGAAAAACCCCCGGGCCGGAGCCCGGGGGTTTCACCGTGAGAGGAGGTCAGGCGCTCTTACGACGCTGGGCTCGCAGCACCGCGAGACGCTCGTTGAGCACCTCCTCAAGGTCTTCTATGGAGCGCCGCTCCAGGAGCATGTCCCAGTGCGTCCGTGGGGGCTTCGTCTTCTTGGATTCCGGCTGCTCGCCGTCCACGCGGACCGCGGTCACGCCGCACATGCGGCACTCCCACGTCGCGGGGATTTCGGCCTCGGCGGCAAGCGGAACCTCGAAGCGATGGCCCTTAGGACAGGTGTAGGACACCTCCTGGCGCGGAGCCAGATCCGTGTTACGGTCGTTCTCGTAGCTGGTTGCCCCGAGCCGGGTGCCACGAAGCGCGCGCTCGCCCATGTCTCAATGCCTCCTACAGGGCCCCCTTGAAGTGGGGGGTCTGTCTCCCACGGTGTCTAACGCTTGGTACCGTGATGGGATTCCCACCTGCGGGGTGATCCAATCCCGGATGGAGCCTCGGTTCTTCAGACGATTGCCGATTTCCCTCGTGTCCGCGCCGTCCGCAGGGCTGTGGCCAGCCAGAGCCCGCCGATCATGATGAGCGCGCCGTGCGCGATTCGCAGCGGGTAGGGGCCGAAGTTCCTGCGGCGAGCAGTTCACGCCGGTGGTGACGTGCCCGCACTGCGGCGAGAAGGCGAGCGCGGACACGATCACGGTCGTCGGCGGGCCGGGCGCGGCCCAGGGGCCCGGCACGATGGTGCTGGCGCGCCCGGCGGACGGCTAGAGCTTGCCCGGAGGCTCGTTTCCGGCGGCGCGGATGGCCTTGGGCAGGTTCACCGCGGCCAGGATGGCGCCGCCGAGCACGAAGAAGGCAATCAGTGAGATGATCGCCAGCCGGTAGCTGCCCGACATCTGGAAGGCCATGCCGAGCGTGAACGAGCCGAGGAACGTCGAGCCCTTGTCGCTGATCTCGTACAGGCTGTAGTACTCAGCCTCCTTGCCCTTCGGGATGACATGCGAGAACAGCGAGCGCGACAGCGCCTGCGTGCCCCCCATGACGATGGCGATGGCGAAGCCGAGGGCGTAGAAGGCCAGAGCCGAGCCCGCGGGCAGGAAGTAAGCGATCGTGACGACGATCGTCCAGGCCACGAGCGCGCCCAGCACCACCCGTTTGGCACCCACGCGCGAGGCAAGCCAGCTGAGCAGCAGCGCGCCGAAGAAGGCCACGAACTGCACCATGAGGATGGCGCCGATCTGCACCGTCTTGCCGAGCTGCAGCTCTTTCTCGGCGAAGGTCGCCGAGAAAGAGATGACCGTCTGCACCCCGTCGTTGTACAGCAGGTAGCCCACCAGGAATGCCAGCGTGAGCGGGTAGGCGCGCAACCCCGCGGCGGTGCGGCCGAGCTGACGGAACGTGCCGCCGATCGCCTGCCCCGCGGACTCGGAGCGCGGCGCGAGGGCATGCCGGTTGCGCAGCCGCAGCAGCGGAATGATCGTGAATCCGCCCCACCACAGCCCGGCCGAGCTCAGCGCGATGCGCACCGCCGTCCCGGAGTCCAGACCGAAGGACTCGGCCTGGAGGAACAGCACCAGATGGACCGCGAGCAGCAGCCCGCCGCCGAGGTAGCCGAACCCCCACCCCATCCCGGAGACCTTGTCGCGCTCATCGGGCGTGGCGATCTCGGGCAGGAAGGAGTTGTAGATGACGAACGCGCACGCGAAGCCCACGTTGGCCACGAGGAACAGCGCGCCGCCCAGGATGTAGCGGCCGTCGCTGACGAACCAGAAGCAGACCGTGGCCAGCGCGCCGAGCAGGGCGAAGAAGCCCATCAGCTCTTTCTTGCGCCCGGTGTGGTCGGCCAGCGCCCCGGCCATCGGCATGAAAACGATCTGCAGGATGGCGGCGACGCCGACGACGAAGGAGAAGTACGCGCCCGGCCGCACGTCGAAGCCGATCACGTCCACGTACTGGCCGCCGCCGGCAGCGGTCTCGGCGATCGTGATGAGATACGGGCCGAGGAAGACGGTCAGCACCGTGGTGGGGAAGGCGGAGTTGGCCCAGTCGTAGAAGTACCAGCCCCACTGCTCGCGTTTGCGCGCGGCGGGCGAGTCGTCGAAGAGTGCGGGGGGTGAGGGGAGGGTCATGCTGCTCCTCTTACGCGGCCAGTGAGCCGGGGTGCCACTGGCCGCGGCGTTCGAGCACGTCGCGCAGGCCGGTGACGTTGTCGGTCATGATGCCGTCCACGCCCAGGTCGAGCAGGTTTTCCATGCGGGCGGGGTCGTTGATGGTCCACACGTGGACCTGCATGCCGATGGCGTGCGCGGTGCGGACCAGGCGCCGGGTGGTGACGCGCAGGCCGCGGAAGCCCACCGGCACCTGGGCGCAGGGGATCTGAGCGCGGGACAGGCGGGCCAGCAGCCGGCCGTAGCCGGAGGTGGCGGCGGCGGCGCGCAGCGCGGCCACGCCGCGCGGCCCGAGCGCCGAGCACACCTCCCTGCCGATCGCGGCCCTGGCCAGCGCCAGGCGCTCGTCGGAGAAAGAGGTCAGGCAGATGCGGTCGTAGGCGTTGGTGCGCCTGATCGCCTCGGCCAGCGGGGCGATGGCCGCCGCCTCCTTGACGTCGATGTTGAAGCGGATCTCCGGCCAGGTGCCCAGGAGGTCCTCCATCAGCGGGATCTCGTGGACGCCGGCGATGCGGGCCTGCCTGACCGCCCGGTAGGGCAGCTCGGAGATGCGGCCGCGCTGGTCGGTCACGCGGTCGAGCGTGTGGTCGTGGAAGGCGACCAGCACGCCGTCGGAGGTGGCGTGCGCGTCGGTCTCCAGATAGGTGTAGCCGAGCTCGACCGCCCGCTCGAAGGCGGCGACGGAGTTTTCCGCGCCTTCCGCGGCGCCTCCGCGGTGGGCGAAGGCCAGCGGGCCCGGGTGGTCGAGAAAGGCGAAGCGGCGGCTGAGCACGTCCTGAAGTATGCCCTTCCGGGATGAACGCTGTAGTTACGAATCAGCAAGATTCTCCCACTCCTGGCGGCGGGCCTCCGCCAGGGCGATGGCGGCGGCCACCGCGACGTTGAACGAGCCGACCCGGCCGACCTGCGGGATGTAGCAGACGCCGTCCACGGCGTCGAGCAGGGCGGGGGAGCAGCCGTGGTCCTCGCTGCCCACCACCAGGCACACGTCCCTGGCCAGATCGGCTTTGTGCAGCGGGACGGCCTCAGCGGTCAGCTCGATGGCCAGCACCGTGTAGCCGCTCTCCCTGGCGGCCTTGACCGCCTCGGTGGCGGGGACGGGCTCGTGCCAGGTGACCAGCCGTTCGGTGCCGAGCGCGGTCTTGCCTGCCTTGGGGTTGGTGGGCGGGGTGGCGTTGCCGGCGAGCCAGATCTCGTCCACGCCGAACGCGGCCGCGCTGCGGAAGATCGAGCCGATGTTGAACGGGCCGGTGACCGATTCGATGATCAGGCCGAGGCGGTTTCCGGTGTTCCTGCGCCAGGTGCGGTTGAGCCGCTTGACGTCGGTGGGGCGCAGTTGCCTTCTCATCGGGTCACCTTCAGTATCCGGTAGGCGGCCCGGCTGGCCTCGCGGGAAGCCTGCCAGCCCTGCTCGCCGAGCCAGCGCTGCAGGGAGTCCGAGCCGAGGTGTTTCTGGACGACCAGGTAGGCCACGCCGTCGGGCGTCAGCCGGGTCAGCCACCTGGTGAGCATGTCGTGGAGGGCCTGCTTCCCGATGCGGATCGCAGGATTGGACCAGATTGCGCGAAAATTCACGTCTTCTGGCATCTCATCGACATGCACAGACCTTACTTTGTAAAGGCCGGCGGCTTGGGCGTTCCGCTCGGTGAGCTCCAGGCTGCGCCGGTTCACATCGACGGCCCATACCGTCGCCTCGGGCGCACGGGAGGCCATGGTCAGTGCGATCGGCCCGTAGCCGCAGCCCAGGTCGAGCAGGTCGCCCTCCTGCGGCGGCGACGGGACCGTCTCCAGCAGCACGCGGGTGCCGACGTCGACCCGCTCCGGCGAGAACACGCCGCTGTCGGTCTCCAGCCGCAGGTGCAGGTCGGGCAGGACCAGGTCGACCGAGCCCGGTCTGGAGCGGGTGTCCGGCCGCTCGGAGAAGTAGTGGGCCACGTCCCCTCACGTTACGGGATGCGTGAGCCGAACATGACCGCCGCACCCGCCACCAGCAGCCCGGCCAGGATCGCGGCCACGATGAACCACTGGGTGATCTCCTGGTTGACCAGCTTGTAGCCGAGTGAGGTGCCGATCTGCTCGTAGACCTCGCGCAGCTCGCTGCCGGACTCGGCGGCGTACGCGCGGCCGCTGGTGCCGTCGGACAACGACTGCAGGGTCTGCTTGTTGACCGGCACGTTCACCGGGCGGCCGTCGATGTTGACGGTGCCCTCCTGGGTGCCGTACGCGATCGTGGAGACCGGGACTCGGGCCTGCTGGGCCGCCTCGATGGCCTCGTTGACGGACCTGCCGGAGGTGTTGTCGCCGTCGGACAGCAGCACGATCGCGGCGGGCGGCGGGTCGGTGGCGGCCTGCTGGTCGAAGGAGCGCAGAGAGTCGAGCGCGTTGAAGACGGCCTCGCCGATCGCGGTGCCGGGGCGGGTGGTGAGATTGCCGATGGCGGTGATGACGGCCTGGTGGTCGGTGGTGGGGGAGATGACGACGTTGGCGGAGCGGGCGAAGGAGACCACGCCGACGTTGAAGCGGTCGGGCAGCTCGCGGGCGAAGGCCTGGGCGGCGGCCTTGGCGGCGGTGATCCTGTTGGGCTGCACGTCGCCGGCGTCCATGGACAGCGACACGTCGAGGGCGATCATGATGGTGGCGCGGTCGCGCGGCACGCGTACCTGGTCGGCGGGCTTGGCGGCGCCGATGACCAGGAACGACATCATGACGAGGAACAACGCGGGGGCCACGTGGCGGCGCCAGCCGGGCCCGGCCGGGGCCACGAGGTTGAGCAGGGCCAGGTTGGTGAAGCGCACGGTGTAGCGGCGGCGGGCGAACATCGCCGCGATGTATCCGGCCACGAGCAGCGCCACCAGGACGAACAACCACAGCCAGGAGGGGGCGAGGAACGTCATGTCACCTTCCTGCGGGTCTGTGGGGGCTTCGGTGCGCGAGGTGTCTCATCCGGCGCTGGCGCAGCACGAACTGCGCGATGTCGAACACCCAGTCCCGGTCGGTACGCAGCACCAGGTGGGCGATGCCGGCGCGGCGCAGCGCCAGGCGGGTGCCTTCGCGTTGCAGGGCGGCCGCTTCGGCGTACGCCTGCCGGATTTTGGGCGAAAGGTGCACTTCGCGTACGTTCCCGGTCTCGGGGTCGGTGAACGCGACCCGGCCCACGTCGGGCAGTTCGAGCTCGCGCGGGTCGATCACTTCGACGGCCAGGACCTGGTGGCGGGCGGCGAGGCGGCGGATGGGGCGTTCCCAGGGGCGTTCGGCGTCGGGGTCGAGGTCGGGGTGGGCGTCGAGGAAGTCGGACACGACCAGGCGCATGCCGCGGCGCCGGCGGCTGGCCGACAGCACGTCGATGCCCTCGGCCAGGTCGGGCGCGTCCTCCACGACGCGGCCGCGCGGGGCGTCCATGAGGGAGTGGAGCAGCCCGTACAGGGCGGGGCGGCCGGTGCGGGCGGGCATGCGGTGAACGTACTCGTCGTGCAGGACGAGCGCGCCGAACCGGTCGCCCAGGCGGCTGGACAGGAACCCGATGGCGCCGACGGCGGCGATCACCAGGTCGCGTTTGTCGGTGTCGGCGGTGCCGAAGTCCATGCTGGGGGACAGGTCGGCCAGCGCCCACGTCTCCAGCTCGCGGTCGGCGATGAGGTCGCGGACGTGGGGGACGGTGGTGCGGGCGGTGACGTTCCAGTCCATGCGGCGCACGTCGTCCTCGCCGGGCACGTACACGCGGCTGTCGCCGGCCTCGCTGCCGGTGCCGGGCAGCAGCCCCTGGTGCGCGCCGTGCAGCAGCCCGTCCAGCCGCCGGGTGACCGTCAGCTCCAGCCGCCGGAGTGCCTGCTCAGCAGTGCTCATTGGTCGCTCACCCTCCTCATTCGCTGCGCGGAGTCCCTCCCCCGTCGGGCCTCTACTCCGCTTCGCGACGCCCCCTGTCCGATTGCTCGCTCCGCTCGCGGGGCGTCGGGTTCGCGCCGTGCTCGGGCTCAACGGTTCTGGTTCCAGACGACGAGGGGCGGGGGCACCGCGTGCAGGATCTGCTTGACGACCTGCTCGGGGTCGACGCCGTCGGCCAGGGCGTCGAAGGTGAGCATGAGCCGGTGGGCCATGACGTCCACGGCCACGTCGCGCACGTCGTCGGGCAGCAGGTAGTCACGGCCGCGCAGCAGGGCGAGGGCGCGCCCGGCGGCGACCAGGCCGAGGGTGGCGCGGGGGCTGACGCCGATCTCGATGGTCTCTGCGAGGTCGGCCAGGCCGTACTCGGCGGGGGCGCGCGTGGACATGACCAGCCGGACGACGTAGTCGGCGACGAGCTGGTGGACCGAGACCTGCTCGGCCGCCTCCTGCAGGGCCAGCAGCTTGTCGGGGTCGAGGACCCGCTCGGGCACCGGCGGGGTGACGCTCATGCGGTGCAGGATCTCCAGCTCCTCGTGAGCGCTGGGATGCGGGACGCGGACCCGGAACAGGAACCGGTCGCGCTGCACCTCCGGCAGCGGGTAGACGCCTTCGGACTCGATGGGGTTCTGGGTGGCCAGCACGATGAACGGCTTGGGCAGCGGGTGGGTGACGCCGGCGAGGGTGACCTGGCGCTCGGCCATGACTTCCAGCAGTGCGGACTGGACCTTGGCGGGGGCACGGTTGATCTCGTCGGCCAGCAGGAAGTTGACGAACACGGGGCCGAGCTCGACGTCGAACTTCTCGTTGGAGGGATGGTAGACGCGGGTGCCGATGATGTCGCTCGGCACGAGGTCGGGGGTGAACTGGATCCGGGCGAACGTGCCGCCCACGACGGTGGCCAGCGTGGAGGCGGCAAGGGTCTTGGCGACGCCTGGGACTCCTTCGAGCAGGCAGTGCCCGCGCGCCAGCAGGGCCACGATGAGCCTTTCGACCATGTGGTCCTGGCCGACGATGACCCGCCGGACCTCGTCGAGACTTTGACGCAGCAGTGCCGCGTCGTTTCCGCCTGGCAACTCTTCGGCGACGCTCATGACGCCATTCCACCAAACACGCCGCAAACGTGCACGACGCCACGTCTGTGCTTTCATGGCAAACGTGGCAAGTCCGCTGCAGTACGGCGATCCGCCCCGGCTGGGGCGGTATGTGGTTCAGGCGCGCCTGCATCAGGCGCCCGCCGGTTTCGTGTACCTGGGCCAGGGGCCCGACGGCCGCGCGGTGTCGCTGGCCGTGCTGACCCGGGGGGCCGCGTTCGACGCCGCGGCGCGCGAGCGGTTCGTGACGGCGATCAGGGAGGCGGCCGGCGGGCGGTCCGGGATGCGCGGCTGGCTGGGCCGAGGGTCCAGGCCACGGGGCGCGGTGCTGGACGGCATGCCCGAGGTGCTGGACAGCGACCTGGGGCACGCGCCGTGGGTGGCGGTGCCGTACGTGCCCGGGCGGCCGGGGGCCGAGCGGTACCTGGAGCCGGTCATGGTGGGCGGCACGCTGATCGGGCAGGCGCACGGGCCCGACTTCGTCCCGTACTGGCTGACCGACCGCGCGCCCGCGCTGCCGGGGCCGACCAGGCGGCGCCGGCCGCTGACCGAGACCCGCCGGCGGGTGCTGCTGGCCGCGCTGGCGCTGGTGCTGCTGTTGCTGCTGGTGACGGCCATCGTGTTGCTGCTGCTGTTCGGCAGGCGCGAGAGCGAGCCGCAGCCCCGGCAGCTGCCGGCAACGGTGTTCGTGCCGACGCCGCCGCCGACCCCGGAGACGCCGGAGCCGCGGCCCTCGCCGTCGCCGTCGCCCTCGCCGACCGAGAGCGGGCAGCCCACGCCGGGCCGCTCACCCGGGGACGACCCCGGCGAGGAGTCACCGCTGTGAATTCCGCTTGAGCCTCACGTGGCGTGAGGCTTTAGCGTCCTCGGCATGGAATTCATCGTTCACGACACGCTCACGGCGATGGCCGGCCTGCTCGAGAAGCCGCAGGAGGACCGGCCCGAAGCGCTGCGGGAGATGCTGGCGCCCATGCGCGCGGCGATCCCGGTGCCCGGCGACATCGTCGACATCCACCACCAGGGCGGCGGCTTCCGGGTCGACGCCGACGATCCGCGTTACCTGCCCGCCGTCCGGCGCATGATCGAGGCCGACGTCATCGGTCAGGTGCGGCGCGAGCTGGAACGCGCCGGCGAGGCGCTGGGCGAGGCCAAGCAGGCCGACTCGCTGCAGGTCATGTTCGTGCTGGGCAATCCCGACAACGAGCACCTGATGAAGATCTCCGGCGGTTACTACGGCATGGGCGGCTCGCCCGGCTGGCTGTATCTGCTGGCCTGGCCGTCGGAGGAGGTGATCGGCAGGATCGCGCACTGCGCGGTGCACGAGTTCCACCACAACGTGCGTTTCACCAACGTCGAATGGAACCCGGTCACGGTGACGGTGGGCGAGCACGTGGTCGCCGAAGGGCTGGCCGAGGCGTTCGTCCGGGAGCTGTCGGGCCCCGAGGCCATGGGGCCGTGGTCGTCGATGGTGACGGGGCAGGAGTTCGACCGCGCGTACGAGCTGATCATGGCGGACTTCGATCTGGAGGGGATGCGGAACACGCCGGCGTACGTGCTGGGGGACAGCGCCATGCGCCGCTTCGGGCAGGAACCCCGCGGCATCCCCGACATGGCGGGGTACGCGGTGGGGTTGCGGCTCGTCGACCGTGCGCTGGCCGCCACGGGCCTGACCGCCGCCGAGGCCACCTTGCTGCCCGCGGCGGAGCTCATGCGCCGCGCCGGCATCCGGTGACCGGCGGGCGCGAGCCGGTCGCGGCTAGCGGGGGGAGACGAAGCCGGACTCGTAGGCCGCGATCACGGCCTGGGTGCGGTCGCGCGCGCCGAGCTTGGCCAGCACGTTGCCGACGTGCGTCTTGACGGTCTCGGCACCGACGACCAGCTCCGCGGCGATCTCGGTGTTGGACAGGCCCCTGGCCATCAGCCGCAGCACGTCCCCCTCGCGGGAGGTGAGCCGGTCGATCCCCGGCGCGGCCGCGCGGCCCGCCGTACGGCCGCCGGCCAGCGCCCGGATCGCGGCCGGGAACAGCAGCGACTCGCCCGCCGCCACCACCTTGATCGCCTTGACCAGGTCGTCCGGCCTGGCGCGCTTGAGCAGGAACCCGCTGGCCCCGGCCCGCAGCGCGTCATAGACGTGGTCGTCGTTCTCGAACGTGGTCACCACGAGCACCTTGGGCGGGTCGTCCAGGGCCACGAGCCGGGCCGTGGCCTGGATGCCGTCGAGTGCGGGCATGCGCACGTCCATCAGCACGACGTCGGGCCGCTCGCGGCGCACCACGGGCAGCACGGCCGCGCCGTCGGCCGCCTCGCCGACCACGGCGAGATCGGGTTCGGCGTCGATGATGATCCGCAGGCCGGTGCGGACGAGGTCTTCGTCGTCGGCGATCACGACTGTCAGCGTCATGGGGCCGACCGTAGCGGCAGACGTACGGTCACCGTCCACCCGGCTCCGGCGGGACCGGCCTCCAGGTCGCCGCGCAGCAGCCGGACGCGCTCGCGCATGCCCGGCACGCCCCTGCCTCCGGAGCGCGGGGCGTTCCCGCCGCCCGGGTTGGTGACCTCGAGGCGCAGGTCGTCGCCGTGGACGGCGGCGGACAGCCGCACGGGGCCGCGGCCGTGCTTGATGGCGTTGGTGAGGGCCTCCTGCAGGATGCGGTAGGCCTCGCGGGAGACGGCGGCCGGCACGCCGGACAGGTCGCCCACCTCCTGCCGCACCTGGACGCCGGAGGCGGCGACGAGCTCGCCGAGATCGGCCAGCGTCCCCGCCGGGCTCCTCCGCTCCGTCTCGGCGCCGTGGCGCAGCAGCCCGAGCACGTGGTCGAGCTCGTCGAGGGCGGCGCGGGCCGACTCCTCGATGGCGGCCAGGGCGGCCCTGGCCGTGGCCGGGTCGCGGTCGAGCACCCGGCCGGCGGCCGCGGCCTGCAGGGTGACGACGCTGAGCGCGTGCCCGACCGAGTCGTGCAGCTCGCGGGCCAGCCGGTTGCGCTCGGCGAGCGTACGGGCGTGCTCTTCGGCGGCGGCCAGCCGCTCGGACGGGGTCGGGCCGAGCAGGGCGGGCGCCAGCCGCGCCAGCAGCGCGCCCGCCCCCGCCGCCGTCGCGACCAGCGCCGCCAGCAGCGCCAGCCCGGCCAGCGCCCACAGCGCCGCCGCCCACCCCGGCGCGACCGTGAACCCGAGCACCACCGCCGCCCGCCCGGTGAACGGCAGCGCGAGCGTGTAGACCGTGAACGGCACGACCGCCAGCGTGAACCCGCTGACCACGCCCCCGACCGTCAGGTGCAGCGTGAACCAGGCGGCGGTGCGCCGCCGCTCCTGCCAGGAACGACGCTCGGGCTGCCGCGGCGGCGCCGCCACACGGGCCCCCAGCAGCCCCTGCGCCGCGCTGATCTCCAGTCCCCGCACCGGCAGGAACAACCCTGTCACGGCCACGACGGGCAGCACCGCCGCGAACACGCCGACCTGGACGGGCAGCAACAGGTTCGCCTGCTCGCCCTGCCAGACGGCCGAGACCAAGACGCCGGCCATCATGTACGGCATCAGCAGCGCGCCGCCCAGAATGAGGCACGTCCATCGCCGGAAGAGAGTCCTTCGCACATCCGCGATTGTATGTCGAGAGAAATTCGCTCTCGGTGGAATGCGCCGTTAGAGAAATGCGCCGCCAGCGAAAAGATTCCTTAATTCACGTCGTCTCGGTCTAGCGTTTTTCGCAGAAATACTCGAGCAGAAAGGCGACCGTCATGACGGAGACGCAGCGCGTGGCCTGGCCGGACCAGCTCGGCCAGCGCCTGTTGAAAGAGCGCATCGTGGTCCTCGGCCAGGAGGTCGACGACGAGATTTGCAACCGGCTCTGCGGGGAGCTCCTATTGCTGGCGGCCGAGGACCCCAAACGCGACATAACCCTTTACATCAATTCTCCGGGCGGGTCCGTGACCGCCGGGATGGCGCTCTACGACATGATCCAGTTCATTCCGTGCGACGTGACGACGGTGGCGATGGGGTTCGCCGCGTCCATGGGGCAGCTGCTGCTGACCGCGGGTGCGAGGGGCAAGCGCTACGCGCTGCCCAACTCCCGCATCGTCATGCATCAGCCGCTGGGCGGCATCGGCGGCTCGGCCACCGACATCCAGATCCAGGCCGACAACATGCTCTACACCAAGCGCCGGATGGCCGAGATCATCGCCCACCACACGGGCCAGCCGCTGGAGCGCATCCAGGCCGACTCCGACCGCGACCGCTGGTTCACCGCCCAGGAGGCCCTGGAATACGGAATCGTCGACCACATCGCCGAAGGGATGAACTGAGATGAGCGGGCGTTACGTGCTGCCGTCGTTCACCGAGCGCACGTCGTACGGGATCAAGGAGATGAACCCGTACAACAAGCTGTTCGAGGACCGGGTGATCTTCCTGGGCGCGCCGATCGACGACACCGTCGCCAACGACGTGATGGCGCAGCTGCTGACGCTGGAGTCGATCGATCCCGACCAGGACATCAACCTCTACATCAACTCGCCGGGCGGCTCGTTCACCTCGATGACCGCCATCTACGACACGATGCAGTTCGTCCGGCCGGAGATCCACACGGTCTGCATCGGCGAGGCGGCCTCGGCGGCGGCGGTGCTGCTGGCGGCCGGCACGCCGGGCAAGCGGGCCGCGCTCCCGCACGCCCGGGTGCTGCTGCACGAGCCGGCGACCGAGGGCGGGCGCGGGCAGGGCAGTGACCTGGAGATCCACGCCAGGGAGATCCTGCGGATGCGGGACCAGCAGGAGGAGATCCTGTCGCGGCACACGGGGCGGTCGCCGTTGGAGATCAGGAAGGACATCGAACGGGATCGGATCTTCACGGCCGAGCAGGCGCGGACGTATGGGCTGGTGGACGACATCTACGCCTCCAGGAAGCGCACGCTCGCCCCGGCCCACTGACCACGTTCCTCGCCGGAGGCGGCGCGCCCTTTCTCGGGGGCACGCCGCCTCCCCATGTCGCCCGTGGACCGTGGCCCGTCGCGCGTTGTCCATGGGGCCTCGAGGCGTGAGTCGTCGGAGGCGTGGCGCGTGGGGCGTGGGGCGTGGCGCGTGCGGCCAGGTGCCCAAGGCGTGCGTCGTGAGAGGGCGTGGCCTGAAGCATGGGCGTCGCGCGTGGCGTTGGGGCGTTGGTTGTGGCTCCTGACGTGGCGCTGTGACGCGTGCGGCCAGGGGCCGTGGCGTGCGCCTGAGCCGGCCCCGGGCATGTTGCGTGAGGGGCATGCGCGTGGGACGTGGCGCTCCTCCGATCGGCTCGTCGCTCATCGCCATGCCGCCGTGCCGCCATGCCGCCATGCCGCCTGGACCGCCGCCTGCCTCGCCCGAGGAGGGTAGGCGTCGTCGGTGGCTGCATGAGCTGTTCGCGCTGATACGGAATGGGCGGTCAGTGCGTTCGCGTCGGGGACCTGGTGGATGGCGAGTGCTCGGACCCCGGCCGGTGGCCGGCGGTGTGGCGGTCGCCGTGGTGGTGGTGCGGCGGCGGTGCGACTGAAGTAGGCGGGTGTGTTCGATTCCGCTGCCGGTCTGCTCGGGCTACCCGCGGTCCGGAGCGGGTATGACAGGGGGCGAGGGATCGTTCGGCGGCTTGGCTGCGTACCCTGCCGGAGGATCCCGGCCCCATCCGGCGCGACATCGTCGTCCCGTCGTCATCCCGTCCGAGTCCACCACCACCGCGACCGTCTTCGCCTGGGCCGGCATGGCTGCTGTCGTGCCGCCTGGCCGACGTCCAGGCCGGGCGCGGGCCGATGCGCGAGGACCCGCCTCGACGAGCACGAGCAGGAGCAGGAGGTCGCCTGATGACCGTGGAGAACGAGGTGGAGGCCGGGGAACTGCGCGGCTGGATCGGCGGGCACCGCGCCGAGATGCTCGCCGACCTGGCCGCGTACGTCTCGCTCGAGACCCCCAGCAACGACAAGACCCTGCTCGATGCGGGCCTGGACTGGCTCGACGGCTACCTGGAGGCCCGGATCGGGCGACCCGCGGCGACGCGGCGGATCGACGGCGGCGCGTGCGGCGACATCGGCGGCCGCGGCGACGGCGGCGTGTACGGCGACGTCCGCATCAACGACTACCCGGGCCGCGGTGGCGCCCCGATCCTGCTGCTCGCCCACTACGACACCGTCTGGCCGGCCGGGACGCTGCGTTCCTGGCCGTTCACCCTGGACGGGGACCGGGCCACCGGGCCCGGCGTCTTCGACATGAAGGCGGGCCTGGTCCAGCTCGTGTGGGCGCTGCGCGCGCTGGAGAGCGCGGGGCTGCCGCGCCCGCCGCTGCGGCTGCTGCTCAACGGCGACGAGGAGATCGGCAGCCCCGCCTCGCGGCCGCTGATCGAGGAGGCCGCTCGCGAGGCCGCCGCCGTGCTGGTGTTCGAGGCCAGTGCGGACGGGGCGTTGAAGACCGCGCGCAAGGGCGTGGGCATCTTCCACCTGGCCTTCACCGGTGTGGAGGCGCATGCCGGGCTGGAGCCCGCCAAGGGCGCCAGCGCGATCGACGAGCTGGCCAGGGCCGTGCGGTGGCTGCACGACCTGGCCGACCCCGGCGCGGGCACGACGGTCAATGTGGGCGTCGTGTCGGGCGGCACCGGTTCCAATGTGGTCGCCGGTGCGGCGCGGGCCGAGGTGGACGTCCGGGTCGCCAGCCGGGCGGAGGCCGACCGTGTGGACGCCGCCCTCGCCGTCCTGCGGCCCCACGACCCCCGGGCCTCCATCGAGGTGCGCGGCGGGTGGAACCGCCCCGTCATGGAGCGCGGGCCCGGCACGGCGCGGCTGTTCGCCCTGGCCCGCGCGGCCGCCCTCGACATGGGCCTGGACCTGCGCGAATGCTCGGTCGGCGGGGCCAGCGACGGCAACTTCACCGCTGCGCTGGGCCTACCCGTCCTCGACGGCCTGGGCGCCGTCGGAGCCGGGGCACATGCGCGGCACGAGCACATCAGCGTGGACGGCATGATCGAACGTGCGGCTTTGACCGCGGGCATCCTCCGGGCCTTGGCCGCCGAGGACTGATCGCCCCCGCCACCCGGCGAATAGTGGCTAATGCGGCACTTGTACACTCTTGGGGTTTTCTTGGGGGAAATCGGGGGAGTGGCGTGCCGCTGGAGCAGGTCCTGGTGTTGCTGGTCGCAGCGGCAGGCGCCGGGTGGGTCGATGCCGTCGTGGGCGGCGGCGGGCTGCTGCAGCTGCCCGCCATCATGATCACTGGCATGCCCACCGTCGAGGCGATGGCCACCAACAAGTTGTCGTCCGTCTTCGGCACCACCTCCGCAGCCGTCGCCTACGCCCGCTCCACCAAGGTCGACCGCCAGGTGGCGATCCCCGGCGCGGCCCTGGCCGTGCTGAGCGCGGGCCTGGGGGCGTGGGCCGCGGCGGCGATCTCCGCGGAGGTGCTGCGCCCCGCCGTCATGGTGGTGCTGCTGGCGGTGGCGGCGTTCGTGACGTTGCGCCCGTCGTTCGGGGCGGTGCCGCGGCCGCATCTGCGCACCGACGCCAGGGTGCTGGCAGCCGTGGCGGTGGCCGGGGTGGGGATCGCGTTCTACGACGGCATCATGGGGCCGGGCACGGGAACGTTCCTCATCATCGCCTTCACCACCATCCTCGGGCTGGACTTCGTCTCGGCGTCGGCCTCCGCGAAGATCATCAACATCGGGACGAACGTCGGCGCGCTCGTGGTGTTCGGGCTGCAGGGGCACGTGCAGTGGGCGCTGGGCTTGGGGATGGCGGTGTGCAACGTGGCCGGCGCCCAGGTCGGCGCGCGGATGGCGCTGAAGCGGGGTGCCGCCTTCGTACGGATCGTGCTGCTGTGCGTCGTGGCGGCGATGGTGGTCAGGCTTGGCTGGCAGCAGTTCGCCTGAGCCCTTCTCAAAGCTGAGCCGCACTCGAGGCTGAGCCCCTCAACGGGAGCGCGCGGGCTCGGTCGCGGGTGTGCGCAGGGCGGTGGCGGTCAAGGCGACGAACGCGGCCAGCAGCGCCGGTACGGCCAGCGCCCGCGGCAGCCCGGCGACCTCGCCGGCGGCCCCGATAAGCACGGGTCCCGTCAGGAACCCGAGGTATCCGATGGATGCCACCCGTGCGAGCGCCCGCCCGGCGAAGGCCGGATCCCGGTGCCCCGCGGCCGAGAACACCTGCGGCACGATGCACGACAATCCCGCCCCGAAGCAGCCGAACCCGGCCACGCCCGCCAGCGGATGCCCGCCGAGCAGCGCCAGTCCCAGCCCGGTGGCGGCCAGCAGCCCGCAGCAGCGCACCAGCGGCACCGGCCCGAACCTGGCGGCCAGCCGGTCTCCCGCCAGCCGGCCGGCGGTCATCATGAGGGAGAACGCGGCGTAGCCGGCGGCGGCGAACCCCGGCGAGGCGCCAAGGTCCTCGCGCAGGTAGACCGAGCTCCAGTCGGCCGCCGCGCCTTCGCCCACCAGGCAGCAGAACGCCAGCACGCCCAGGAAGAGCGTTCCCTTGGGCAGCCGGGCCCGGCCCGCCGCGGCCGGTCCCCGGGCGGGGGCGGTCCGCAGCGCCCACCGCCCGGCCCACCAGGCGAGCACCGCGATGACCGCCCCCACCGACCAGAACGTGGCCGCGGGCGTCAGCGCGAGGTGCGCGAACAGGCCGCCGGTGCCGGCCCCGGCGAACCCGCCGAGGCTGAAGACGGCGTGGAACGACGACATGACCGGTCGTCCGCCGGCCCGCTCGACCTCGACGGCGTTGGCGTTCATGGCCACGTCCAGCACTCCGTGCGCGACACCGAACAGCAGCAGCGCCGCGGCCAGCACGCCCAGGTCCGGCGCGTACGCGGCCGGGACCAGTGCCAGCCCCTGCACCAGCGCCGCCGGGATCATCACGCGGTGGCTGCCGTGCCGGTCGACCAGGCGGCCCACCGCCGTCATGCCGATCATCGCGCCGGCGGCGATGGCCAGCAGGGCGAGACTGAAGTGGCCTTCGCCGAGGCCGAGGCGTTCCTTGATGGCGGGGATGCGGGCGGTCCACGTGCCGATGGCCGCGCCGGCCAGGAAGAACAGCAGGCAGACGGCGGTGCGCTCGCGCCTCATCCGGGCTCGCCCGCGAGGGGGACTTCCCTGACGATCACGCCCGCCGCCACCAGGGCGTCGCGTTGCTCGCGCGGGATGCCGGAGTCGGTCACCACCACGTCCAGCCGCGAGATCGGGCAGACCGCGCCGAAGGCCGTACGCGAGAACTTGCCGGAATCGCACACCACGATCACCCTCCGGGCCGAGGCGATGGCGGCCTGCTTGACCGCGACCTCCGGCAGGTCGTGCGCTGTCAGGCCGTGTTCGGCCGACAGGCCGCAGCAGCCGACCACCGCGGTGTCGAAGCGCAGCGCCTTGATGGAGCTCTCGGTCAGCGGTCCCATGACGTTGAGCTCGCCCTTGCGTACTTCGCCGCCGGGCAGCACCAGCCGGACTCGCGGGGCGGCGGCCAGCAGCGGCACCGGCTGCAGGGCCAGCGGCAGCACGGTCAGCCGGCGGTCGACCAGCGCGCGGGCGACCTCCAGCGCGGTCGTGCCGCCGTCCAGCACCACCGCCTCGCCGTCGGCGAGCAGGCCGGCGACCTCGGCGCCGATGCGCTTCTTGGCCTCCACCGCCTCGCGCTCGCGCACGCCGAACGGCGGCTCCTCGCCGCGCAGCAGCAGCGACAGCGCGCCGCCCCTGACCCGGCGCACCACACCCTGCTGGGCGAGCTCGTCCAGATCGCGCCTGATGGTCATCTCCGACACGCCGTGCTCGGCGGCCAGTTCGGCGACCGTGACGCTGTCCTGCGTGCGCAAGGCGTTCATGATGGATTGCAAACGTTCCACGTGTTCATATAAACACGCCCTATGTGCGCAATACAATGGCGGGTATGCGCGCCAGCCGCCTGCTCTCCCTCCTGCTGCTCCTGCAGACACGCGGCCGTATGACCGCGCCCGAGCTGGCCGCGGAGCTGGAGGTGTCGGTCCGCACCGTCTACCGCGACGTGGAGGCGCTGTCGGCGGCCGGCGTGCCCGTCTACGCCGACCGCGGGCCCGCGGGCGGTTATCAGCTGCTGGACGGCTACCGCACCCGGCTGACCGGGTTGACCGCCGAGGAGGCGTCGTCGTTGTTCCTGGCCGGGCTGCCGGGGCCGGCGGCCGAGCTGGGGCTGGCGGAGGTGGCGGCCACCGCCGAGCTGAAGCTGCTGGCCGCGCTGCCGCCCGAGCCGCGCTCGCACGCCTCGCGCATCCGGGAGCGGTTCCTGCTGGACGTGCCGAGCTGGTATCGCTCGGGCGACGACGTGCCGCACCTGAGCGAGGTGGCTGAGGCGGTGTGGGAGCAGCGGCCGCTGCACATGACGTACCGGCGCTGGGGGCAGCAGGAGGTCGACCGGGTGATCCACCCGTACGGGCTGGTGCTCAAGGGCGGGTCCTGGTATCTGGTGGCCGCCCCGCCGGGGGCCTCGCCGCGCACGTACCGGGTGGCGCGCATCCTGACGCTGGAGACGCTGCCCGGGCACTTCCCGCGGCCGGAGGGGTTCGAGCTGACGGCGTTCTGGACCGCGTACGCCAAGGAGTTCCGCGAGCGGATGTACACCGCCGAGGTCGTGGTCAAGCTCGCCCCGGGACGAGGGGAGCTGCTGGCGTACACGATGGGCCGTGACGTCGTCGACGCCGCGCTGGCGGCCGCCGGGGAGACCGACCCGGAGGGGTGGGTCACGCTGGCCCTGCCGGTCGAGTCGCTCACGCACGCGCGCTGGCTGCTGCTGCGCATGGGGGCGGACGTCGAGGTGCTGGAGCCGCCGGAGCTGCGCGTGATGATGCGCGAGGCGGTCGCCGAGCTGAGCAAGCTCTACGGCTGAAAATCCGGAGGAGATTCCCGGGCCGTTTCTGTCATGATCGTCGGCATGTATCTTCTCGCGTTCGCGGGTGCGTGCGTCCTGGTGGCCATGGTGCCCGGGGTCAGCACCGCCATCATCCTGCGCCAGACCTTGCGGGCCGGCCGTGGCAGCGGCATGGCGGCCACACTCGGCAACGAGACCGGCATCCTGCTGTGGGGCCTGGCCGCCGCGTTCGGGTTGTCGGCGCTGCTGGTGGCCTCCCAGCTGGCCTACGACGTGATGCGCGTGGCCGGCGCCGTGGTGCTGGTCGTGATGGGCGCGCAGTCGCTGTGGCAGGCCCGCAAGGGCGCGCCGCCGCCTGAGGTGGCCACGGCGCCGGGGTGGCGCGGGGCGTACCTGGCGGGGGTCGGCACATGCCTGGCCAACCCGAAGGCGGCGGTGTTCGCGATGTCGTTCCTGCCGCAGTTCGTCCCGCCGGGGCAGAACGTGCCGGTCACGCTGGTGACGCTGGCCGTCGTGTGGGTGCTGATCGACCTGCTGTGGTACGGGCTGCTCGTCTGGGCGGTCGCCCAGGCCAAGGAGTGGCTGGGACGCCCGGCGGTGCGGCGCACGCTGGAGCGGATCTCCGGCGTCGTGCTGATCGGGCTGGGTGTGCGGCTGGTGGTCGAATCCAGGTGACGATCGGGACTACCGTGGGGGCATGACGAACGACCTCGCGGCCCTGATGCGGCAGGCGCAGGACGACGATCCGCTGCTGGCCCTGCACGCCACGACCGCGCTGCGCCGCGAGATCGAGCGCCTGGAGGCGGTGCAGGTGCGGCGGGCCCGCGTGGCGGGGCTGGCCTGGGCGCAGATCGCCGACGCGATCGGGGTGAGCAAGCAGGCCGTGCACAAGAAGTACGGCCGGCGCTAGCGCTCCCACTGGTCGGCGTACCAGCGCAGGACGATGTTCCAGGAGTAGCCGCGCCGGATCCGCCCGGCCACGTCGGGCGGCAGCGTGTCCAGGCCGCGGTGTTCCAGCACGACCTCGGTGCCGCCGTCGACCGGGCTGAAGGCCACCTCGATCTCCATCTGCCCGGTCTCGTTGATGAGGTCCGCCCAGACGAGGCGGCGCGGGGGCTCCCACATGATGATCTTGCCGGTGTCGACGTGGCCGCCGTCGGACCACAGCTCGCGCAGGTAGCCGTCCTGGAACCGGATGCCGACGGCGCGGTCGGGGTCGACCCAGCTGTGGCGGCCGCGGACGTACCAGCTGTCGATCTCGTCGGTGAAGATCCGGAAGGCGGTCGCCGGGTCGACCGGGACGGTGACGCTGGCCTGGACCGCATTCACGAAGTGTCCTCCTGCGTGCGTTCGACGTGTTCCTTGAACGAGCCCAGCTGCTCGGCCCAGAACGCCTGCACCTGGTCCAGCCACGCCTGCAGCGCCGCGAACGGCTCGGGGCGCAGCGTGTAGAGGCGCAGCCGGGCGTCGGTCCCGCCGGTCTCGGCGTGTACGAGCCCGCCGGCCCGCAGCACGCGCAGGTGCCTGCTGAGGGCGGGGGCGCTCATCTGCACGGCCTGGGCCAGCTCGCCGGCCGGGCGCGGGCCCTGGCGCAGCAGGTCGATCACCTTGCGCCGGGTCGGGTCGGCGAGCGCCGCCAGCGTCGCGTCGAGCTCCGCCATA